>JAYTUX010000099.1:0-2413 GCA_043744315.1 Betaproteobacteria bacterium | reverse complement strand
ACCATATCCTGCAGAAGCATCTTGATGCCGAACCAGTAGTGCCGTTCTTGCATTTTTGACCGAGTGCTCGGCATGACCCTGAGTACAAATTTTCCACCGTGCTACAGCGATAAACGCGGTGATAATGGCGACCTTAGAACCAGCATTGCAACATCAGGCTGACGCTGGGGCAACAGATTCGCGCCGACATCGCCAAGTACACCAAAGTCGTCAAAGACGCCAATATTCCCACCGAATAAGCAACATTGAAGGCAGCAATGCGTACATTGATTTTTGGCGCCGGCGCGATTGGCGGTTATCTCGGTGGTCTGATAGCGGATGCGGGCGCCGATGTCACTCTCCTCGCACGCGGCGCGCAATACCACGCACTGACGGACGCCGGTATCAAGCTCGAATGGGCCGATGGCCGCAACAAACAATTTCGCGTCAAGACCTGCGAGCCGGGAAAAGCGGGCGGCGGCTACGACCTTGTCATCGTCACCTTGAAGTCGATGCAACTGGCCGGCGCGGCAGACGAGATGATGGCGTCACTCGCACCCCATGGCTCGTTGGTGATGATCCAGAACGGCCTGCCGTGGTGGTATTTCGAACGGGTGGATTCGCCTTGGCGTGGCCGGCAACTCGCAAGCCTTGATGCGGACGGCAAGCTCGCCAAAAAAATCGCCCTGGATCGCGTCATCGGCGCTGTGATTTACAAACCTGTCACCGGTAAAGCGCCGGGCCATTTGTTCTTGCCCAAAACCGAACTCGACAATCTGATTTTGGGCGAACCGGACAATCGCCTGAGCGAACGCGCGCAACAGATAGCCACCTTCATGACCGCCACGTGTATTCCCACCGAGGTCACCACCGATATCCGCGCCGCCAAATGGGGCAAGCTGCTGCTTAACGTGTTGTGGAATCCTTTGTGCACCCTCACTCAGTCGGCACCGGGCAGAATCGTCGCCACTGCGGGAGGCGCAGAACTGGTGCGGCAGTTGTCGCGCGAAAGCGCGGCCGTGGCAGCGTCCATCGGTATTGCCTCCAAGCTTGATGTGGAAGCCGAGCTGCGCCGTGTGGCGGGCAATTTCGCTCAAACCCCGTCGATGCTGCAAGACCTGCGCGCCGGGCGACCGCTCGAATGGGATGCCATTCTCAACGTCATCATTGAGATCGCAGAGTTAACTGGCGTCGCCGTGCCGGCGCTGAGAAATGTGGCCGCCTGCATTGGGCTGCTCGATCAACGCGTCCGCACGGAGGGTGTCGCCGTTCGCCCGGTCGACGTCAAGGTCTAGGAAGGCCCAGGCGGCTCACCGCACAAAACAAAAACCCGCAATCTCGATCGAAAATTGCGGGTTATGGTCTTTGACCTGAGGGATGCTTGGCGACCCTGGGGAATCGCGAACGACGCTTGCGTTAAGCGATATTTACGCCTTGCGCCTGCCAAAGAAGCCCATTAGTCCAAGGGCCGATGCCATCAACAGTAACGCAGGTGGCAATGGAACCTGGGAGATAGACGCATTAAGGTCTGCTGAAAGAGTACCGCGCGGGTTTCCACCACCCGTACTTGTCAACATAACCGGGTCGGTCAATACGATGAAGGTATTGCCGCCGTAGACCAGGCTGGCCTGCCCAATCAAGAGCTTCAAAGTGTCTTGATAGTCGATGTGAATCGTGTAGGGCAGCGTGAGCGTCGCGTGGCTAGTATTGATTGCAAAATCGACAGTAAAAGTACCCGTAGCGTCATGGATGTTCCAGGCGTTGTAGCCCGCAATGAAATCCAGGGAAGCTATCTTGTAGGTGGGGGCTCCAGTGATTGAGCCCGAGGCTCCGGTAATCCTCAGGTGGTCGTAGTCCGACGGGTAGCCTGCCTCAAGCCCCAGCGCCGTATAAAAACCATTACCAGTCTGAAAAGACAGGCCACTTGCCTGCGCCACAGAGCCACATGTCAGTAACGCACCCACAAAGAGGGAAACCAGTAATGACCGCTTCATTTCTATCACTCCCCAATTTACACAACAGCACGGTAATTGAAGTGTGGCGCTCAAGATATAGTCCGTTTGGCCCATGTCCGCTGGTGGACCGGTGAATCGCCCCGGGTTTCGTGGAGGCTGTTTGGTTTAAGTTGAGACCGCAGAAGCGGCGGTCTCGGCGAGTTTCAGATGGTAGTTTGCTTCAGCTTCTGCCGGCGGAATAGAGCCGATCGGCGCCAGCCGGCGGTGGTTGTTGCCGGATTGCAATACCTTCAGTTGGACGTTACCAAACAAAAAACCCGCGATCCTAGAGGGAAATCGCGGGTTTTAAAGGACTTCTTTGGACTGCTTAAAACATATTATTGGCGGAGACGGAGGGATTCGAACCCTCGATACGGTTATTAACCGTATAACGCCTTAGCAGGGCGCCGATTTCAGCCACTCATCCACGTCTCCGAAGG
>JAYTUX010000098.1:0-7914 GCA_043744315.1 Betaproteobacteria bacterium | reverse complement strand
TGCCGAAAAACCACGTTTATCGCATTGTGCGGTCGGGCGAAGTCAGGGTTAACAAGGGGCGGATTGACGCAGCCTATCGATTGCAGCTTGATGATGTGGTGCGGATTCCTCCCATTCGCACGGTGGAAAAAGCAGCGAACCCCAGTATCGACGCGGCGTTCCGGGCATTTTCTGCCGGAAAGGCAGACAATACGGGGGGTTTGTCGTTAGATATTCTGTTCGAAGACGACGCGCTGCTGGCCATCAACAAACCCGCCGGTATGGCCGTTCATGGCGGCAGCGGCATCAGCTTTGGCGTCATCGAGGCACTGCGCGCATTGCGCCCGGAAGCGAAATTTATCGAACTCGTCCACCGCATCGACCGCCACACATCAGGTGTGTTGTTGCTTGCCAAGAAACGCAGCGCATTGACCGCCATGCACGCAATGCTGCGTGGTGAGACGTCGCAACGAGTCGAAAAACACTACACCACACTGGTGAAAGGCAACTGGCTGGACGAACGCCGGCACATTCGCACCAGGCTCACGAAACAGGTGACCGCGAGCGGCGAGCGGCGCGTCTCGGTTGATGAAGAGGATGGTCAGGAGTCGCATACGATCGTCACGCGTCTCGAAAAATTGCCGGGTGCCACGCTGCTCGATTGTGAAATTCGTACCGGGCGCACGCATCAGATTCGTGTTCATCTGGGCTCGGCCGGTTTTCCAATTATCGGTGACGACAAATACGGCGACTTCACGTTAAACAAACACGTTGCTGCAGCGAAGCACGGCGGCCTGAAACGAATGTTTTTGCATGCTCGATCAATGACGTTTCCGCATCCGGCATCCGGCAACACGACAAGCATCGTTGCGCCACTATCGCCGGATCTGGAAAAATATCTCGGTTATTTGCGGCGCGCAATGGCATGACCTCTTCAGTGAAAAATCTGCGATACGACCTGATCGTTTTCGATTGGGACGGCACCATCATGGATTCGACCGGCCTCATCGCCGAATGCATTCAATTGGCCGCAATTGATATGCGCCTGCCGGTGCCGACACTTGAACAGGCAAAATCGATTATCGGTCTCGGCGTGAAGGATTCAACGAAGCGTTTGTTTCCACACCTCGACAGTGAAGCGCAGACGACGTATGCGTTGACTTATCGTAAATATTTTGTGGAACGCGATCATGAAGCGCCGCTATTCGGCGGCATTCGTGAGTTGCTTGCGAGTCTCGCCCACCCCGAACGATTTCTTGCCGTCGCCACCGGCAAGCCGCGCGCCGGTCTTGAACGTGCATTCGGTCATACCGCGTTAAAGGCGCATTTCAATTTCTCACGATGTGCCGATGAGGGATTTCCGAAGCCGCATCCCGACATGTTGCAAAAGCTGATGGATTTCTCCGCCGTTGACGCCGGTCGTACGTTGATGATCGGCGACACGACCCACGATCTTGAGCTCGCGCAAAATGCGGGTGTTGACGCGCTCGCGGTCACCTACGGCGCGCATCCACGCACCGAACTTGCGCAGTTGCCTTCGCTTGGCATGTTTGACACCGTGGCGGAATTGTCGGCATGGATGAAGATAAACGCATAGTCCGGATTCGGCGCGTTTGCCGACGCGACCAGTTGCTGTCTCCTGCGGATGGCGGCAAAGCCATATCGTTCGAGATTCAGCGTCGAGGCGCAATCATGCCGGCATTCGCCATCGAGTTTAAGGAAAATGTTCACGCATATGTCAACGTTTGTCCGCATCGTGGTACGTCTCTGGATTGGCTGCCCGGAGAGGTGTTCGACGAAACTGGCTTATACTTGATTTGCGCAACACATGGCGCATTGTTCGAGCCCGACACCGGCCTTTGTGTCGCCGGGCCGTGCCAAGGCGCGGCACTGACAAAAATCCCATTGACAATAGATGCACCGTTTGTCGTGCTTACGCACGATATTCTCGGCAATTTCACCGACACATGATGTGAGCGCATGGAAATTTCACCGCAAACCGTAGGCTCGCCCAGTGGCGTTTTGGAGTCACTTGCGCGTGAACTCCTGGTCGAGCAACGCCGCAGCCGCCGCTGGCGAATCGCGCTTAGTCTGGGCTGGTTGTCATTTTGTTTTTTGCTTTTGCTTGCGGCCATGGGTTGGGCGGGGGGCAAGCGTGACAGTGGTTCGACGGAAAAACACACATCACTGGTCGAGCTCAAGGGGACAATCGCGGCGGATTCCAAGGCATCCGCGGATCGAATTGTCGGTGCCCTGCAACAAGCCTTCAAGGACAAGAATACGCAAGGTGTCGTGCTGCGCATTAACAGCCCCGGTGGCAGTCCCGTGCAGGCCGGCGTTATCAATGACGAAATACGACGCCTCCGTGCACTACACAAAGACATTCCGTTATACGTCGTCGTACAGGACATGTGCGCATCCGGCGGCTACTACGTTGCGGCAGCGGCAGATAAAATATTTGTCGACAAGGCGTCAATTGTTGGATCTATCGGCGTGTTGATGGATGGATTTGGCTTTACCGGTGCAATGGAAAAGCTTGGCGTCGAGCGCAGACTGATCACAGCCGGTGAAAACAAGGGCTTTCTGGATTCGTTTTCGCCTGCGAATCCGGAGCAACAAAAATTTGCGGCACAAATGGTTGCGGAAATTCATCAGCAATTCATCAACGTGGTAAGAGAGGGGCGCGGCAAGCGCCTGAAAGAATCGCCGGAACTTTTCTCGGGGCTGGTCTGGTCGGGTGCCAAGAGTATCGAACTTGGGCTCGCCGATGGATTGGGCGGTCTTGATTTTGTCGCGCGCGAGATCATCAAAGCGGAGGTGGTTGTCGACTACACGCCGGATGACACATTTTCCGAGCAGCTGGCGCGCAGGTTGGGAGCGTCCGCAGCGGAAACCATCTTAACAAAGTTGTTGCCCGCTGCATCTTCGGGCGGATCGGTATTGCGTTGAACGGCGGCGTGCATTTCGTCGAGCGGGTGAATTTGTGAACCACACTCAACTCGATAGGCAGAATCCGATCAGAAGCAATTCCACGGTGGGCTGAAGCGGGTATGGCGCGGATTGCCCCATCTGCAAAAGCGAATGTCGCAGTGTCGCAGGCAGACATTTTTTCAGTCTCGAACGGCGATGATCGCGTCAGACATGCTTCAAGCATCAATCTGCGTATTATTGCCGGATTCGCGGCGACGACGCTCGCAGTCGCGATCGTCATTGGTGTGGTCGCAGTCCGAATGGGATCCGAGGGCGGTCTTGCCCCCGAGCTTGCCGAGCGCATGCGCAATCAATTGCTGTGGTGGGGTTTCGGTGCCGTGCTGGTCTCGGCACTGCTCGGCGCAATCTTTGCGCGCTACATCGGCGAACCGATTCGACGTTTGACCGAACGCCTGCAGCGCGAGGATATCCGTGAATTTACCGGCGCTGAAGGCAGGCACCGGGATTACGCTGAGCTCGAGGAACTTAGCCGCGCCATTCAAACACTCGCGCTATCGATGCGGGCCCGTGAAACTGCGCTTACGGAAAGCGAACGCAAATTTCGCGAAGCGTTCGATCTGGTCGGGATAGGCTTAACCCAGGTCGACCGCGACGGCCGTTTCACGCTGGTGAACAAACGGTTTTGCGAAATGCTTGGCTATACCGCGGCGGAATTGATTGGCAAAAGCTTCGTGGATGTCACGCACCCCGACGATCAACGCGACGACGAAGCGCTGATCCGCGATGCGTTTGTAAAGGGGCGCACGCTGCCGATCAGCAAGGAAAAGCGCTATGTGCGCAAGGACGGCTCGGTGATCTGGGCGCAACGATCGGGCGTGGTGGTGCGCGACGTGACCGGTGAGCCGATGTATGCCCTTGGTTCGATCGAGGATGTTTCGCAATTTCGTGCGTCGCAGGAAACCCTTCAGGCGCTCAATGAGTCATTGCGTGCGGTCGTCGATACATCGCCGTTGGCAATTTACGCCGTTTCTGCAGAGGGGATTGTGTCTCTCTGGAATCCGGCAGCGGAAAAGGTATTCGGCGTGCCGCGATCGACGGCTATCGGTGCGGAGTCACCGCTTGTGACCCGCGAAAACGCCGACCGCGTGCTTGATCTGCGGCGACGAGTGATGGCGGGAGAAACTGTTTACAACTATGAAATTGTTTGGCGGCGGCAGGATGGTGCAGAGTTTGAATTCAGCGTTGCAGCAGCGCCTATGCGCGGCGCACAAATGGAAATCAGCGGGGTGCTGGTAACGTGCAGTGATATCACCAGTCTGAAGGAAACGTCTCGCGCGCTGGATCAGCATTTGCGTTTCACGCAGGAACTTTTGGAAGTATTTCCGTCGCCTATTTTCTATCGACGCGCGGAGGGTGCCTATCTCGGCTTCAACCGTGCGTGGGAGTTATTTTTTTCAAAACGGCGCGAGGATTGGATTGGCAAAAGGCCGCGAGATTTTTTGTCGGCGGATATGGCGGCGCTTGCAGAAATTGAAGATCGAAATGTCCTGTCCACCGGCCGGACATTTGTCGCCGAGGCGGTCGTTAAAGACGGGCGTGGGTTGGAACGGCACGTGGTGCGGCATATCAGCCAGTTCACCGACGCCAGCGGACGCCCTGCCGGGGTGATTGGCGTACTGACCGATATTAGCGATTTTAAGCAAGCCGCAATGGCCTTGGAGGCCTCTGAGGGTCGATTCAAGGCATTGACCGAAAGCGCGATGGATATCGTCACCGTGCTCGATATCGACGGCATCATTCGCTACCAGAGCCCTTCGGTCAAACACATGCTGGGCTACGAGCCCGCCGACATGCTCGGCAAATGTCAATTTGATCTTGTGCATCGTGACGATGCTGAGAAAATGCGTTCGGATTTTCGCGAATTGCTGGCACGTGGACAAATGGAACGCGCGATCGAATTTCGCGTGGTGCGCAGTGATGGCGAGTGGCGCACGCTAGAGGCGATCGGCAAAAATTGCCTGAGTGTTCCCGGCGTGGGAGGAGTCATTGTCAACACTCGCGACATCACCGAGCGAAAAAATATTGAGGCGCGCATTCAGCATCTCGCCTATCACGACGCGCTGACCGGGCTGCCCAACCGTTCCTTGATGCAAGATCGCGTATCGCAGGCAATCGGGCGCGCCATGCGATCGACCAAGCGTTTCGCGGTAATGTTCATCGATATCGACAACTTCAAAAACATTAACGACACGCTGGGCCACGATGTTGGCGACGACTTGTTGCGCCAGATCGCGACCCGTCTCATTGAGTCCGTCCGCACCCATGACACCATTGCCCGCCAGGGGGGCGACGAATTCATTGTGCTACTCGATCAACTCGATGGGCATCAGGGGGCAACGCGAGTTGCTCAAAAAATTCTCGATGCACTGCGGCTGGCATTTCAAGTGGGCGGCATCGAGCAGCACGTGTCGGGTTCGATCGGCATTGCTTTGTATCCGGACGATGGCCACGATCCGCCAACCTTGCTCAAAAACGCCGATACCGCCATGTTCCATGGCAAGTCACTGGGAAAAAACACCTACCAGTTCTTTACGCCGCAAATGAATGTTGCAGTGAAACGTCGGGCGGCAATGGAATCCAATCTCCGGGCGGCGGTCAACAATGGCGATTTCACGCTGGTTTATCAACCGCAAATTGATCTCAATACCGGCGAAATCGTCGCCTTTGAGGCGCTCGTCAGATGGTTGCACGAAGATGGCGGCACCATGATGCCGGGAGAGTTCATTCCGCTTGCGGAGGAAACCGGCTTAATCAATAACATCGGCGAGTGGGTATTGCGCGAAGCCTGTCGCCAATCGGTGGCATGGCTCCGTGAAGGCTTCCCGCCGAGGCGCATGGCAGTCAATCTCTCCGCGCGACAGTTGGTGGACAAGGGCTTTGTGGATATGCTCGTGTCGATACTCAAGCAAACTGGCCTGGACGCAAATTTACTGGAATTGGAAATTACCGAAAGTCAGGTCATGCGCCAAGGTGAAAGCAGCGTCACGCTGCTTAATGAAATTGCGGCGCTGGGGGTGCACCTGGCGGTAGATGACTTCGGTACCGGGTATTCAAGCCTGTCGTACCTTAAACGCTTGCCCTTCGGCAAACTTAAAATCGATCAGAGTTTCGTGCGCGACATCACGGTCGATCCGAACGATACCGCGATCGTCGTTGCCATCATCAGTATGGCAAGAAGCCTGGAACTCGACATCATTGCCGAAGGTATTGAAACGGCCGGGCAATTGACGCTGCTGAGGGCAAAAGGTTGCAGCGTAGGTCAGGGCTATTACTTTAGCGTGCCGAAGTCGGCGAGAGAGCTGATGCCGATGCTGGCACTTAAATCGATTTTCGAGACGTCGATGGAATCACAGGTCGTTTGAGCCGTGCCCGTATCGCAAAGGCGAGAGCGGCGTCGCGATGGATTAATCAACTACTTTGCCAGCAACAAAAACAAAGCGGGTTTGATGGGCGCGGTACTGGGTGACTTTCGCCATGCTGCAACCGGTTGTTGAATGATGAGCTGATCTGATCCCGTCAAATCGCTGGCGACGCAAAGTTTGGTTGCCGGTGAAAGTGTTTCGATCAGATCGGCGAGCATCGCTTGATTACGGTACGGCGTCTCAATGAAAATTTGTGTCATGTCGCGCTGGCGCGATTCCCGTTCAAGCTCGCGGATTGCCAATATTTTTGCGGTTTTTTCCCTCGGCAGATAGCCGTGAAAGGCAAACTTTTGTCCGTTGAGTCCGCTCGCCATCAGCCCCAGGAGAATCGATGATGGCCCGACCAGCGGCATAACGCCGATGCCACGCCGATGCGCCAGATCGACGACCATGGCACCCGGATCCGCAACACCCGGCGCACCGGCCTCTGACACCAGGCCGACATCGTGCCCGGCAAATAACGGCGCGAGCATTTCAAGCAACTTATCGTCATCGACATGTGTCGTCAATTCGCAAATCGAAATGTCGCGCAATGGTCGAGTAACGCCCAGTTCCTTTAGAAACGCCCGTGCTGTTTTGGCGTTTTCAGCGATGTAATGGTCAAGTGTCAATGCGATTGTCGCTACTTCGCGAGGCAGAATACTGTCGAGCGAGAACGATTCCGACAAGTTAGTTGGGATCAGAAACAATGTGCCGTGATCCTTCATGCCAGCACGACGTAACCTTCCTTACCCAGCATCGAGCACAACGCGATGAGCGGCAGACCGACCAATGCAGTGGAATCGTCACTTTGCATCGATTCAATTAGCGCGATACCAAGCCCTTCGGATTTGGCGCTACCGGCACAGTCAAGTGCATCTTCGTTGTCAAGATAGTGTTCGATTTCGGCGTCGGAGTAATTCCGGAACCGTACACTGGTTGCCACGATTGTCGACTGGGAGGTGCCAGCATGAGTATTGACGAGGGCAATTCCGCTGTGAAAAACCAGACTTTTTGCTCGCATCATTTGCAACTGCTGGCGCGCGGCATCGTAGGTTCCGGGTTTGCCGATGGGGTGGCCATCAAGTTCGGCGACTTGGTCCGAACCGATGATCAGCGCGCCCGGATGATCGGCTGCGACGCTGCGCGCCTTTGCCAACGACAATCGACGCGCCGTTTGTGGAGGCGTTTCTTGTGCCAATGGAGATTCGTCGGTGTCCGGCTTGCAGGCTGTAAACGGTATCTTCAAGCGGTGCAACAGTTCAGCGCGGTAGCGCGACGTCGACGCCAGAATAATTTTCTTCTTCAAAATCAATCACTTTTTGACTAATTGGCGTCAAAATCATATCATGCGCGTCCGTTGAGAAGGTGTTTTCCGAATGTCCGATACCATTCAAATTGAGCGATTCGCCCGCCAGAAACAGACGATTTCGGGCCAATGCCGGCCGCGCGAACTGGCCCCACTTGCTGATTTTTTGGCTGGTGAAGAGGGGGAAATTCGATTTTCATTCAGCGGTAACGAAGTAACGGACGCTGCGGGTGG
>JAYTUX010000097.1:0-2415 GCA_043744315.1 Betaproteobacteria bacterium | reverse complement strand
GATGACGGTCTCGGCGTTGATTTTTGCGCTGCTTGTTCGCGTGCCAACGCAGGATCAGTCGGTGCTTGGCGTGCTTGAGCGCATTGCTTTCGATCAGCAAATGGAATTTCTGCGGAAGTATTTTCCACGACCGGCGAAGGTTGAGCCAGTACTGATTGGTGTCGATGAAGCAGCTGAGGACGTATTTGAAGAGCCGCTAGCGATGTGGCACCGGCATTTTGCGAAGACGCTCAACGCGTTGACGATGTCTCAGCCGGCGATGGTCGGCATCGATATCCAGATGCCGTCTCGCTCATTCGACAAAATCATGCCGGGGCTCGACATTGCGTTTTTGGCAAGCATTGCCAACCTCAAGCGCTCCGTGCCGCTGGTGGTGGTGCATACGTTTGATCGTGCCGGCAATTTGGCACCCATTCACCCGACCTATCAGCGAATTCTCGATGAGGGCGACTTGCTGGCAATCGACAGAGTACTCGAAGATAGGGATCGATTTGCGCGCCGATTTAATGAGCGTGAAGTGGTCAAAGAGGGTTCGCTACCGGCGTTTTCGGCGGCGATCGCAAGGCGGCTCGGGCTTGAGCCCGGTAGCGGATATATCGATTTCACGGTGGGTGATGTCGTCAACTACATCCCGATTCAGAGGGTCATTGAATGGGCTGAATCGGGCAAGGTCGACGAATTAAGGAGCAATTTTGCGGGAAAAGTTGTTTTGCTCGGAAGTGTCACCAAATCGCAGGATCGTTGGAATTTGCCGGTTGGCTTGTCTAGCTGGGAACGTGGCGCGAATGGTGAACTCACTGTCAATCAGCCGGGCGTCATTGTTCATTTTCAGACACTACGCAGTATGTTGGGTGATGGCCTGCTGAAACCCGTTTCCGACGTCACAAAATTGATCGTTTATACATTGTTACTCGCACTCGTTTTTGTACCTTCAAACTGGCGTACCTATTTTTGTGCGCTCGTTGTTGCGCCCCTGCTGCTTTTTGGCCTTTCAGTGATCTTTATCACAGCGCATGTTCTCATTCCTGCCCTAACATTTCTCGTGGTGTTGTGGATTGCGGTGGCGGTCGGCGCGGCGGGGGATGGTATGCAGACTCTGCTTGAAAAAAACCGCTTCAAACAATCCTTCTCCGGCAGCGTTTCCCCGGCCGTGCTTCAGGAAATGCTGGCCGGTAATTTGTCGGCGGGGAAATCGGCGAAAACGGCGGAAATATGTGTGCTCTTCAGCGATATTCGAGGCTTTACCGGCATGTCGGAAACGCTTCCGCCGGAGAATGTCACCAATCTACTGACGCGCTACTTCGACCGCATGGTCGCCTGCGTTCACCGCTACGACGGCACCATGGATAAATTTATGGGCGACGGCATGATGGTGTTGTTCGGCGCACCGCGCAGTGTGGGCGACCCATGCGTCAATGCCGTGAAATGCGCAATCGATATGGTGGCGGCGCTGAAGCAATTGAATGAGGAATTCGTCGCCGAAGGTTTGCCGCACCTGAAAATTGGAATAGGCATAAACTACGGAAAAGCGGTGGTCGGCATCATCGGTTCTACCGAGCGAAACAACTACTCCGCGATCGGCGATGCCGTCAATGTGGCCTCGAGGGTGGAGGGGTTGACCAAACGTCTGGGTGTCCCAATTGTATTGACCACGTCATTGAAAGTGCAGTTGGGCGACGCGTTTGAGTTTGTGGATTTTGGCGAGCAGGCGATCCGCGGTCACACGGCGATGCATTTGTGGGGTGTCGATGTTGGAAAGACAGCGAATGTTGCGCAATTGCCAGCACCATCAGTAACGTTGCCATAGCCGCTTAAGCGGTGTATTTTTGGGAGATGACGATGAAAACCAAACAAATATTTTCCGCAATCATGATTGCCTCGGCGGTGATGGGTTCCGCCATAGCCGCGCAGGCTCAATCTGGCGTCGCGTTCATCACCGACGTCAAGGGTGAGGCCGCGCTTGATGCCGGCAAAGTGGCGTTGATGGCGGAGATCAAAAAGGGTGCGCGCATCAATTGCGCGCGTGAATGTTCGGTGGGGGTCATGTACCTGCTATCGGGCAAGGAGTTTGTTCTCAAGGGTCCGGGCGATTTTGTTGTGGGCGATGCCGAAGTCACCGCCAAGATCGGTCCGCCGCCGACATTGCGCGAAACCAAATGGAAGGTCTCTTCGCAAGTCGTCGCGCAGGCGGCATCGCAAACATCGAGCGCGTCGATTCGCATGCGTAGCCTTGGAGGCGCGGCCACGAAAACCGAAGCCGCTGTGCCATTGCCAGCGGAGCGATTACTTTATCCGCGCGACACCAAGGTTGCAACCTTGCAGCCGGCATTTCGATGGGCGTCGGCCAACGCCAAGGGGCCGTTCGAGTTTGAATTGAAAGCTAACGGCAGCGCGAAACCCGTCTATAAATCGAAA
>JAYTUX010000096.1:0-7922 GCA_043744315.1 Betaproteobacteria bacterium | reverse complement strand
ATGGTCGTGACGAATTTACCAACGATGTCCCTCTCGATGCCGTTGACCAGTTTGGCAAGTGGCATTACATTCCTGCGCCCTTTCCCGTTGGCTCGAATCATTCACGGCAACTGCGCCGTGACAAGTAATGCGGCGTGGATTGTGCTAATTTGTACGCTGTCCGTCCAAATCCCGTTGGAGTTAGCCATGCCACTCGCCGTTGTTGCCGCCATCATCTTGTTGTTGAAACTCGCCGATATCGGCCCACCCGCGAATTGGTCGTGGTTTTGGGTGCTGATGCCGTTCGCCGTGTTGGCTTTGTGGTGGAGCGTCATTACGCCATTGATCGGCTGGGACAAAAAGCAGGCCGAAAAAAAGATGAAGAGGGATGAGGAAGAGGCGCAAGCGACAAAGAAAAAGAATCGCGGGTTCTAGTTCTCGCGAGCCCTACAACGCCAGCGCGGCTTCGATTGCCATCCCAATCGCAAGCACGTCTACATCTCCCATCGTCTCACCCACAACCATCAACCCGACCGGCGCATCACCTGAGCGGTGACAAGGGAGCGACAAGCACGGCCGATCGAGCACATTGAACGGCGCGCAATTTCTGAGCAGCATGCCATTTACTTTGAAAAACACTTCATCGGATGATTCCATTTCGGCAATCGTGGGGGCGATGATCGGCACGGTGGGTGCCAGCAGCGCGTCGAAGTGCATCGTCGTGTGATCGGCGGATTCCATCAATGCACGCCGCAATTGCAACAGATCAACATAATCCGCCGCTTTCATTTGAGCACCCAGCATCAGGCGCGCGTACACGCGACGGTCGAATTTATCTCCATTGGCCTCGAGTCGGGTGCGATGCAACGCATAGGCTTCCACCGCAGAAAAATTCGCCTTCACGCTGCCGTCACGTTCGCGGGCCAATTCCGGAAACGCGAAATCTTTGATCGTGGCACCCGCCGCCGACAAACGCGTCAGCGTGCGCGAAAACGCGTCGGCGACTTGCGGCGCAAGGCCGTCCTGCAACAACGTAGTTGGCACACCCAAACGTAAACCTTTCAACATGGCCGGCGCCGGCAGTGCGAGCGATGCATCCGCCATCACGGCATCGAGCCACGCGCAGCATGCAACTGAATGCCCCAACGGTCCAATCGAATCACGTGTAAACGACAACGGAAACGCGCCCGTCAGCGGAACGCGGCGCTGCGTGGGCTTGAAGCCGGTGATGCCGCACAACGCTGATGGGATGCGCACGGAACCACCGGTATCCGAGCCGATGGTGGCCGCCGCCATGTCGTCGGTGACGCTGACGGCGCCCCCTGAGGTCGAACCGCCGGGAATGCGTTTCGTGGCGCGATCCCATGGATTCAACGGTATGCCGTAATGTTGATTCATGCCATTGGCACCGTAGGCGAATTCGGTCATGTTGGTGCGCCCGATGACAATCATGCCGGCTGCCTTCAAACGCGCGACGGCCGGCGCGTCCGCAGTTGCCGGCGGCGCATCGTTCAACACGATTGAGCCTGCGCGTGTGATTTCGCCGCCGATGTCAAATAAGTCCTTCACCGAAATCGGAATACCGGCGAGCGGCGACGCAACCAGTCCATTCGCACGCGCCGTATCGCTGGCCCGTGCCGCGGCGAGCGCTGTGTCGGCGTAGACTTTGATGAACGCGCGCGCACCCTCACCATTGGGGTCGGCAATTTTTTCGAGACAGCCGCGCACCAGTTTTTCAGACGTGGTTGCGCGAGCGGCAAGTTCGCCGGATAGCTCAAACAATGTTTTCATGGAGCAATGTGTTGGCCAAACAAAATGAATTCGTCGATTATCTCTTGGAACTGCTGACCCCGCTTGGCAGCGTCACCTCGCGGGCGATGTTCGGCGGCCATGGTATTTACAAAGATGGGTTGATCTTCGGCATTGTTATCGACGACGCGTTCTATTTGAAAGCCGACGATGCCAGTCGCCATGAATTCGATGCGCGCGGCTTGAAACCATTTTTATACGAATCAAAAAACAAAGCGAAGGTCGTGGCTATGAGTTACTACCAATGCCCTGAAGAGGCGTTGGAAAGCGCCGCGCTGATGCGCGAGTGGGCCAATCTAGGTCTCGCTGCAGCATTGCGCGCGGCGGCGAAAAAAACGCTCAAAAAAGAGCGTGTTAGAAATCCGACTAAGACTTAGCGGCCGCTTTTACTTTCGCGATCACCTTTGACTTTGCCGTTACCTTTGCCTTCGCCGGCGGTTTGGTGGTTGGCTTTGCCTTCGCGTCAAACGTCGTTGGTGCACGATCTGTTTTCACGCGCTTGCCACCCGGCTCGAACCCGGCACTGTTGCGGAAAATATTCGGCTTCCGGTAAACGGCCAAAATCACGCAACCTTCTGCGCTGTGGGTCTCATGCATTGACGTTGGTTTGCGCCACACATACTCACCGGCGCGCGCGATGCCGTCATGATCGGAGAATGATCCTGAGAGCACGTAACTCTGTTCGATTTCTGGATGTTTGTGAAACGGCAGTGTGGTACCCGGCTGCCACTTCAACAGACACGTCATTTCACCGCGGGTCTTGTCTTCGTATAGCACCTTGATTTCAATGCCTTCAAACTGCGATGGCTTCCATTGCATCGCGGCGGGATTCACATAAACAGAGCCATCCGGGGTTGGTTCAAGGTGCCCGTGAAGTCGTTCCGGTGCCGGGCTGGATTTAACGGTTTCTGCGCGTGCCATTTGTGTTCTCCTTTGAGCCGCATTTTCCTGTGAATTCGATCATTACGCTACGCGGTTGGCAACCCTTTGCCGAAGTGATGCGCGTATGCCACCTTGCGATCGACTTGAATATCGTTCTTCCAATACATCACGCGTTTGGCCCAGGCCTTTTGTGAGGCGATCACCTTCGCAAACAGCGGGTTTTCGGCCGAGCGTCTCGCAATCACTTTGTCCCAGGCCTTCAACTGCGCATCCAGAATCGGCTTTGGCGTTGTGTAGGCCTTCACGCCCTGCTTCGTTTGCAGTTCGATGTAATCCTGCGACATGCGGTGCATGCTTTTCCATTCCATGTCCGCGCTGGCGGCGTGGCTCACATGCTTCATGATGATTTTCATTTCCTCCGGCAACGCGTCGTATTTCTTCTTGTTGATCATCATTTCGCAGAAGTTGTTCGACATGTGATAACTCTGCTGCAAGTAATACTTCGCAACATCCGGAAAGCCCATGATGCGGTCGTCGGTGGCACTCGCGAATTCGGCACCATCGAGCACGCCACGATCGATCGCAGGGACAATATCGGCCGGGGCCATCTGCACGGTCGACATGCCGAGTTCGTTGAACATATCGACCGCAAGGCCGGCGGTGCGGAATTTCATGCCTTTCAAATCGGCAACGGTGCGGATCGGTTTCTTGAACCAGCCCATCGGCTCGCACGGCACCGGGCCGTACAGAAAGCTCACCAGATCAAGCTGCGCGGCCGCTTGAATTTCAGTGAACAACTCCTTGCCACCGCCGTATTCGACCCAGGCAAGGAGTTGCGTGCCATCCATGCCGAAGTCCGGGCCTGCGCCGTACAAACCAAACGCACTGTTTTTGCCAAACCAAAAACCCGCGAGCCCGTGCCCGCCATCCAGCAAGCCTTTGCTGACCGCGTCTGCGAGTTGCAATCCGGGCACCACCGCACCTGCCGGCAGCATCTCGATTTTGAGCCGCCCGCCGGAAAGTTCGGCCACCTTTTTGGTCCAATCGATGGCGAACTCGTGATAAATGAATTTCACCGGCCAGGTGCTCTGGAATTTCAGCGTGATCGGCGTGCTCTGTGCGCGGGCAATCAGCGGAAATCCCGTCAATGCCAATCCGGCACCGGACGCTGCGCCGCCGAGAAACGTTCTGCGGGTCGCCGCCGAAGATGACACCGGAACCTTGACTGCGCCTGCTTTCTTGTCGATCGTCATCCCGCTTCTCCCAAGTTGTTGAATGCCCGGCTATGCCCTACACCGCGAGTCCAAATATTGCCCCCGCCTTGCGACACTGTCAAACTCCCGCTGTCGCGTTCCGCATGGCAAGATGTCAAGTCTATTCCGGGAGCGTTACATGCGCGTCGCCATCCTGATCTACGAAGGTACCGAGCCGATTGATCTTGCCACTTACGGCGTGTTATCGATGGCGCGGCGTGTGGCACCGCAAATCGAAATGTTCACCGTTGCAGAGCGCGCGGGGATCGTCGACCTCTCCAATGGGTTGCGCGTACTGGCCGATTATGGCTATGCCGACGCGCCGGTCGCTGACGCATTGATCGTCACCGGCGGGCCCGGCTGGCAACAGCAATCCGAGACGGCAGCCACGCTTGATTTTGTGCGTCGTTACAGCCGCGAGATTACTGTCGCCGCGGTCTGCACCGGCGGCATGATTCTCGCGGCAAGCGGGTTGCTCGATGGCAAGCCCGCGACCACCAAACGCGAAGCATACGGTGCGGAAATTTCACCGTTGATGCTGATGCGCCAACGTTATCCCGCGATTCAGGCGCTCGACGCACGTCTGATCGATTGCGGCCCCGTTCTCACCGGCGGCGGTGTCACGCTTTGCATCGACATGACACTTTACTTGCTGGAAAAATTTCTGGGTGCCGACGTCTCGCGCGAAACCGCAAGAATCCTCGAATATTCAGCGGCACTTGAGGCGAATGAGGCGCGCTTGCCGATGATCCGAAGTGGCCCGTAAAAGGGGCAAAATGGGATGCAAGAATTGCGTGTGCCGTTCATTCTCACGCTGCCCGCAATAGCCTGAAACGCCGCGCCAGTGCTTGTGTTTCAGGGTCGACACTAGGCTTTTTTGCGGTTAAATTCCAGACGCGCATCGACCATTGCCACCATGTCATCGATCACGGCGTTCTGCATGCCCTTCTGCGCCGCGACGGCCTGCACCAAACGGTCAACCCGTTCGATATTGTGCGCACCGCCAAACAGCGCGCGCGCCGCCGATGACGGGTTCGCGAGGCCAGTGGCAGCGTTGGCGTATTTCTCGAATGGCACCAAATCGCTTGCCGACGCGCCGAGCGACATGCACAATTCCGCCACCCACTGATACACCGCGCGCGATTCCGCAATGTTGCCGTGAACCGCTTCCTTGATCGGTCGCATCGAATTATTCTGGATGCAGCGATAGTTGCCGGCCATCAACATGCTCCATTTGGCGAGCGGCACAAACACCGATTCATGCACCCTCAATTTCACCGGCAATTCGATAGGCCCGTCGGCAGTATCGAAGCGCACCGCCTCGATATCGGCCTCGAGATTGCGCAGCATCGTCGTATGGGCATCTGAAGAAAATCGTGCTGACTTGAAATTGGTCGGCAGGCGTACTTGCAATACATTGACCTTTTCCTCGGGGGGACGGAATGCCTGCGCGTCAGGGCTGCAAAGCGTCATCATGTCCGGATCGAAATTCCGCCACACGGCGGGATCCGTGTATGCATTGCGGCAGGCCTCCAACGAAATACCCGGAATGCGCGCCATGTAGGGCAGTGGCGGCATGTTCATGATCGACATGCACGGCACGCGCGAAACGGCGACGCGATCGAGCAATTCGCGCACCCCGGATGAACCATATTGCGGTTCTTGCATGGCGAGGGCGACCAAATCGAAATCGAGCGGATCAACTGCGCCCGGCCCCGCCGCCGAGAGTTTCCCTCGTGCGTTGCGCGAATCGATTTCAACCAAGCCTTCCCGACCCTTTACCGGCAGTCGCACGCGCGCGCCTTCGGCATTGAACAACGCCACTTCTGCGGGCAGGCAAACCAGCGTCACGTTGTGTCCGGCCAGGAGCAGTTTCGCGCCGAGCAAAGAGCCATACGATGCCCCCATGACGAGTATGTTGTAAGCCATAGCGTGTTCTCCCTTGAGAGCGGGTGGATGATCGGATTTAAGGCGCGGCACCAATAGCGAAGCCGAGACAATGGTAGTGAGCGAAGCCGGTTGCCACAATCGGGATGAACAAGAAAGCGGCTGATACTGCGCTGAAACATCGCATCGCTTCGCTTTGAATCGCACGCACGCGACAAAATCAGCGCGAAGCAATACACTTCAATATTGATCGAACGACATTCGCGCACGCTGCCCCCTCCCCGCCATGCCGACCGCCGCCCTGGACAAGCAGGAATTACAATATTTGAGCGCTTGCCGCCGACCGAGGCTTGCTTGGCAACGGACGTTCTTCCTCTGCTTTTTGCCTGCCATGGCGGCCGCGTCGATGGCCACGCAATGGACGCGCGGCCTCGACGAAGCTGGCACCCTGCTCACCGGTGCCGTGTTTCTAACCTTGTCGCCGATCTATTTGCCGATGGCGTACATGACTTCCCGCCAATATTCCGCCGACGTGGTGGCGTGGAGCGGCACCGCGCGCGTGGTACCCGCTTCCAAGGGCAAGGGACATGAAAACTATGTCGGCGAAACGGAAATCATGTTGCCGGCCACGTGGGAAGCGCGATTCATGGCGCTGCGCGGGCGCACGCTAGCCGTGCGAGGTGTCGCCGAAAAAGTGGCCGGCATCCACGCCGCGCCGCGGGTGCATGCGCTTGCCATTGGCGGCGACCTGTCGGTTAGCCGTGAAGTGCCGCTGGGGCTCGCCGCCATCGACTTGCCTGAGTTTTATGTCGGTCTCGCCCTGGTACCGGTGGGTGCATTGGTGTTGCTCGCCCTGAAGACGCGATTCCACCTCGAATTTTTCCTGTATTTTGGATTGATCTCCGCCGTATTGGTGCTCTATGGGCTGCGCGTGAAACGCAACAACGCAGTGATTCAACGCGCCATCGACGCCACCCGCGCGCCGCTATCCGAGCATCCCGCCACGCGTTCGGACGCGTTGCGGCATCGCGGGTAGGCGACACATAGGACTTGCTCGCGCGGGGCGCCGGCAGGCGCAACCCGAAACCTTGAAACGAACTCAACATCGGTCGGCCAACAATAGCAAGTCGATAACTGGCGCGGCGTTCCGGGCGCAAATGCCAAAAACGCCACGCCAGCGGGAGGGTTTCGTGGCGCAACGCAATGCCGCAGACGAACTACCGCCGCGCGTCAAACCGGTAATCGAATGTGGCGCGATAGCGACGTGCCACCTCGCCGGGCGCCAATTCAGCGGGGAACGCCTGATATTTGGCCCAGTGGATACTGGCGAGCGCAGCGGCATCGAGGATCCGCGACCGCGACGATTCCGCGATCGAAACCGTCTGCAGCGCGCCTTGCCGATCGATCTCGAACTCCACCGCGACCTTGCCTTGCAGTTGTTCGCGGCGTGCGTCCGGGTGGTTTGGATAGCGCGCGACGGCGGCGAGTTCGCCGCGCAAAGCGGCATCGTATCCGCTTTGCACTTCGATGGCCGCCAGCGATTGCACCGGGTTGCGCGACCACCCTGGTGCCGTATTTGACGGCGTATTCGCGGGGCTCGCGACGGCCACCAGTTCGACGCCGGCCGCGATTGCCGCGGATGAAACAGCCGCCGCCCCGGTCGACAGGGCGAACAGGGCGGCGGCGATCGCCGCGTGGCGGACATGGATAAAAGAGGATGATTTGCGGCATGAATTCATGAGAAAGCTCCTATGATGGGATTGGATTCCGGTTGAATGGACGGTGAACGGCACTCGTCGAATTGCGAGGCCAGTATTGGCGGCACCACCCGTAAAAATCTTTGTCGGCGGCGTGAATTTTTCTGAGAAGTTGTGAATTTCGCCCCGGTGCAGCCGTTTCCGAACGCCATTTCCACGCGTCCGTTCGTCGGCTTCAGAAAAAATCACGGCAAGGCGGGGCAAGTGGACGTAACATTTCGGGCTAAGGAAGCGCCGATTAATTCCCCGCGAGGGTGCGCGCCTTGATTTGGGAGGGGCTGCAAGGCGCAAACCACAGCCATAGCACCGCTATGGCGAGGATTTGCAACGCAGCAGACTGCCCAAAGCAAGGATG
>JAYTUX010000095.1:0-2416 GCA_043744315.1 Betaproteobacteria bacterium | reverse complement strand
GGCGCTTCGTGGCAGTACTTCAATTGCAGGTCCATGTTCTCCTTGATCAGATGCATGGGCACATGGCCGGGGCCTTCGATCATGGTTTGCACGTCGTGTTTCCACGCGACTTTGGTGAGCTCGCCCAGCGTTTTCAACTCGCCGATTTGCGCTTCGTCATTGGCGTCATAGCCGGAGCCGGGACGCAGGCCATCTCCGAGCGAGAACGACACATCGTAGGCCTTCATGATTTCGCAGATGTCTTCGAAGTGCGTGTACAAAAACGATTCCTTGTGATGCGCCAAGCACCACTTGGCCATGATCGAACCGCCGCGCGAGACGATGCCGGTCATGCGGTTCGCGGTCATGGGGATGTAGCGCAGCAGCACGCCGGCATGGATGGTGAAATAGTCCACGCCCTGCTCGGCCTGCTCGATCAGGGTGTCCTTGAAAATTTCCCACGTGAGGTCTTCGGCCTTGCCGTCGACTTTTTCCAGCGCCTGGTAAATCGGCACGGTGCCAATCGGTACCGGCGAATTGCGGATGATCCATTCGCGCGTCTCGTGGATGTTTTTGCCGGTCGACAAATCCATCACCGTGTCGCCGCCCCAGCGCGTAGACCAGGTCATCTTTTCCACTTCCTCGTGGATCGATGAGCTCAGTGCGGAATTACCGATGTTTGCGTTGATCTTCACCAGAAAATTGCGGCCGATGATCATCGGCTCGGTTTCGGGGTGGTTAATGTTGTTGGGGATGATTGCACGGCCGCGCGCGACTTCGTCGCGTACGAATTCAGCAGTCATGATTTTCGGAATTGATGCGCCAAAAGAGTCGCCGGGATGTTGTTTGGTAAGCAATTCTGATAAGCCATCGCGGCGTTGATTTTCGCGAATGGCGATGAATTCCATTTCGGGCGTGATGATGCCTTGGCGCGCATAGTGCATTTGCGAAACATTCTTGCCACTTTTCGCGCGGCGTGGATGGCGTTTCAAATTGAAGCGCATCTCGGCCAATTTCGGATCGTGCAAGCGTGCAAGGCCGTATTGCGAGGTGATGCTGGGCAACATTTCGGTGTCGTTGCGTTCCGCAATCCACTTTTCGCGCAAGGGAGCGAGGCCAGAGCGGATGTCGATTTTTACTTTTGGGTCGGTGTAGGGTCCCGAGGTGTCGTATACAAATATCGGCGGATTCTTTTCGCCACCCATGCCGGTCGGGGTATCGGATTGCGAAATTTCGCGCATGGGCACACGGATATCAGCGCGCGAGCCCTCTACGTAAATTTTGCGTGAGTTGGGCAAGGGCTGCACCGCCGCGTCATCGACGTGGGCCGTGGATTCGAGGAACTTTGCGGGTTTGGTGGATTGGGGTTTAACGACTGCGTTCATGTTGCGCTCCAAAAGAAAATGCGGAAGCGCGAAGGGATAGGACTTAGAGCTATCTTCTTCGCTTTCCTACGCCGGTATCAGCCGGTTCAGGTTCGAGGGTATTTCTCATCCCACTCCCCCTCTCCCTTCATCCCGGCCTACTCCCGCGGGAGAAGGTGAGGAATCGCAACGCAAAGTCGCGTTGCTGGAAAAGGCGGGTGGGAACCCCTAGCGATAAACACACCTTACTTCATCGCCGCTTCAGTGGCAAACCAAGTCGGTCACTTTTAAACTACTTGACTGTATAATTATACGATCGTATAGTTACCAAATGCCCCGCCCTTCACGCAATGTCGATCAACTGTTGTTGAATGCCGGCCACGAACTGTTGCCTGCGACCGGCGTGCGCGCATTGTCGATCCGACAGGTCACCGAGCGCGCCGGCGTCAATCTTGGCATGTTTCACTATCACTTCAAGACCAAGGACGTGTTTGTGCGCGCGTTGCTTGAGTCACGGTACAACGAGATGTTTGCGTCGCTCGAAATTGCCACGCACCGCTCCACCTCTGTGGTGGAGAATCTGCGCGCAGCGGTCAATGTGCTGGCACATTTTGGCCGCGATAACCGCCTGTTGCTGGTGAGACTGCTGGGCGATGCGCTCGCGGGCGAGGTAGTCGCCGTGGAATTTCTGCGTACCAATTTGCCGCGTCACCTCGCCGTCATCGCGGCGCTGATCGCGCAGGGCCAGAAATTGGGGCGTTTCCGCAAGATGCCGATTCCACAGGCAATCGCGTTTTTAATGGGTGGTGTCGGCGCGCCAATTTTACTGGGTGCCGCACTCGTCAACAGCGGCTTTGCGCCACCGCCATTTTTGCGCGGGCTGGAGGACGCCGTTTTTTCGGATGCAGCGATTGGCGAGCGCATTGATATGGCGCTGGCAGGAATGGCCGTACAAAAATCTGGAGCAAGGAAATGAAATCGTTGAAACATTATCGTTTGCTTGCGGCGTTTGCCGGCGTATTGACGCTGTTCGGTTGCGACACCGCTGCGGACAAGAACGCCAGTGTATTTCC
>JAYTUX010000094.1:0-7931 GCA_043744315.1 Betaproteobacteria bacterium | reverse complement strand
TGATTCAGACAAAAAAATGGCGTAACGTAGAAGCTCACTTACTCCCGATCCTTTTTGCTTTCTGCAAAGGAGGTCACGCAAATGGACGCAACCGTTGCCGAACGCGGACAAATAACGCTACCCAAAGAAGCGCGTGACGCGTTGGGATTGACCAAGGGAACAAAGCTGATCGTGCAAGTCGAGCGCGGTCGCATTATTCTGCGCAAGGATGTCTCGGCAGCCATCGCAAAAATGCGCGGTTGCGCCAAATTACCGAAGGGCATGACCACCGATGACGTAATGCGCGCGTCGCGCGGGCGCGCGCCGGGCGATCCGGTCGAGCCTTAAATCATGGGCGCCAAATGATCGCCGTGGACTCCTCCGTCCTGCTCGACATCATCAGCGACGATCCGCTGTTTGCGGAGGGCTCCTCGGCTGCGCTTGCAGCCGCCGGCGAGACGGACGAAATCATCGTGTGCGACCCTGTAATGGCGGAAATATGCGCGTTCACCGAACCGATGGAAAGTGCGCTGGAGGCGATTGGCGAATTCGGCATTCGCTATGTATCTGTGAATGAACAAGCGGCGATCCGCGCCGGATTGATGTATCGACGCTTTCGCGAACGCGGCGGCGGACGCGAACGCCTTATCGCCGATTTTCTGATCGGCGCGCACGCGCTAATGCAGGCGGGGACCTTGATCACCCGCGACGCGGGTTTTCACCGCGACTACTTCAAAGGCCTTAAAGTCATCAATCCCGCAAAAATGTAATGTACCGTTTGCCTTACTTCGCAAAGGATTCTCATGCCACACAATACCCACAACACGTTTAAGACTTTTTCCCTGACGTCCGGAAAAACCGGCCAATATTATTCGCTGCCCGAGCTCGCCAAAACCTATCCGAACGTCGCCAAACTACCGGTGTCGATCCGCATCGTGCTGGAAAGTGTGTTGCGCAATTGCGATGGGAAAAAAGTCACTGAAATGCACATTAAAGAACTTGCCAACTGGCAGCCCAACGCCGCACGCACCGATGAAATTCCCTTTGTGCTGGCGCGTATCGTGTTGCAGGATTTCACCGGCATCCCGTTGCTGGCTGATCTCGCCGCCATGCGCGGTGTGGCCGCCAAAATGGGCAAAAACCCGAAAGTGATCGAGCCGCTGGTACCGGTCGATCTGGTGGTCGATCACTCCGTGCAAGTCGACAACTACGGCACCAAGGAATCGCTCGATCTCAACATGAAACTCGAGTTTCAGCGCAATCAGGAACGCTACGAATTCATGAAGTGGGGCATGCAGGCGTTCGATACCTTCAAGGTTGTGCCGCCCGGCATCGGCATCGTCCATCAGGTCAATCTCGAATACCTTGCACGCGGCGTACACAACAAAGGTGGTGTCTATTACCCCGATACGTTGGTCGGCACCGACTCGCACACCACCATGATCAACGGAATTGGCGTCGTTGGCTGGGGCGTTGGCGGCATCGAAGCCGAGGCCGGTATGCTCGGCCAGCCCGTTTATTTCCTGACGCCTGATGTGGTCGGCGTGAACCTCACCGGCAAATTGCGTGAAGGCGTGACTGCGACCGATCTTGTCTTGGTCGTCACCGAAATGTTGCGCGCGGCCAAGGTAGTCGGCAAATTCGTGGAATTTTTCGGCGAAGGTGCAACCACACTCGCTCTGCCCGACCGCGCGACGATTGCCAACATGGCCCCGGAATACGGCGCGACGATGGGCTTTTTCCCGGTCGATGATGTCACCGTCGATTATCTGCGTTTCACCGGTCGCACCGCTGAAGATCTCGATGCCTTCACCGCGTATTACAAAGCACAGAATTTGTACGGCATTCCGAAAGCGGGCGAGATCAATTACTCGACCACTCTGGCACTTGATCTCGCATCAGTAAAAACGTCACTTTCCGGCCCTAAGCGTCCGCAGGATCGGATCGAGCTGGGAAAGATGAAATCGCAATTCATTTCGCTCTTCTCAAAACCGCCGTCGGAAAATGGTTTCTCCAAAGCGGCGGCCGATTTGCCCAAGCGGGTCAAGGCGGGCGATGTTGAAATCGGTTCAGGCGATGTGCTAATCGCGGCGATCACTTCTTGCACCAATACCTCTAACCCGGGCGTGTTGCTGGCGGCAGGATTGCTCGCGAAAAAAGCGGTGGAAAAAGGCCTCACAGTGAAACCGCATATCAAGACCTCATTGGCACCGGGCTCGCGCGTCGTCACTGATTATTTGACCAAGGCGGGTTTGCTGCCCTATCTCGAAAAACTCGGCTTCTTCCTTGCCGGTTACGGCTGCACGACCTGTATCGGCAACGCAGGTGATCTGCGACCGGAATTCAACGAGCACATTGTCAAGGACGATCTCGTTTGCGCGGCGGTGCTCTCGGGCAATCGCAATTTTGAAGCGCGCATCCACGCCAATATCCGCGCGAATTTTCTCGCCTCGCCGCCGCTGGTGGTGGCCTACGCGATCGCCGGCACCGTGTTGAAAGATCTTGAGACCGAACCCGTCGGACAAGGCACCAACGGCCCGGTGTATCTAAAGGACATCTGGCCGACCAGTGCCGAAGTCGCAGCGGTAATGAACTATGCGACCGACCCCGCCACCTTCCGTCGTCTCTATTCCAATCTCGGCGCGGATAATCCCTTGTGGCAGAACATCAAGGGCGTTCCGGGACAGGTGTACACGTGGCCGAAATCAACTTACATCGCCGAGCCCCCTTTCTTTGGTGAGAATTTCGGTATGATCGCCGGCACCGCAAATGACGTGAAAGGCGCGCGCGCGCTCGGCGTCTTCGGGGACTCAATCACCACCGATCACATCTCACCCGCAGGGTCGATCAAAGACACATCACCCGCCGGAAAATATTTGATCGGCAACAAGGTCATGAAGCCGGACTTCAACAGCTATGGCGCACGCCGCGGCAATCATGAGGTGATGATGCGCGGCACCTTCGCCAACGTGCGCATCAAGAATTTGATGATACCCGCGAATGCCGATGGCTCGCGTTTTGAAGGTGGCGTGACACTCATGCAACCATCCGGCGAGCAAGTGCCGATTTACGATGCCGCGATGACCTACATCGCCGCCGGTACACCGACGGTTATTTTTGGCGGCGAAGAATACGGCAGCGGTTCCTCCCGCGATTGGGCCGCGAAAGGCACGCAATTGCTTGGCGTCAAAGCGGTGTTCGCAAAATCTTTCGAGCGCATCCATCGCTCCAACCTGATCGGCATGGGCGTGCTTGCGTGTCAATTCAAGAATGGCGAATCGGCCGAGTCGCTCGGCATCAAAGGCGATGAGTCCTTCGATGTCACCGGGTTAGAGGCCGGCATCAAACCGCAGATGGATGTAACACTCACCATCACCCGCAAAGACGGCAGCCGAAAATCCACGCAAGTGTTGCTGCGCATCGATACGCCGATCGAAGTCGATTACTACCTGCATGGCGGGATTTTGCCGTTCGTGTTGCGGGAATTGATTTCGCAGGCGGCTTAAGCGATTGATGTGCTGTTGGGTATTGGCAACGGAATTAATCTTTGCCAAAATTCGCAGCCGCACTATCTGAAGAACTAAACTCCAGCGTTGACGGGCGTTGCCAGACGAAAAGGCGCTGACAAGCCCACCCGCGCTGGCCCATCGCACACGGCAATGCGCGCGCATTACATTCTGTCACCCACTCCCATCAGGGCGACGGATACAATGACTGCCCATTGCCAGCTTGTTACCGACTCAATGCAAAGACTCCTCCGGCAGATTTTTCAAAACGTCACGACACGCAGTTCATTTCTGCTTCTTGCGATCTTGTCGGCGGGTTGCGCGAATATTTCGCCGCTGCCATATATCCCCGGTGAGCGCGTCAGAAGTGCTCGCGACTCGGCAATGACTGCGGAAGCGGAAATGGTCAAGTCGCCGGTCTTGCAGCGATTGGTTGACGAAGCCGCTGCGTTGCGGCCACTCGCGCAAAGTCCACTCGGTCAGCGTTTTCTCGATGCCGTACGTGCGCTGCCATCCGTTTCGACGCGGGTCGCATTTGTCAACGAAATCACACGTGAGTATTTTTCCATCGCTGAGAAATCGGCATTGCCGTCAGCGGCTCAAGCCAAACTCGCTGAAGTTAAACTCGATGAGTACCGTTACTACTACACAAAGTATGGCTCACCGCTGGCCTACTTGCGGGCAGTGGATTTGGTGGCAGCAAACGGCATCACCGATATTGCCGGGCGACGCGTGCTTGATTTTGGCTATGGGGGTATCGGCCATCTTCGCGTGCTCGCGAGTCTTGGCGCGCATGTGACAGGAATCGATCCCGATAGCTATCTTGATGCGCTCTATTCGTCACCTCGCGACCAGGGCCCCGTGCCGCCTGCCGCAACACGTCGCGGCCATCCAGGCACGATCACGCTGGCGCATGGTTATTGGCCGAAGGACTCAAAGATGGTCGAGCGTGTCGGGCGCGGCTACGATTTGATCCTCTCCAAGAACACGCTTAAAAAAGGCTATATCAAGCCGGATCGGAAGATCGATAAACGCCAGCAGATCGATCTTGGCGTCAGCGATGATTCGTTCCTGAAAACCATTTACGGCACACTTAATCCCGGCGGTCTGTTGGTCATTTACAACCTGTACCCCAAGCCACCCGAAGGCAAAGCCGCGTACAACCCGCAAGCCGATGCACGTTCGCCCTATACGCGTGAACAGTACGAGAAGGCGGGACTGCGGGTACTCGCATTCAATCTGGAAGATCATGCGGCTGCGCGCAATATGGGCCGTGCATTACGTTGGGATCGCAACGATAAAGGCGAGATCACTTCCGATCTTGAAACAACTTTATTCGCAATGGTAACAATGGTGGCACGTCCACTCTGACGAATCCTGCACCCTGGCGACTGCGAACATGCTGAGGCAATCTCTCGGAAAAAAATAGCGGTGTCGACGCGAAATCTTTGACACAACTTCTGCTTGTCCGACCCATTGATGCGGCTAAAATTCAAATGACGGCGACGATCAATAATCACATCAAAGGGGAAGGCAATGCAGCAATTGTGTGATTCGCACAATTCGGCCCGATTTATTAGGCAGTCGCTTACGATTTCATTCGCGCTAGCCGCTGTGTGCACGGCCTGTGGCTGCGGGAAGGAGGAACGGGTTCCTACGACGGCAGAGCGCCTCGCCTACGTACAGCAAAAACAGCAGACCCAAACCGACTTTTACGTACCACGCAAGACTGTCGATTACATGGCCGATCTCAAATCGATAAAGGATGCGCCGGCGCGTCCCGATGCCGCCGCTACGAAGAGCACGCCGGCAAAGGCGCCTGATGCAAAACCAGCCGTCGTCGAAACGACAAAGCCCGCGGCACCAATCGCGGCACCCGTTGTCAACTCTGCGCTGGTACCTGCGCCTTCCGCAACGGCACCGCCCGCGTCTGTTGTCGCCAGCCAGGCTCCCACCGCGCGACCACAACCGCGTGTCGATGCGTCGACCGCGATTACCGTGATCAGCCGTGAACAGCCCGAATTTCCCCGAGAAGCGCTGCGTGCGGGAGTCGAGAATGGTACGGTGCGCGCGCGCCTCACGATCAGTGCGTCAGGCGAAGTCAGCAACGTTGCGATCCTGAAAGCCGAACCGGCTCGAGTGTTTGACCGTTCCGTTCAGCAGGCGCTCGGTCGCTGGAAATTCAATGCCGGTGCCGAAGGCCGAACGTTTGACACCGAAGTGGGATTCAAAGCCGCAAATTGATGAGGACAGCATTGCGGTCAAAATAAGTGCTTCAGTCGTTACCCGACTTTTTGACGCGAATACAATTCGATTTCAGTTGCGCTCGGATCGCGGAATGAATCGGCAAAATCCGGTGACTTCTTCGCGATCATGGTAGAGCTGCTTGATGCGCAATTCAAACGGCCGGCCATTGGCTTCCATGCCGGCGCGAATGACCGCGCGGCAGCGCTCGACTTCCTCGAAGCGTTTTTTCATTGGCAGTTTGAGATTGAAAATGCATCGATCAGTCCAGCCTTCGCGCATCCACATTGCCACCAATTGCGCGATTCGCACTGGCTGATCGACCATGTCGCACACCATCCAATCGACGGGTTTACGCGGCCGATAACGAAAGCCGTCTTCGCGCAAATGGCGCACCAGCGCGTTGTCTACGAGCTCGCCGCGCAGGATTCCATTGTCGATCGCGGTGACATGCAAGCCGCGATGAATCAGCTGCCAAGTCCAGCCGCCGGGAGCCGCCCCTAAATCGACCGCGCGCATTTCCGATTGCAACAGCCGCTCCTCATTGCCGCCGAGAAAAACGTGAAACGCTTCAGCAAGTTTCAGTGTCGAGCGACTCGGTGCGTCTCGCGGCATGCGCAAGCGAGGAATGCCGTTGCGCCATGCTGAGGATGATTGCGGATCACCTAATCCCAAAAAAGCCTGTCGTTCAGGCGTCAACAGCACATGAAGCGTCGGCAACAATGCATTTTTTTCGTCGATGCGACCGCTGGCAACCAGCTTCGCCGCGACGCGAGTTTCCAGCGTCTGCGCGAGTTTAGATAGTGCCTTGCCGTCGTTGGTGTCGGGATATTCGATACGCAGTGCATTGATTTTTTCGACATTACACGCCACCAAAAACTTTTCTGCCGCCTCAAATATCGGCGTCACCCGGTCATTGGTTGGCAGCGCAAAGGCGTCGGCGCTGGCGCGCAAGAATTGCCGCGCAAACGTCATTTTCGGCCAATGCAATTGTGCAGCGGCTTTTTTCACATCGCGACCGCCAAACGTGATGAGTACATAGCCGCTCAGCGGCACGGCTAAAATATCGCCGGGTTTGGCACCGGCGAGCGCGCTGAACTCCGCAGCCAAATCAGGCTCAAATCCTGCCCGACAATAGCCAAGCCATGATGCGGTTGTATTCGATGTCATTGTTGTCATGCCGCACTCTAGCTGAAATGGCGGAATCATGGCAGATTTGTCATCCGGTCTCTGCATTGCCGCGTTTCAAAATTCATCCTAAAAGATTTCAGGTACTGACATGAATCGATACATGCCGCTGTTGTTGCTCTTCGTGCCTTTGTTCGCCCGTGCGCAATCGACCGACGCTGAATTCGCGCCCTTGCTAAAAGATCGGAAAGTCGCGGAAGTTGAAAAACTTGCAAATGAGCGTATCGCACTCAATGCGAAAGACGATGTTGCGATCTGGTATCTCGCCAGCGTCGTCGCCAATGACACGGCCAAACGCGGCGCAGTGATCGACAAGGCTGAAGCGTGCACGAAAGCATTGCCGAATTCCGCCAAGTGCCATCAAGTGCTTGGCCGCCTTTACGGCGCCGCGGCGATGTCGTCGGGAATGATGGACGGCATCAAATATGCCTCGCGAATCAAAGATGAATTCGCCAAGGCTGTGGAACTGGCACCGATGAATTTCGATGCGCGTCGCGATCTCAATCAGTTCTACTTGCAAGCGCCAGGCATCGCCGGCGGCAGTGTTCGCAAGGCGATCGCCAATTACGACGAGCACGGCAAGATCAATGCAGCGCAAGGAAAACTGTTACGCGCGGAGGTGCACATTTATGAAAAGGAATTCGACAGGGCGGACGCGATATTGACCACGCTAAAGCAAACGTCGGATGAAGTCGTCGTGCGCACCTTGCCGCAGGCGTGGGCGAGCCTCGGCTTCGCGATGATCGGCGACAAGCAGGCCGGCAAGGCGCAATCGCTGTTTGAGCGCCTGATCGCAATCGACATGGAAAGCGCCATCCTGCACTTCGGCCTTGGCCGCGCGCAACTTGAAAACAATGCGGTGGACGCAGCTATTGCCTCGATGGAGCGTGCGCTCAAAATAGTCGGCAAACTGAATGCACATTACCGCCTCGGCATAGCCTATCAAACCAAAGGCGACAAGCCCAAGGCGATCGCAGCGCTTCAGCAATTCCTGACCTATGCGACCACCGGCAA
>JAYTUX010000093.1:0-7968 GCA_043744315.1 Betaproteobacteria bacterium | reverse complement strand
GCAACACGTATTCGCCGGTCGCGAGCGCCACCATGCCGTTCGATTCCGCGAGGCCGCGCACCTTGGTGGTGGCAAATGTAACGCCATTCTTGCCGATGATATTCACTGCGATTTCAATATCGGTGTCGGCGCAGAATGCGTCGATGGCTTGCGCCCGGCGCAGTGTGGCGGTGATCTCCTCGCGCTGCGAGACTGCGCCGCTGCCGGCACTTCCTGATGCGGACACGCCGATTTCCTGCGCAAACGTGGACATGAGTTCATCGAATACGCGCAAGGTATCGGTATCGACAATGCCGTCGCGGCTCGCGAGTTGCAGGCCCGCGCGCAGTTCGCGAAAACTCAGATCGTCGTCGCTGTTTTCGGTGATCGGCCGCCACAACCCATTGGCGAGGCCTTCCCAAAGAATGCGTGGCGAAACGCGGCGCGACTTTTCAATCGTTGGCCAGAATTTATCCGGAAACATCGGCGCATCGGCAAGGATCAGTGCGACGGTATCTATCTCGGCATTGATTGCGGGTGCACCGGGTTGATCCACGCTACGCGGCGTGATCGGCTCGGCGACGATTGGTGCCAGCAGCCCTTCTTCCACATCGTCCAGCGCGGATGCGTGCGGCATACCACCGAATTTCGGTTCGACACGTTCGCTTTCACCATGCGCGTTTCCATGCGAGCCGCCGAACAACACATCCGGATGATCGGTCGAAAACGCACGTTCGGCGCGGCTGCGGTAGCGCGCTTCCTGCCAACGGTTGTATGCGATCACGGCAACCACCACCAACACCGCGCCACCCGCCAACGCCCACTGGAAATCACTCATCGCCGGTCTTCCGATTCATGGTTGGGGCTTTCACAATACAAAGGAAACTCTGCAGAAAGTCTAGCACTGGTGCGGTGTTTGAGGCATTTAAGGCTGAAAACGCGCGACAGTGACTGGGTCTTCATTGGTGCGATTTCAATTTCATCGTAGGCCATCACCGAAGAAAACATTTACCGGTCGCTCTCATTTGAGAGAATTGTCGCTCTTACGCCGCCACCGGCACCGGTGCCGCCGCAAAACGCTTCGCGGCATCGATATCGACTTCGACAATGCGCGAGACCCCCGGTTCATTCATGGTCACGCCGACCAGTTGCTCACCCATTTCCATCGTCACTTTGTTGTGGGTGATGAACAGGAATTGTGTGGACATGGACATCTTTTTTACCAACTCACAGAATCGCTCGGTATTGGAATCATCCAGGGGCGCGTCGACCTCATCGAGCAAACAGAACGGTGCAGGATTCAGGCGGAACAAGGAGAACACCAGCGACAACGCCGTCAACGCTTTCTCGCCACCGGATAGCAACTGGATCGATTGAACCTTTTTGCCCGGAGGCTGCGCGAACACCTGCAAACCCGCATCGAGAATTTCGTCGCCGGTCAGTTTCAGATACGCATTGCCGCCGCCAAACAGCGTCGGGAACAATTCCATGAAATTGCGGTTAACGATATCGAATGTGGTCTGCAGCAAATCGCGGGTTTCGCGGTCGATGCGTTTGATCGCGGCCTCTAACGTCGCGACGGCTTCGTTCAAATCAGTCGATTGCGCATCGAGGAAATTCTTGCGTTCAGAGGCTTGCTCCAGTTCTGCCAGCGCCGCCAGATTCACGGCACCCAATTCCGCGATTGCCGCGTTCAGGCGATTGATCTCGGCCTGATACGCGGTGGAGCGCGCTCGTTTCTCGACCAGATCCGCCAATTCTTCAATGTTGGCACCGGACTCGGTCAATTGGCGCGTGTAGTTTTCTTCGTTGATGCGCGCTTCCTGTTCCTTCATTTTCAGGTCGGTGATTTTATCGCGCAGCGGTTGCAGGCTGTGCTCGATCGCAGATTTGCGCTCTTCAAGTTCGCGCAATTTACCGGTCGCAGAATCCATTGCCTCGCGAGCGGCGGCGAGTGCTTTCTCTTTTTCACCTCGCTGCGATAGCGCTGCTTGCAGACGCTCGCGAATATTGCCTTCCTGAAGATTTTCGAGCTCCGCGGTGAGACTGACGTGACTCATGGCCACCGCCTCGCGGCGCTTCAACAATTGCGCGACCATATCGCCGAGCGATTTGATTTTGTCGTGACAAGAACGCTCGAAATAATTCGCCTCCTGCGCCGCACGATCGGCGGCATTGACGCGTTCGCGCGCATCCATTAGCGCCTGCTCGGCCGCCTGTTGCGCTTGCTCGAGTTCCATCAATTTGTCGGTCATCTCACCGATGCGATTGCCGCCTTCTTCGAGGCGCGCCTGCGCTTCGGCCATTTCCGCGCGCTCTCTCTCGATGTCGGTTTCGATAATCGCCAATTCTTCGCGGATCGCACCGCGACGCGATTCAGCCTGTAGCACCGCTTGCGAGAGTTTCAGCGCCTCCATTTGCAAGGCATGTTCGCGATTCTTGGTCTCCTGAATACGGGTGCGCAGATCGCGCAACGATTCCTGGGTATCTGTGAGACGTGCCTCGGTATTTTTTTGCGCAGCTTCGAGAGCAAGGCGCGCCTCGATCTTGCCGGGCAATTCAAGTTTGAGCGATTCGATTTCGCGCTGGCGCTGCAACACGCCATGCAGTTCGGATTGCGGACCGTGAAATACCAGGCCATGCTGGCTGTACAAATGCCCGTTGGCGGTCACCATCACCGCACCGAATGGCAGCGATTTCATGCGCGCACTCGCCTCGGATTCATTTTCCAACACGAATACGTTGGCCAGACACTCGCGCACGAACGGCAGTACGGCGGCATTCTCGGCCGTGACCCAATCCGCTAGCGCCGTAAATCCTGCCGCAGTCGTTGAGGCAGGATTGCCATTCTCGAAATACAGCGAGACGCTACCCGGCGGTGGATCGCCGGCAATACGGTCTATCACCGCTTTGTCGGAGAGTTTGATGGCGTTCAGTTTCAAGCCGAGCGCGGACTCCAGCGCATCTTCCCAGCCTTCGCGGATTTTGATCGATTGCCAAAGTCGCGGTGCGTTGTCGAGCTGATATTTCGCGAGCCACATCGCCAGTCGATTGTTGTTGTCGAGGCGCGCCTGCTGATTTTGCAACGCGAGCAAAGCGGCTTCGATACGCGCGAGTTCGCGGGTGGCATCGCCGATCGCGTCGACCGATTTCTTACGCTGTAATTCCAGTTCCGCCAGCAGCTTGTCGGCGTCCGACAGTTTTTCTTCCAGTTGCGCGACCATCTCACGCACCTCACCGCGCTCGGCTTCAACATGTTGAAGCGCATCCGGCTCGGGCACCACCAGATTCATGTTTTCGGTAGTGAGGCGATTCTTGCGCTGCTCCAATTGCGAAAGCAGCTTCAACGCATTTGATTCGCGCGCCTCTTCCAGCGCTTGCCCCTGCTCTGCCGCGCGCACGTCGTTTTCGATGGCGCGCGTCGCGGCGGCGGCGGCCTTGGCCTTTTCATCGTAAATCGGCACTTCATTGCGAACCACTTCGGCACGCTCGCGCGCTTCGCTCACGCGATCGATGCCACTCGCCAATTCACGATGCCAGCGCTCAAGTTCATTGGCGGTCGATTCGCGATTGGTCTCTACCTCGCCGATCTGCTGTGCAAGCCCTTCGATCTGTGCCGTCAGGCGGCGGCGATTGTCACCCAGATAGCTGATCTCCTGTTCAAGTTGAACCACCGTGGAGTTCGCCTCGAACATGCCGGCCTGTGCCGCCGTTAATTGGTCGGTCTCGGTGTAGTGATCCTGCCTGAGCTTGTCGAGCTCGGCCTCGACTTCGCGCAACTTCGCGGTCTCGCCCTCGAAGCCGGTTTCGGTCTTGATGATTTCGTTGGCGTAGCGTTGCTTCGAGGCCTGCACTTCGCGCTGCTTGGTGTAGGCCCACAAATTTTCATTCAACTTCAATTCCGTGTTGAACTCGTGGTACTTCGCCGCGACGGCCGCTTGCTCGGATAATTTCTCAACTTGCTTGTCGAGCTCCGACAAAATATCACTGACGCGATGCAGATTTTCCTTGGAATCTTCCAGCCGTGCCTCGGTTTCGCGGCGTCGCTCGCGATATTTCGAGACGCCGGCAACTTCTTCCAGAAACACCCGCAACTCTTCGGGCCGCGAGGTGATCACGCGCGAAATCATGCCTTGTTCGATGATCGCGTAGGCGCGCGGCCCCAGGCCGGTGCCGAGAAAAATATCGGTGATGTCGCGACGGCGCACATGCTGGCCGTTGATGTAGTAATCCGAATTGCCATCGCGCGTGAGCACGCGCTTGACTGAAATTTCGCTGTACTGGCCCCACTGCCCGCCCACGCGACCGAGCGAATTGTCGAACACCAATTCCACCGCGGCACGTCCGCCGGGCTTGCGGCTGGTAGAACCGTTGAAAATCACGTCCTCCATTTTTTCGCCGCGCAGATGTTTGGCCGACGATTCGCCCAGCACCCAGCGCACCGCGTCGATGACGTTCGATTTGCCGCAGCCATTGGGGCCGACCACGCCGACCAATTGGCCGGGCACGGCGATGGTGGTGGGATCAACGAATGATTTGAAACCGGCCAGCTTGATTTGAGTAAGACGCACTATTATTTTTCCTGAATTTCTGGGATGGCGGGTCGCTCAAATTGCACAAAACCCGCTCCAGGGTCGCGACCTCAAGTTCATTGCGACGATTGGGCGGGCATGTGAGGCAAAATCATGGAACAAAATTGTGAGTCAAAATCTTGAGTCAGAATCGTGAGACAAAATCGCGAAACGGAATCATGAAATACAATGACGATAATTTTAACGTAATGGTTTTCGCAATACCAATTTGAAGGCCTCAATTCATCATGCGCTCTGCCCACAAAAAAGAATCCACTTCAACTAGCGTGCCTAAGTCCGTGAAAAATCAGGCGCTCACGCTGAAAAATTCTCGCCTGGGCGGCAAACCCACGTTGCCGGCATCGAAATCGCTTGACACCTTCGCGAATCCACAGCCTAAACGTGATTTCGTGATTCATATGCAGATACCGGAATTTACCTGCCTGTGCCCGATGACCGGGCAGCCGGATTTCGCGACGATCTATCTGGACGTCATTCCCGACAAACGTTGCGTTGAATTGAAAAGTCTGAAGCTTTACATATGGTCATTTCGCGACGAAGGCAAATTTCACGAGGCGGTGACCAATGAGATTCTCGATAGTATTGTCGCGGCGATCGCGCCGCGGTTCGCCCGATTGACGGCAAAATTCTGGGTGCGGGGCGGAATATTCACGACGGTGGTCGCGGAACATCGCGCGCGCGGGTGGAGGGCAATGCCGCGCGTCGATCTGGGTAGTCTCCCGGACGAGTCCAGCGTGACCGGGTAGCGTCCACCCAATGACTGCCAACCCACCTGCTTTGCCGTTCACGGGCGAGCGCTTCGTTCCCAATTCGCCCGATGCGAAAGGTGAGATGTGGTATGAACACTGGCATCGCTATCACTATGTGTTGCGCCTGGTGGCGGGGAAAAAAGTGCTCGATGTCGCCTGCGGCGAGGGTTATGGCAGCGCCTTGATGAGCCGCCGTGCGGGCAGCGTGTGCGGCGTGGATATTTCCACCGCAGCGATCACCCATGCGCGCGGCAGGTACACGGATCGGGCAAATCTGCAATTTTTCGAGGCATCGTGTGTGAAGTTGCCTTTCTCCGCAGCGGAATTCGATCGCGTGGTGTCGTTTGAAACCATTGAGCATATCGCTGAGCAGGCTGAATTTCTCGATGAAATCAGACGCGTGTTAAAGCCCGAAGGCGTGTTGATATTGTCGTGCCCGAACAAGGCCGAATACTCAGACAAGCGCGGGTTCACAAATGAATTCCACGTCAAAGAATTGTATCGACCAGAGCTGGAAGCGCTGCTCGCGCAACGTTTCGCGCGCATGCGCTGGCTATCGCAGCGCAATGCTTACGTTTCGCTGATCGCGCCGGCGCAATTGGAGAATGCGGGGGGTGAAGCGTTGACGGTTTCGCAATCCGCATCAGACACGCAAGTCGCGCCGTTGCCTGCGCTTTATGATCTCGTGGTTGCCGGCAACGATGCGGCGATTGTTGACGCACTGCCCCTCAACGTGTCGGTATTTTCGGACGCCGAGGAATGGGCCTACAACGATTATCGGGACACCTATCAAAAGTATGTGAAAAGTGCGCATGCCGAGATGGATTTGCGGGCGCGATGCGCAGCAATGGAGGTGGAACTCAATGCACTGCGGCATGACGCCCCCGTTGCTGCCGCGCCTCTTCCTGCCACGCAGCCCGCGCCGCCGGAATCGTGGCTGGTTCGAGCGATCAAAAAGCTTTCGGCCTGAACTATTTTTACGTCTCGATTTCGCCTTTCCGCTGCACATCGCCACTACTGCTAAAGTTACGTCTCAGCCCTCCAGTCTCTGTCAGACCCGAACGCGGAGATTCATTTTTTCGCGATTTCGCGGATGGCACGGAATTTGGATCGCCGCATGCGCGAGGATGAGAGTGGCTGAGTGGATTTCTTCACAGCGTTTTTTCATTTTTTTCCTTAACCAAATGCCGGACACCCATGAACCTAGAAAAACTGAAATCCACCATCGACCAAGCATGGGAGAAACGTGAAAGTCTGAATCCTGTTACCCACCATCGCGATAGCGAGATCGGTGCGGCGGTGAACGCCGTTATCGACCAACTGGATCGCGGTGAGTTGCGTGTCGCCGAGAAAGTCGATGGTGAGTGGATCACGCATCAGTGGTTGAAAAAAGCGGTATTGCTTTCATTTCGATTGAGTCCGAACGCGCTCATGCGCGAAGGTGACGCCGATAGCGCGAGCGTTGCCCGTTACTTCGACAAAGTCCCCACTAAATTCGCCCATTATTCCTCTGACGATTTCATCAAAGGCGGCTTCCGCGTGGTCCCGCCAGCTGTCGCCCGCCGCGGCGCCTTTATCGGCAAGGGCGTGGTCCTGATGCCCTCCTACGTCAACATCGGCGCCTACGTGGACGAAGGCACCATGGTCGATACCTGGGCCACGGTCGGTTCCTGCGCGCAGATCGGCAAGAACGTGCATCTTTCTGGCGGCGTGGGCATCGGTGGCGTGCTGGAACCGTTGCAGGCGAACCCAACCATCATTGAAGACGGCTGCTTCATCGGCGCGCGCTCGGAGGTGGTGGAAGGGGTGATCGTCGGCGAAGGCTCGGTGATTTCGATGGGGGTTTTCCTCGGCCAATCGACCAAGATTTACAATCGTGCCACGGGCGAAGTGAGTTATGGCAAAGTACCACCGTATTCGGTGGTGGTGTCGGGAAACTTGCCCTCTGCCGATGGGCGGGTTAGTCTCTATTGCGCGGTGATTGTGAAGCAGGTCGATGCGCAGACGCGCTCGAAGACGGCGATCAACGAATTGCTGCGTAGTTGAGATGTCGGGCCGGTCCGACATTCAGATTGTGTTTGGGAGGAAATTCGCATGTCTGTGCTAACCAAATTATTCGAATTGATGGCGCAGAAGAACGCGTCGGACATATTCGTCTCGGCCGGCGCGCCGATCACGATCAAGATCAACGGCAATCCAGTGCCGGTCAATCCGCAAGTCATGAGCGGCGAAGATACCAAGAAACTCTTCTACGACATTTTGAAGCCCGCGCAAATCGAGCGCTTTGAAAAAGAGCTGGAGCTTAATTTCTCGAAGCCGATGGATGGCATCGGCAATTTCCGCGTCAACATGATGTGGCAAAAAGGCACGGTCGCCGGCGTGGTGCGCTTTATCAGTAGCAACATTCCCCCAATCGACACCTTGCTGGTGCCGAATATTCTCAAACAAGTGGTGATGGAAAAGCGCGGCCTGATTCTGGTCGTCGGCGCGACCGGCTCTGGTAAATCCACCACGCTCGCCGCGATGCTGGATTTTCGCAATCAGATGCGCGCCGGTCATATCCTCACGTTTGAGGATCCGGTCGAATTCATTTTCACGTCGAAAAAATCCATCGTGAACCAGCGCGAAATCGGTAATGATTCGCACAG
>JAYTUX010000092.1:0-8004 GCA_043744315.1 Betaproteobacteria bacterium | reverse complement strand
CTTCGACCAGCGCATTGCGCGATAACGCGTCTTTCAACAGCACTGCCGACGCACCCGCTTCGCGCAGGCGTTCCGATAGCGGCGCCAGTTCATGGCTGATCAGCAAAATGATCGGCGGGCAAGCGTCGCGCGCACGCAAGCGCTGGAGACCAGACAATGCCTCGGCTTCGGTGCCGATGCCGCCGAGCACAATCACATCGGCGACACCGCCGAACGCGAGCCCGGAGCCGCGCATGGTCTGCGAGTAGGGATCGACGTCCTCGATTTTCGCGCGCGGCAGCGCCGAGCGAATCAATGCCGTGAGCACGCGCCGATAACCAATCGAGCCGACAATGACGGAAATACGCAGCGGCGCGTGGTTCGCAAACCCGGCAACCGTCGGCAAATTCACGGCGGCCCCTGTTGCGGTGATGCGAAAAATTCCGCCGCGATCAGGCGACCACCACGGGAATTTTGCCGATCTTCGCCTGCCATAATTTCGGTCCGCTCTTGTGTACCGAGTCACCGAGTGAATCGACGGCGACCGTGACCGGCATATCCTTCACATCGAATTCGTAAATCGCTTCCATGCCGAGATCTTCAAATGCGATCAGCGTCGAGGACTTGATCGCCTTCGAGACCAGGTATGCCGCACCGCCGACGGCGATGCAATACACCGCTTTGTTGTCCTTGATCGCTTCGATGGCGAGCTCCTTGCGTTCGGACTTTCCGATCATGCCGATCAGTCCGGTTTTCTCCAGCATGGTGCGCGTGAAGCGATCCATGCGCGATGCGGTTGTGGGGCCGGCCGGGCCGACGGCTTCGTCGCGCACCGCTTTGACGGGACCAACGTAATAGATGAAACGGTTGGTGAAATCCACCGGCAATTTCTCACCCTTCGCAACCATGTCGGTGAGGCGCTTATGCGCGGCGTCGCGTCCGGTGAGAATTTTCCCGGAAAGCAATAATGTCTCGCCGGATTTCCAGGTTGCGATTTCCGCTTTGGTGATGCCATCGAGATTGACGCGCCGCGACGATTTGAAATCAAGCACCAGCCTGGGCCAGTCTTCCAGCGACGGCGGCACCAGCCTGGCCGGGCCAGTCCCATCTAGCGTGAAATGCACATGGCGGTTGGCTGCGCAATTGGGCAGCAAGGCAACCGGTTTGGATGCCGCATGGGTCGGGTACTCGTTCACTTTTACGTCGAGCACGGTAGAAAGCCCACCTAATCCCTGTGCACCGATGCCAAGCGCATTTACTTTTTCATAAATCTCGAGACGCAATTCCTCGGCGCGATTTTTCGGCCCACGCGCCTGCAACTGATGAATATCGAACGAATCCATCATGCCCCATTTGGCAATCAACATCGCCTTCTCGGGCGAGCCGCCAATACCAATCGAGAGCATGCCGGGCGGGCACCAATCGGCCCCCATGGTCGGCAATTGTTGCAGCACCCAGTCGACGACGCTATCCGAAGGCAGCAGCATGGCGAACCTGGATTTGTTCTCCGATCCGCCACCTTTGGCGGCGACGGTGACTTCCACTTTGTCGCCCGGAACCAGTTCCACGTGCGTGACACCCGGCGTATTGTTGCCGGTGTTGATGCGCTTGCCGTCGGGATCGGTAAGCATCGAGCCGCGCAAAGGATTGTTGACATCGCTATACGCGCGGCCTACGCCTTCATTGACCAATTGTTCGAGCGACAGTTTTGTGTCCCAGCGAACATCCATGCCGACTTTGATGAAGGCAATCGCAATGCCGGTGTCCTGACAAATCGGTCGATGACCTTCAGCGGCCATGCGCGAGTTGATGAGAATCTGCGCGATCGCGTCTTTCGCGGCGGGTGACTCCTCTTTCAAATACGCTTCGTGCAGCGCCTTGATGTAATCGACCGGATGGTAGTAGCTGATGAACTGAAAGGCATCGGCGATGGAGGAGATGAAGTCTTCCTGTTTGATGGTGGTCATGGGATTCCTAGAAGTTATCGACCTTGTGCTTGCTGTGAGCCGGCTTGCCACCGTCCATGATGCGGTCGATCCACGCGATTGAAAGCGCCGAAATGATGAAGGCGAGGTGAATGATGGTTTGCCACATCAAGGTGTGGGAGGTCAATTTTTCGGCCTCGATGAACGACTTCAACAGGTGAATCGACGAAATGCCGATGATTGCGGTCGCGAGCTTGACCTTCAATACAGCGGCATTGACATGTGACAACCATTCAGGTTGATCGGGATGGCCTTCAAGGTGCATGCGCGAAACGAACGTCTCATAACCACCGACAATCACCATGACCAGCAAGTTTGAAATCATCACCACATCGATAAGTCCCAGCACCAACAACATGATCTGGGCTTCGGTTATCTTTGGCCCCTTCGCGAAAAACGTGCCGTCGATCAGGTGGGCAAGTTCGACACCAAACTGATAGACGTAGATGACCTGCGCAATGATGAGGCCAACATAGAGCGGTACTTGCAGCCAACGACTCATGAAAATGAAGTTGGGCAACGGCTTCAGGGGGCGCATTTTGATTTTGGATTCGTCCATTTTTTGTCCGGAAAGAAAATAGCAAAACCCCACAAAGCGGCTTTGCGGAGGATGAAAACTTTAAATGGTGAATCAGGCCGATGACAACAGAATGACGATCGCGTGCTTATGCGACTGAAATCGCGATCTCCGGCTTGATTTCCCGACGCAAAATTTTACCATTCTTGGTGCGGGGTAAATCGCGCGCGAGGTATATGCGCTTCGGCGCTTTGTAGGCGGCGAGATGCTGCTGGCCGAATGAGCGTAGTTCTTCCGCGGTCACCGTCGCCCCCGGCTGCGCGATCACATACGCGACCACCAGCAGTTTGTCTGTGTCGCTGGCCTCGCCGATGCACGCGCAGTCGGCCACGGCCGGGTGCGACTTCAATACGCGCTCGACTTCATACGGTGACACGCGGTAGCCGAAACTTTTGATGATGTCGTCTTTGCGGCCCAGGAACCAGAGGTAGCCATCTTCATCGAGCTTGGCGTAATCGCCGGTAAAAAAATAACCATGGTGGCGATACTTTGCGGTTTCTTCAGGTTGATTCCAGTAGCGCAGGAATAGTCCCGGATCGCGTTCGGGCACCGCGATCATGCCTTCCTCACCGTCATCAACGGGTGCCATCGTGTCGGGATCCAATAATGCGATGTCGTGCCCCGGCTGCGGAAAACCGGCCGAGCCCGCGCGGATCGGGCGATGAATACTCTGCGAAAGGTAGTACGAAAATTCGCTCATGCCCACCGCTTCGAAAATATCCATGCCGAAGCGCGTGCGCCATGCGGCGAGCATATCGTCGGACAAATGTTCGCCTGCACTCATGCAAAAGCGCAGGCTGGGCACATCGACTTTGGTGGTCGCGGTCTTTTGCACGATCTGCCGGTAGATCGTTGGCACGCCGATGAAAATGGTCGCGCGATGTTTTGCGATCAAGCGCGTCCACACGTTCGCGTCGTTCTTGCCCTCATGCACGATCACCGTTTTGCCGCGATACAGCGGATCCATCATTCCCGAGCCCAACACATACGTCCAATTGAATTTGCCGGAATGCAAAATTCGATCGACATGGTTTTTGTCGAAATTGAACCAGTATTCGCAGGCGGGCTCGCGGCCGATCAGTGCGCGATGCGCGTGCAACACGCCCTTCGGATATCCCGTGGTACCGGAGGTATAGACGAGATACGCCGCGTCATCCGCGCGCGTTGCATGTGGGGCCGACCACGCAGAGATCGCATCGAGCGCAGGCGCCAGGTCGATCGCGGGTATGGCGGCATCGATGCGCTGGCCTTTCCCGGAAAGCAGTGCCAGTGCTGCCTCGGGCGCGTCATGGATGCGCGGCGCGATCTGTTGCCATGCCGCGTGATCCATGACCAATACTTTCGCCCCGGAATCTTTCGCGAGGTACAGCACTTCTTCGGCCGTGAGTAGCGTCGAACTCGGCACCGCGATGCAGCCCGCCTTCATCGCGCCGAGAAATGCAGTTGGGTAATCGAGACAATTCGGCAGGCGGATCAATACACGATCGCCAGGTTTCACACCGTGCCTGCGCAGCAGTTGCGCGAACTGGCTGGTGCGTTTCGCGAGTTCGGCATAGGTCGCGGTGACAGAGCCGAGCGCGTCATCTTCGACAATCATCGCGATGCGGTTTTCGACATCGGTGCCGACATGCGCATCGGTACACGCGCTACCGATGTTGAAGAACTGCGGAACTTGCCAGATCCAGGCGGGAAAGGGCGGGAAGGAGGCTTTTGCGTTCATATTCGCTTGGTCACAATATTGAAAGTCAAGCACTGGTAAGGCGTTTCGGCCGAAAACGTCCAGAAACCCTCGCCAAATGCCGATCTACGTTCGCTTGCGCTAGAGAATCACGCCATATGGCCAGTTTTCCCGGACCACTTGCGCGGGCAGTTTCTTCAGCACCTCAATGGCAAACGCCGTATCCGCGTCCGACAACGCATGCAACGCATGCGCGCGCAACAAGGTCTGCAAGGCTTTGCCAAACATCGGCGGATCCAGCATCTCGCCGTTGAATTTGATGGCACCGCCCAACAGCGCATCGGCCTCGATCGCCGCTTTCAGAATCGCGCTCTTGGTTTTGATGTCCGTCGGCGACGGCGTGTAGGCGACTTTGCAGGGGTGGATGTGAAACGGGTGAATAACCTGTTTGCCGGTCATGCCCATGGCGGATTCTTCGATGGCGTGGCCATACACCACGCGCGATTCTTCGTCGCCGTGTAAGTCAAGCCATCGCCGCACGTCATCGGGCTCGACAAAGTTTTCCGGCATGGCCGATTGGCCGATCAGCGTTTCCACGCCGCCAATAACACCTTTACCCGCGATACGCGCTTCAAACAACACTTGATTCATGAAGTACGCGAGTTCGATGGTCCAGCGCCGTGGCGTGATCTGAATTCCCATCGCTTTGGAGAAATCGTGGATGCCAAACACGACGTGTTTCACCGTCGCGTACTGCATCAGATCGGGAGCGATCTTGAGCGACTTGGGGTGTTCGATGATCGGTTGAATCGTCATGCGGTGATTGAGGCCTACCAGCACCGCCGAGAGATCGCGGATTTCCGGCGAGCCGTACGCTTCGCCCGCCTTCGCCAACATCACCACGTCGATGTGGTCCGACAAATCGCGGATCATTTGCAAATCCTTTTCGTATTCGTCGGTACGGAAAGGGTTGATCCGCACCGCCACTTGAACTTCCTTGCGCTTCTTCATCCCAGGCAATTCGCGGCGCAACAGCTCGCGCGACATTTCCTTTTGCCGGCAGCCGTCTTCAAGGTCGAAAATCAGGGTATGAGAGGTGGTGCCCGAAGCATGTTTCTTGAAGCGCTGCGAGGCCTGCTCGAGATCCTCGTACAGGCCCAACGCGGGCGCATACTTGACTGGCGGATAGTAAATTTGAATGCCCGGCCAATAGTCGCCGAGCATGCCCGCGGTGAAATTGTCGGATTCGGGAAGTGATTCGGCGCGCGCGTGTTTCATGGGTTCTCCGCTGGCCGGCAGCGGATCGATGGATGCCGGCCACAAGTTAAATACATCGCCAAATTACACCCAATGTTGCAGCGCGTCAATAAGTCTTATAAAAGACATAAGATAGCTTTATAGCCTAAGCTGGCTGGTTGTAAGCCGTGCGTCAGTTTGATCGCCGTTAATATCGAATCTGCGGCACTTGGGATAATGGTGTCCGTGATGCAGCGTAAATCGGCAGTTTCGCAACCCAACTTTCTGTTGTAAATTTAAAAACACCAACAATGTGTTTTCACAGATAAACGCAACGAGGAGAACGGCATGTCTTCCATTGAATCGGTTTCGACCGAACATCGCATTTTCAATCCGCCCGACGCGCTGGTAAAAAGCGCCGCCATCTCGGGAATGCCCGCGTATCAGGCCTTGTGCGCCGAAGCGGAACGCGATTACACCGGATTTTGGGCGAGACTCGCGCGCGAAAACCTCGAGTGGCACAAACCGTTTACGCAAGTACTCGATGAAACGAAGGCACCTTTCTACAGGTGGTTTCACGACGGTGAATTGAACGTGTCATACAACTGCCTGGATCGGAATCTCGCCGCCAACGGCGACAAGACGGCGATTATTTTTGAAGCCGACGACGGTACCAACACTCGCATCACCTATCGTGAATTGCATGCGCGCGTATGCAAATTTGCCAATGCGCTGCGGGCCAAGGGAATCAAGAAAGGCGACCGCGTCATCATTTACATTCCGATGACGGTCGAGGGCGTGATCGCGATGCAAGCCTGCGCGCGCATCGGTGCCACGCATTCGGTGGTGTTCGGCGGTTTCTCGGCGAAGTCCTTGCAGGAACGCATCATCGACGCAGGGGCCATTGCGGTTCTCACCGCCGACGAGCAAATGCGTGGTGGAAAGGCGCTGCCCATCAAAGCGATCGTCGATGAAGCGCTCGCGATGGGCGGCTGCGAACACATGAAAACCTGCATCGTGTACAGGCGTACCGGCGGCAAGGTGGGGATGACGGCGGGGCGCGACCATTGGTGGCACGAACTCGAACCTGCACAGAGCGAAATCTGCGAACCCGAGTGGGTGGGTGCCGAGCATCCGCTGTTCATTCTCTATACCTCGGGCTCGACCGGAAAACCGAAAGGCATTCAGCATTCCACCGGCGGTTATTTGTTGTGGGCACACCTGACGATGAAGTGGACCTTCGATTCGAAGCCTGCCGACGTGTTCTGGTGTACGGCCGACATCGGTTGGGTGACCGGACATTCGTATGTGGCGTATGGCCCGCTGTCGGTGGGTGGCACCGAAGTCGTGTTTGAAGGCGTGCCGGTGTATCCGAACGCAGGCCGCTTCTGGGAGATGATCCAGAAGCATAAAGTGTCGGTTTTCTACACCGCGCCGACGGCCATCCGCTCACTCATCAAAGCGGGCGAGGTGGATCCGAAAACGCATCCGCGCAATTACGATTTGACGTCGCTGCGTATTCTCGGTTCGGTCGGCGAGCCGATCAATCCGGAAGCATGGATGTGGTACTACGAAAACGTCGGCGGCACGCGCTGCCCGATTGTCGATACCTTTTGGCAGACCGAAACCGGCGGCCACATGATCACGCCGCTGCCTGGTGTGACGCCGTTAAAACCGGGCAGCTGCACATTGCCGCTACCCGGCATCATGGCCGCCATCGTTGACGAAGTGGGGCAGGACGTTGAAAACGGCAACGGTGGAATACTGGTGGTAAAGCGTCCCTGGCCGTCGATGGCGCGCACCATCTGGGGCGACCCGGAACGTTTCCAGAAAACTTATTTTCCCGAGGAGCTCGGCGGCAAACTATATCTCGCCGGCGATGGTGCTGTGCGCGATAAAGAACACGGCTATTTCACCATCATGGGCCGCATCGATGATGTGCTAAATGTTTCCGGACATCGTTTGGGAACCATGGAAATTGAATCCGCGCTGGTGTCGAATTCGCTTCTGGTCGCCGAAGCCGCTGTGGTCGGCCGACCGGACGACATGACCGGCGAAGCGGTATGCGCATTTGTGGTTTTAAAAGGTGCACGACCGACGGGTGACGATGCAATTGCGATGGCAAAAGTGCTGCGCGATTGGGTCGGCAAGGAAATCGGCCCGATTGCGAAACCGAAAGACATCCGCTTCGGCGATAACCTGCCCAAGACACGTTCGGGAAAAATCATGCGGCGTCTGCTGCGCTCGATTGCCAAGGGTGAGGCGATTACGCAGGATGTGTCGACATTGGAGAATCCGGCGATTCTGGAGCAGTTGAAGCAGCCCATTTAAGCGGATGCCGGTTCCGGTCGTGGAGCCTTTCCGTGATTGCTAAACACCAGCATTGGCGGGCGTTTCCAGGTGAAAGCGTCTGGAAACCCGCACCAATGCTGGGGTTTCTTGTTCGGATGGGCGCGCTCAGGATTTTAGTGCAACGTTTTCTTTACCATCTCTGCCCAGACTTCGTTTGGTGTTCGCCAGCCCAGACATTCACGTAGCCGGTTGTTCAG
>JAYTUX010000091.1:0-30929 GCA_043744315.1 Betaproteobacteria bacterium | reverse complement strand
CGATAAACGTTTGCCAACTCGCGCGGTCGAGCAGTGCGTATTCCATCTCTTCATCGGACAGGTTGCCGTAGAGCTGTTGCAGCACCATGATCTTGAGCATCACGTTGGTTGCGTACGGTGGCCGTCCTCCCTTCGGCTGCGGCGCTTCGCGACCGGTGGCGTCGTTGTGAACCTTCGCCAGTGCCGCCCAATCCACCAGCCGTGTCAACGCATCGAGCACCTTGGTAAACTGCTGCAACTTCTCCCGCCGCCGATGCCCCGCAAATAAATCTCCCGAACCACGCTTCATCTCGCCCCCTTGTTCATTCCACAATTCTAAGATTTGGGGGGTTAATAGAAGTTCCCATTGTTGCGGACTGCCAACCTGACACAATGCGGTTCACATAAGCACCGTTCGCCCTGAGGTATCGAAGGGCCTAGTTGCGCGCAGTCCTTCGATACCTCAGGGCGAACGGTGTCTATTAGTCGATCTGAAACGCAATGCAACCCGAGTACTGCGCCCAGCGCAGCGGCACCCGAGAAGCAAACACTCACATCTGCTTAAACAAATGCGTGAAATTGCGGCTGACCGTGAGGGTTTCCGTGCGATTTTTGAGTTTCATATCGGCCTGATCGCGTAACCCGCGCACCACACCGGCGATGGCGTTGGTATTGACCAGCGTGGCGCGGTGAATTTGCCAGAATTGTTTGGGATCGAGCTCGGCCAGCAATTCCTTGATGGGTTTGCGGATCAGCACTTCGGCGTCCTCGAGCACCACCCGCGTGTACTTTTCGTCGGACTGAAAATAGATCACTTCATCGACCGGAATCAATCGCACCGTCTGGCCCACACTCGCTTTGATCCAACGCAGATATTCACCCGAGGGAAGGCCCATGTGTGCGGTCAGTTGCCGCAGCACGGTTGCGACATCGGTGTCGGCATCGGCTTGTTTCGCGGCATCGTCGCTTTGCTCGACGCGCTCTTTCAGGCGCAATACGGTCTCGGCCAGACGCGCCTCGTTGAATGGTTTCAACACGTAGTCGATTGCGCCGCGCTCGAAGGCCTCGACGGCATGCTCGTCGTAGGCGGTGACGAAAACAATATGTGCGCGCTTGTCGCGACCGCGACCGATCAGGCGCGCGGCTTCGAGGCCCGTCATTACCGGCATATGGATATCGAGGAACACGATATCGGGTTCGTGCTCTTCATACTGTGCCAACGCTTCCGCGCCGTTGACGGCTTCGGCGACGAGCGTTAGTTCAGGCCAAAGTTTGCCGAGGCGCAGCTTCAGCTGCTCGCGCAGCAGCGGCTCATCATCGGCGACGATGGCAGTGATGTCTGTGCTCATGTTTCACGCAGAGTCTGTTTTAATTTTCACTTGGCTGCGGCGGATTCGCCTTCGATACGAATTCTGGCTACCACGCCGCGCGGGCTATTTTCTTCCAGCAATAGTTTGGCATTTTTTCGGTACAGCGCTTGCAGGCGCTCGCGGATATTGACCAGTCCAATGCCCATGCCAGTGGAATGCGAGAGGCCGGCGCCGGTATCGGCCACACACACTTCCATCGCACCGTCAGCGGTGGCGTCGGCCCAGACGCGGATTTCGCCGCCCTGTTGCAGCGGGTCGATCCCATGCTTGATCGCATTTTCCACCAATGTCAGCAACATCATCGGCGGAAACGCGACGGCGCGTTGCGCGTCCGGAATATCGACAACAAACGTGAGCCGAGGCCCCATGCGCAGTTGTTGAATTTCAAGGTACGCGCGCGCCATGTCGGCCTCGCGCCCGAGCGTGGTACCGCCTTCGCGCATGTCTGGCAATGCCGCGCGCAGGTAGGTAATGAGCGACTCCAGCGTGCGCGCCGCGAGCGGCGGATTCGCCTCCACCAGGTGCTGCACATTGGCGAGCGTGTTGAACAGAAAATGCGGCTCGATCTGCGCCTGCATCAATTTCAGTCGCGCTTCCAGCACTTGCTTTTCCAGCTCGTGGCGTTGGGCATCGCCCTTCGCAATATCGGCGGCGGCACGAGCCGCGCGTTCGCGGTACACGAGCAACGTGGTCGCGAGAACGCCAAGTGCGATCCCCGCACCGGTAAAAATCACCATGCCCCAAAAGATCGCCTGATTGGTGACCATTTCCGATAGCGATCGACCGATCACCAATCCTGAAACGATGGTGCCGACCACCGCACCTGCAATCAGCGCCACAAATTGAACTTGCTCAATCCGCCAACGTGCCGGCTGGAAGCGCGCATGTAACGTGCCGCCCAGAATGTAGGCAAACAACATTACCACCGCGACAATAAACAAGCGCACCCACAAGTACCAAAAATCAACGTTGTATGAAAAGTATGGCTTGATGATCACCGTCGCGACGCTGGTGAGCAGCATCGCAAGCAACAGGCGCTTCGGGGTGAATTGGCGCAGAAAATTCAGGGCGTTTTCCATGTCAGAAGCATATCCCGGACTCGCCCTGTGCGTGAACGATCTGCGATAAAGCGCGGAAAGGCGGGAATGGGGCGCGGCAGGGCGTGAAAAATCAACGTTTTTAATTAGACTTTTGTGGGCAACGCGGCAGCCGTTTCGCTGCCGGGCAACAAAGCGCGTGCGTCGGACATCGCGAGCGGAAAGTCCTATTCAAACGTTCGCAAACGTTACTACGCGCTGCGATGCGAGCCACTTCGCAATGCCGCAACAACTCCCCGAAGTCTACCCCGCGCGGTTTCGTCCAGCTGCGTCAACCCGAACGCCTGGGCCAATAGGCGGTCGATATCGGTTGCCGATGTGCTCGCCGACTGTCGGCCTTCCATCGCATTTTTCAATGCCAGCAATTTGAGTTCGCGCCGCGCCGCCTGAGACGACGAGGGCGATTCAATATTGAGCGCTGCTTCAAGTTGCAGCAGAAGTTTGCCGGCGAGATCGGTGTTCGTTGCGCCGACGTTGCCCGCTATTGCCGACTTGAATCTTGCCTGCAACGCGCGCTCCCACACTTGGGGCAGCGCAGCAATTGCCTGCCAGCGCGCCTCGGCATCATCTGCCGGTGCAGCGTCAAGTTCCTCGCAGATCGCCAACTTGGCCGATAGCGCATCGCAGGTCGCGTGCCAGACGCGGTTGGCACTGCCGGCCACGTATTGTTGCGCGGTATCGCGCGCGGCACGGAATTTCGCATCGATTTTTGCGGCCACCGCGCGCGGCGCTTCGCCGGCGTTGCGCCATTCGCGATCGATATCGGAAATGGTGCGTTTGAGTTCGGCAGTAGGCGTATCGGCGGTCAGCGCGCTCAAGCGCGCGATCAGCGCTTCGCGGGCCACAAGATGCGACTTGAATTCGGCATCGCGTGCCGCGTGTAGCGCATCGCGGCCTTTGAAAATGGCATCGGTCGCGGCTTTGAATTCGCCCCATAATTTATTTTCTTCCCCGCGCGCCAGTGGCAAACCCTTGGCCGCTTGCTGCCATTCGGTCTGCAACTCGCGCACCTTGGGAATCGCGTCGCGGGCGCTCGGATCGGCAGCCAACACCTTGGCACGCTCGATCAATTTGCTGCGTTTCAATTGCTCCACGCGGCGAACCTCACCCAGCGGTTGATCGAGGCGCGCAATGGCGGCATTCAGACGCGTCTCCAACCCTTTACGCGCCTTGTGCGGCACCGTGTGTTCCAGCGGGCCCAATTTGCGCCATTCGGTTTGAAATTGTTCGAGTGTGCGGGCCAGCGCGCGCCAATCCTGCGGCTCTTCCTTCGCCGCATCGGCGAGTGTGACCGCATCGAGCCCCGCGATGAGTGCGTTGCGCGCTTTCAAATTCTCGTCGCGCACCGCTTTCAATTTATCCAGATGCGCGGCCACCGGCAGAAAGGCGGACTTTAGCGCGCCGTCGAATTTGATCCACAGCGTGCGGTTGGTGGCACCACCCAACTTATCGAGCTCCTTCCAGCGCTCGCGCAGATTATCAATGGCATCGGCATGCGCTTTGATCGGTAATTTTTCCGCCGCGCTCGCTTTGGCGAGTGCTTCCGCTTCGACGACCAGGTCTTCGCGCACGCGTCCGCCGCCCCAGTGTTGCCAGCCTTTCAGACGCGCGGCCTCCCCCTGCGCGATCTCGATGCGGCTCTGCACGGCCTTGTCGAGCGACGTTTTTTGCGCAAGCTCATCGACCTTATGCAGATGTTGAATGGTTTCACTTACATGTCCGCCCGCTAACGCGGCTTCGGCGTCGATCAGTGCAGCGAGAATGAGATCGAGCTGCGCCTGGCGCGCCGCTTTTTTTTGCTCGCTGGATTGTTTTTTCACTTCCGCCGAATGCGCGAGGCGCGCGTCATTCTGTTCACGCTGCCATTGTTCAAAGCGCGCGTTGAGGGCTGCGGCGACATGCGCGTCGGCGATGGCAAGGGATTGCCAGTGCGCGGCTTCGGTGCCCACTGCGGTGGCCGGCAACGCATTCAGCAATGCGAGTCGCGCCGCGGTGTCGCTGGCGAGCTGTAGCGCCGTGCGCAGATCCGCCTGCAAGGGGGCGACCGACGGCACCGCGGCGGCCGCATCACCGGCCATCAATGAGACCGAAAGTGCCTCCTCCACGGCTACGCGCGCGCGCGCCAACTCGATATCCTCGTCAAAATCTTCGCGACCGCCGCGCGCCGCCTGAAGGCAAACGGTGTGGAACTGGGTCAGCGCGCGGTTCGCTTCAGCCAACCAGCGTTTGGTCCAGAGTTGCTGATCGCCGCGTTCGCGTGCGAGCCCGCTCAATTGTGTCCAGACCGTCGCATAGGCGGCTCGCTGGTTTTCTTCAAGCAATGCGATATCCAAATGCTGCCACGCACGGTCGAGTTCGACCAGCCGGTTGGCGGGAATGTTCTTCTCCTGCACCAGCAACGCTGCCGCGTCGATCAAAATCGTCGCCGCCGCACGTGCCTCTCGCTCGGCGATCTTCGCTTCCAGCCGCTGCTTCGCTTCACGGTGAACGCGCCGATCGTGATTGCGGAATTCGCGTTCGGCTTTTTTCAACGCCTCTTCGCTCGTCAATGCTTGCACGGCGGCGTGTTTGATATCGACGAATGGGGCCGATTTCGCCACCGCCAGCAATGCTTCATCGTCACCTTCCGCGGCACGCAACTGTGCCTGCCACGGTGTTTTGTCTGGCGGTGGGGCGGGCGTCGCAACAGGTTTTGCGGCGGCTGATTTCTCAGGCGGCTCGTCGGTCTTGAATAACTTGGTGAACATGATTAGGCAATGGCTAGGTAATGCGGAACGCGCATTGTGACATTTATCGCCATCGATTTTCTCTTCGCCTGGCGATACCTGCGACGCGCGGCTCAACGTGGGGATCTGCGCGAACGCTGCCGTTTGAAATGCAATTGCCCGGAGAGTCTCGCCAATGCCACGGGTTTGGGCCCTTGACGCGCGCCTTTGCCGCCGAATTCGATGCTTGCACCGATCGGCCAACGCCGATCAAGGCAACAGCGCCGCCATATCAAATGCCCACGACGCCTTGACGAAAACTTCATCCTGTCGGCGTTTATATTGCTCCGAGGGTTCGGTGCTGCGAGTGGTGTTCACGCCGACGTGAAAGGTGGTGCCAAGGCCGCGCAAATGGCCGTAGACCAACGACAGCGTTTCAGTTTTTTCCTTCGGGCTGACCGGTGTCGTGTAGAACGCCGCACCGCGCCACACGCTGTTGTACTGGCCGATCAGGCGAAGATTGTCACGCGCCGTGAAGTGGTAGACACCCGTTAGTTGCACGGCGCGTTCATGCAGCGCGCGCTCGGGTCCGGTCGCGAGAATGGTGGTGCCCATGATCGATTCGTCGATGCGCGGTTCAAGCTCAAACCGATCCGATAGCCGAATGGTTGCATTGGCACCGATGTAATAGCCGCGACGAATCTTGTTGGCCGCAATGTCAGCGCGGTCGCCAATCGCGGTCTCCACATAGTAGCGCGCGAGCCAGGTGCCGGGCGCCGATTCCACAAACAGAAAATACTGGTCGCGCTTCAGTGGCGGTGAACCATCGCGTACCCGCACTTTGACATTGGGACGGAATTCAGTGCCGATATTGGTGTTCTTGGCGGCAGACATGAATACGCCGGGCACGAATTGCTCGTATAGCAGGCGACCCTTCTCGTCGGTCTTGCGGCCGATATTGAAATATGGCGAGACTTCAATAAACGGGCCGATTTCGGTGAACTTGCGCTGGAACTCCTGATAGACATTCAGGTAACCGGCCTGACTGAAAAAACCATTGTCGGCGCGAAATCCCTTACCGACTTGCTCGACCCCGCCGGACAAACTCCACGCCGGATCGCGCCAGTTGTAGTCAACCAGGGCCGCGCGGTCGTTATCGGGTACATCGCGAATGTTGCGTGGATCCTTGGTGAACGACCCGAGCAGTTGGCCACGCACCCGCAACTCGGCCTGCGGTCGCCAGACAAAATCGACACCCGCGACACGGTTGTGCGCGGCGGGAATGCCCGGTGCGCTGTCGTAGGTGCGATCGGTCACCAGGCCACCCACCGATACCGCGCCAATATTGGTGCGATAGCGGCCGATGGTCGCTTGCGATTGACTGGTTTGCCGCGCGAAATTGGTCGTCAGCGGGCCGGGCAGCAAGATCAGTCCGCGGCCATCGTCGTGCGCGGTAAGGATCGTGTAATCGCTGGTGTCATTGCGACCGGTGAGGCGCGCACCCCAGGCCGGATCGTTGATCGAGCGAGTGTAGATCGCGCCGTTGAAAGGCGACGCCAGGATATCGGCCCCTTCAAGAAAGAACGGGCGCTTTTCCGGGAAGAACAGCGCGAATTGGGAATTGGTGGCGAGCTGCGGGGTATCGAGTTCGACCTGCGAAAAATCGGGGTTGATGGTGGCATCGAATACCAGATCCGGGCGCGGGCGGAATTTCACGTCCAGCCCAACCACGATATCGGTCTTCTTGTCGGCGGGCGCGTGGTTGGTTTTGTCGGTGGTTTTGCGTACCGTCAGTTGCGGTGTTAACGTGAATTCGCGCCCGGCGGGCAGATCGCGCATGCCATCAAGCGTCTGCGCGTAACACATGAAGCAATTGGAATCGCGCGGAATTTTGCCGTTGGCGAAGCGGTACTGTTGATCGCGCGACATGCCGCGTACGATCTGGATGCTCCAATTCGGCGACGGCGGATCGGAATAACGCAGGGTGGAAAACGGAATGCGAAATTCCGCGGTCCAGCCACTGCCTGTTTCATTCTTGAAGGTCGAGGTGCGTACATCGAATTCAAAATCCGGTGAAAAATCCTCGTTGGTGGTGTCTTCATTGAACAACCCGTCGCCGATCGCGCCGGCCGCGTTGACGCGAAAAATTTGTGCGAATTTGCGGTTGCCGACGGGGTCGATATGCAACGCGAACAAATCCTGCGAACCCTGCACCTGATCGCGCCGCACCAAAGGCGCATCGAGTTTCGATAGGTCGGGGTCATGCGCCGTCAAGCCAACGTACAGGGCGTGCTTGTCGTAGGCAATGCGCGCCTCGGTCGGATATTTTGCCGCGACCGCGTCACGCGGACGATATTCGTAGAATTCTGTCATTGGCGCGACGCGTTGCCAGACGGCGTCGTCCAACTTGCCGTCGATGACGATCTTCTCGTCCGGACGCATCTGTGTGGCCGTGAAGGCAGGATTGCGGCGCTCGGCGGGGGTCTGGGCGTTTGCTGGATGCAACGCGACAATGACGCTGCAAATCGCCACAAGTCTGAAAATTATCATGCAGTCTACTTTTTTGGGTTGTCGTTTTTTACTGCGGTCGCAAGATGGGTGCGGCGAGTGTAGGCGTTGGCATCGAGCCGGCAAGTTCAAAGAGGACAGAATGCAGAATTTCGGGGTTGAAAAGCAATAGCGCGCGATGCAGTGGCGACCCTGTTTTGTGCCGGTTTGTGGCGACCACCATTTGGGTGCCGCTGGCTCGGCGATCTTCTCGTTACAAGCGCGTGGCGTCGGCTGAGGCTGCAATCAAACGCAACAAGCGCCTTTGCCGCGTCGGCAATTGCTTCGCACTGATGACCCGCCACGTCATCCGTTGCCGATAGCCGGACGGCTGCGCGTCAAAAAACGCCCACGCGGCTCGATTTTGCTTGAACTGCTTTGCCTCGCTCACGTCAAATATCGCTTCGGTTTCCTGCTCATAGGAGGCTTGCCTCGATTTGGCCTCGGTACGGCGTTGGAATGCGGCCAGGCCAGCGGGCTGCATGCGGCCCTCGGTTTGCAACACCGCGATCCGCGCGATATTGATCGCGCTCCAATGCGATCCGGCACGCCGTGGCGTGAACCGAATCCGATAGCGCTCGTCGTCAATCCGATGGCGAACGCCATCGATCCAGCCGACGCATAGTGCTTCATCGACCGATTCCGGCCACGTCACGCTGGGTTGTCCGGAACCGATTTTCATGAAGCCCATGATGAGCTCGGACGCGGTCGATGCGTGGGTCCTGAACCAGCGTCGCAGCGCAGCGGCATTGGCAAAAAATATCGGTTCGCTTGACATAGTGATGATCGATTGCGCTCGCGGATGGAGTGCACGTTTGAATGTGGATTCAATTGCCGACGTTCAAATTGAATATTGCTGGCGCTCGTCGCTGACTGTCAACATTTCCCATTGTTGGCCGCAGCAATCTATGAAAAACCAGTCTCGGCGCGCGTTTCGCGATGATTATGCCTCGAACACCTCGCCAGCGCTGGGGTTTGATACGGGTGGGTTGAACTTCTCGGCAACAGTCGCGTGCGTCCCGACGTACCCGGAGCACATCATTTGCGCTATCGCAAAGCCTGCTCACTCGCAAAACCGGCATGACAGGTGCGCGGGATATAATTTCTGTCCTCTCTTCCGGCGCAATCCAACCCTACCTGTGATCTCATTTATCGTTGTTGCGACCTTGATGTTATTGGCGGCGCTGGCGTTTGTATTGGTACCTCTGTTGCGCCGGGGCACACGCGCCGTGGACCAAAATGATCGGGGCGTGCTCGATTCCGCGAGTAACATCGCCGTATTCCGCTCGGCCAAGCGTGAAATTGAAGATGAATTTTCACGTGGCGTTATCCAGGCCGGCGAACGTGATCTCGCATTGAGCGAGTTGTCACAGCGACTGGTCGAAGAAGTGCCGGAAGAGGCAGCCTCGACTGCCATCGCAACCGCCGCGCCACGCGCATCCTGGTGGTTGGCGGGTGCGTTGGGTGCGTTGATTCCGGTGGCGGCTTTGTCGATTTACGCGACGCTCGGCACGCCGCAGGCGTTGAACGGCGTCGCCACGGCCGCGGCACCCGAACCGGCCGCCCAATCGCCGATGTCGGACAAACAAATTGTCGCGATGGTCGATACGCTCGCAGAGAAAATGAAACAGAACCCGGGTGACCCGAAAGGCTGGGTGCTGCTCGCGCGCTCGCAAGGTGCGCTGGGCCGGTTTCCGGAAGCCTTGGCCGCATACGAGCGCGCCACAATACTGTTGCCAAACGACGCGCAATTGCTGGCTGATTACGCGGACGTGGCCGTGATGGCGCAGGAGGGCCGCTTCGACGGCAAACCGGCGACGCTGATTCAGCGCGCATTAAAACTCGATCCGGCCAATATGAAAGCGCTGGCGTTGGCGGCAACGGCCGATCTGCGCGCGGGAAAGCGTGATGCGGCGCTTGTTAATTGGAAAAAATTGAAATCCCTAGTGGCAAAAGATTCGGAGGATTCACGGCAAATCGACGCCATCATCGCGGAAGTGGAAGGGGGTCGCCCGAATGGCGCGAATGTATTGCCCGCCTCCGCTGCCCCGCCCGCCGCCGTATCGCCACCGCCGTCCTCGCCGCCTCCTGCCGCCAAAAATGCAAACGCAAGTACCGCAAAAGTCACCGGAAAAATCATGCTCGCCGCCGAGATGGCCGCGAAAGTCGCGCCGGGCGATACGCTATTCGTGTTTGCCCGCGCGAAGCAAGGCTCGCGCATGCCGCTCGCCATATTGAAAATTCCCGCGCCATCGGCGGACAAATTCCCGTACGCCTTCGAGCTGACCGACGCGATGGCAATGGCGCCGGGAATGAATTTGTCATCGGTCGCCGAAGTGGTGATCGAAGCGCGTATTTCCAAATCCGGCAACGCGAAATTGCAAGCGGGCGATGTCTCCGGTGTGAGCGCGCCGGTGGTGCCGGGGGCCGCGAATGTCAACGTGACATTGTCAACGGTCGCGCCATGAACGAAACCGCGACTGCGCCGCAATTGAGCGTGCACCAATTGAGTTTGGCGCGCGGTCCAAAACGATTATTTGCGGACTTGAATTGGCAACTCCATGCAGGGCAGGCAATGATTCTGCGCGGCGCGAATGGCTCCGGCAAGACATCACTTCTTCGGGTGCTCTCCGGGTTGACGGCAGCGGATGCCGGTGAGGTGCGCTGGTGCAATCAGCGCTGGTCGCCGCTTTGCAGTGCGCAGCGCGAGTCAAGCCTTTATCTCGGCCACGCGAACGCCTTGAAAGCGGAATTGAGCGCGGATGAAAATCTCCTTGACGCATTGGCGTTCGACGGCATCGAGCCCGATGTTGCGGCACGCGCGAACGCACTTGATGCCGCCGGTCTTGCGGGACGCCATCAATTGCCGGCGCGACGGTTATCGCAAGGGCAACAGCGGCGGGTCGGCCTGGCGCGTCTGGCGTTGAGCCGAAAACCGTTGTGGCTGCTGGATGAACCCACCAATGCGCTGGACGCAGAGGGTGTGGCCATATTTAGCACGCTGTTGGACGCGCATTTGCGCGGCGGCGGCCTCGCTTGCGTCGCCACCCACTTGCCGCTCGCGGTGTCGGCCAACATGCGCGAGTTGGCACTGGGCGAAAATTGAATATGAGCGCCGCGATCACCAGCGCTGTCGAACGCGAAGGGTATGAACGCGCAGCCGAGCGCGCGCTGTGGCTTGCGGTGCGACGCGATCTGGGGCTGGGCCTCCGATCGAAAGGCGAACTGATTCAGGCACTCGCGTTTCTGGTGATCGTGGTGAGTTTGTTTCCGCTCGCGATCGGCCCGGAAACGGCACTCTTACAACGTATTGCCCCGGGCGTGGTCTGGGTGGCGGCGCTGTTGTCGGTGCTGCTCACATTGCCACGATTATTCGGCAACGATTACGCGGATGGCACGCTGGAACAAATGCTGCTGTCGCCGTATCCATTGGCGTTGATCGCGGCGGGTAAAATCATCGCGCATTGGTTGATGACCGGCCTGCCGTTGACATTGCTCGCACCGATGCTGGGGTTGCAATTCGGTCTGGCAGATGAGGAACTTGCAATACTTGCGGTGAGTCTGTTGCTGGGTACTCCCGTGTTATCGATGATCGGCGCCTTCGGTGCCGCGCTCACGTTAGGGGTGCGCGGCGGCTCAATTCTGATGGCGTTGCTGGTGTTACCGTTGTATGTGCCGGTACTGATTTTTGGTGCCGGTGCGGTGGCGCAAGTGTCGGCGTCGATCGATTATTCCGCCAATCTTTCGTTGCTCGGTGCGATGCTGCTGCTGGGTGGGCTGGCCGCACCGTTCGCGGTCGCGAGCGCGTTGCGGATTTCATTGGATTAGCTTGCATGAATCTCTATAAATTTTCGTCACCGGCAACGTTTTATCCCTTGGCGGGAAAGTTGTGGCCTTGGTTCGCGTCGCTGGCGGGATTGTTTGCTGTCGCGGGATTGTGGCTAGGCTTGCTCGTTGCGCCAGTCGATTTTCAGCAGGGTGAGGTGTACCGCATTTTGTACATTCACGTGCCGTCATCGATCATCGGCATGTTCATTTATCTCGTGATGGCCGCCTACGGTGTGATGGCGCTCACGTTGAATACGCGCGTTTCGGCGATGATGATGGAGGCGTTGGCACCCACCGGAGCCATGTTTACCGCGATCGCTTTGTGGACCGGTTCGTTGTGGGGCCGGCCGACATGGGGAACTTATTGGGTGTGGGACGCACGCATTACGTCAACCTTGCTGCTGCTGTTTTTGTATGTCGGATATCTGGCACTCACCCATGCAATTGAAGACAAGCGCCGCGCCGACAAGGCCGGCGCGCTGTTGGTGATTGTCAGTTCGGTGAACGTGCCGATCATTTATTTTTCGGTCAAGTGGTGGAATACGCTGCACCAAGGCTCTTCCGTCTCGCTCGCCGGCAACGCGATCGCCTCCCCCGCAATGCGTTGGGGATTACTATTGATGGTGCTGGCCTGCTGGGCGTATGCCGTCGCGATGTCGCTGGTACGGGTGCGCGCAATCATCCGCGAACGTGAACGCGATGCCGGGTGGATGACTGATGCCATGAGGAGCAAATCATGAGCTGGACAGAATTTTTTTCGATGGGTGGGCGCGGGTTTTATGTATGGGGATCGTACGGCGCATTCGCGTTGGCAATCGCGGTTGAGATCTATTTGCTCCGGCAACGTGCCCGGCGCGCGGCGGCAGACAGTGCAGGAAGGCCATCGTGAAATCACGCTATCGACGATTTTTGTGGATCGCACTTGGCCTCGCCGTCATCGCGATCGCGACCACGCTGGTGTTAAAAGCATTTCAGTCGAATATCGTATTCTTTTTCACGCCCAGCGAAGTGGCGGAAAAAAAAGCGCCGCAGGATCGCGCGTTTCGTCTGGGTGGCCTGGTCACTGCCGGCAGCGTGAGACGCAACGCCGATGGCTTGACGGTCAATTTCGATGTGACCGATACCGCCAAGACAATTCCCGTGACGTTCACCGGCATTCTTCCCGATCTATTCAAGGAAGGAAAAGGCGTGGTGGCGCAAGGCAAAATGGATGCGAATGGTGTATTTCGTGCAAGCGAAGTGTTGGCCAAGCACGATGAAAATTACATGCCGCCGGAAGCAGCCGAAGCGTTGAAAAAGGCCGGGCATCCGATCGAAGGCAAGGTGTTTGCCGGGCAGAAGCCGGTGGTCACGCAACCCGCAACTGGAGCGAAACCATGATTCCCGAACTGGGCCAATTCTCGCTGATTCTGGCGCTGTGTCTTGCGATCACGATGGGCATCGTGCCAATGGTTGGCGCATTTAGAAAAGATACGCGATTGATGTCGCTATCGCGGCCGTTGGCGCAGGGGCAGTTTCTATTCGTCGCGTTTGCCTTTGGTTGCCTGATTTACTCGTTCGTGACCAGCGATTTTTCGGTGCAAAACGTCGCCGCAAATTCGAACACCAAATTGCCGGTTTATTACCGGGTAACTGCGTCGTGGGGTTCGCACGAAGGCTCGCTGTTGTTGTGGGTGCTGATGCTCTCCGGCTGGACATTTGCGGTATCGATCTTCAGCCGCAATTTGCCGCTGGAAGTGATCTCGCGCGTGCTGGCGGTGTTGGGGTTGATTGCAGTTGGTTTTTACTTGTTCATGTTGATTACCTCGAACCCGTTTGATCGGCTGATTCCTGCTGCCATTGAAGGGCGCGATTTGAATCCGCTGTTGCAGGATCCTGGCATGATTTATCACCCGCCGATGTTGTATATGGGATACGTGGGCTTCTCGGTCGCATTCGCATTTGCGGTCGCGGCATTGATTGGTGGCCAACTCGATGCGACGTGGGCACGCTGGTCGCGGCCTTGGACCACTGCTGCGTGGTGCTTTCTCACCGTCGGCATTTGCCTCGGTTCGGCGTGGGCGTATTACGAATTGGGCTGGGGCGGCTGGTGGTTCTGGGATCCGGTCGAGAACGCATCCTTCATGCCGTGGCTGGTCGGCACCGCATTGATCCATTCGCTGGCCGTCACCGAGAAGCGCGGCATTTTCAAGAGCTGGACGGTGCTGCTTGCGATCATCGCGTTTTCGCTGTCATTGATGGGTACATTCCTCGTGCGTTCGGGTGTGTTGACCTCGGTGCATGCGTTCGCCACCGATCCCCGACGCGGCGTATTCATTCTTGCGTTTTTGGCGATCGTGATTGGCGTGTCGCTCGCGTTGTATGCGTGGCGAGCGCCGCAGTTGGGACTTGCGCGTGCGCCGCGTGCGTTCTCGCCGACTTCGCGCGAGTCATTGTTGCTGGCCAACAACGTGTTGTTGCTGGTCGCGATGCTGGCGGTGATGCTGGGCACGCTTTACCCGCTGTTTCTCGACGCACTCGGCATGGGAAAAATTTCCGTTGGCCCGCCGTATTTTGATGCCGTGTTTTATCCGCTGATGGCACCCGCATTATTCTTAATGGCGGTCGGGCCGATCTCGCGTTGGCGCAATGCGACCTTGCCAGATTTGGTGGCGCGGCTGAAATGGGCGTTTGGTATTGCGGCGGCGGTCGGTATTGTCGTGCCGTTTTTGATGGGCCAATGGTCGCCGCTGGTGGCCTTGGGACTGTTGTTGGCGACCTGGATTGTTGCCGCTTGCGTGACCGCAATCGTGCATCGCTTCCAAACCACGCCGGCGAATGGATTCATCGCCAAACTTACCGCCAACAGCCCGAGCTATTACGGCATGCACATTGCGCACATGGGCATCGCCGTGTTCGTCGTCGGCATCGCGCTGGTGAAAGGCTACGAGTCCGAGCGCGATGTGCGTTTGGCGCCGGGACAAAGTGCCACCGAGCGCGGCGTTGAATTCAAATTCGTGTCGATCAGCGAGAAGCCGGGACCGAATTACCGCGCCATCGTGGGCCGCTTTGAGATATTTCGCGATGGCAAATTGGTCGATGTGATGTATCCCGAAAAGCGCGCCTACGTCACTACCGGCCAGACAATGACGGAAGCGGCCATCAATTCCAGCTTCACCGGCGACTTGTATGTCTCGCTCGGCGAGCCGGTCGAGAATGCCAGTGACGGCGCATGGGGCGTGCGGATTTACGTGAAACCGTTTATCGACTGGATCTGGTTCGGCTGTCTCATCATGGCCTTCGGCGGCGCGCTGGCGATTGCCGATAAACGCTATCGGCTCAAGACGCCACGCACCGCTGTCGTCGATGCGCCTACATCCGCACCCAGCGCTTCACCGCGGCTGAGCGAAGGATCCAAGCGCGGTCGGCGTCGCAAACCGTCACCGCAAGGTGCCGATTGACGATGACATCGACCGACACAAAACCGTTGGTGCGCGCGTGGCGATATGCATTGCCGTTGGCGATATTTTTGGGCCTGGTGTGGTTCATGTGGAAGGGCCTGTCGCTCAATCCGCGCGAAATTCCTTCCGCACTGCTGAATAAACCGGTGCCTGCATTCAATTTGCCGAGGCTGCACGATCCCGCAAAAACGCTCAGCAACATCGACATGAAAGGCAAGGTCTGGCTGCTCAACGTGTGGGGTTCATGGTGCGTGTCCTGCCGCTACGAGCACCCGGTGTTGAACGCGCTTGCGAAGCAGGGCGTGGTGCCGATCATCGGCCTCAACTGGAAAGACAAGCCCGAAGACGCGAAAGCATGGCTTATCAAATTTGGCGATCCGTATCAGTTATCCGTGAGCGATCTCGAAGGCCGCGTGGCGATCGATTTCGGTGTGTATGGCGCGCCGGAAACGTTTGTCATCGACAAGGCGGGAATGATCCGTCACAAACACACCGGGCCGATCAGTGAGGAAATGATGCGCGATAAGTTGGTGCCGATGATTCGAGAGTTGAGCAAAGCATGAATGGCGATCGAAAAAAGCAAATAAGTTTTCGTCGTTCTCGCCTTCGCGGGAACGACGATGTCAGGGTTAGGGGCCGTAGGAGAAAACTTGGTGTAATTGGCATAAACGCAAGTGCTGGCGCGGCGTTCAAAGCAAAAATGGCTGTGAAGGCCTGCCAATGCTTGAGTTTCATATTTGGTTTCGCCCTCTTGATAACCAGCACCGCCTTCGCGCAAACCCCTACCCCCGAGATGCCGCCGATAAACCCGGAACTCGAATTGCGGTTGAAAAAACTCGAAACCGAATTGCGTTGCCTCGTCTGCCAGAACCAGACGCTGGCCGAATCGCCAGCGGGATTGGCGGGCGACTTGCGACGCGAGGTGCGTCTGCTCGCGGAGAGCGGCAAGAACGACCGTGAAATCAAAGCGCATTTGAAAGCGCGCTACGGCGATTTCGTACTTTACAAGCCAGAGCTCGACAGCAGAACATGGATGCTTTGGTTCGGGCCGTTTGTATTGCTGGTGGCGGGTGCATTACTGGTGGTGCAGATTCAGCGCCGGGTCCGCGCGGCACCGGCAGCACCTCCGCCACTGCCGGAAAAGGATCGCGCACGCGCCGACAAGCTGCTCGACGATTAATCGAGTGTGAGTGGCAAGATGGCGCAATGACGACCCATCAAGCAGACTTTTTCGTCCTGAATAGGCCATCTCGTGCGGACGCGTTGATAGCAATTACGCAGGGATGCGTGGCCCGCCGCTCGACGGAGATGGCATAAAACTCCTCATAAATATCCCGAGTGCGCCCCAGCGTCTTTACCTGATATTGCATTTCAATTTCAGACTCCAGCACCGTTGGCCCGATGAATACACCGTGCCCTCGCTGGCCAAACGCCTTCATCAACGCACCATCATCAAATTCGCCCACCACGCGCGGTCGGAGGGCTTTCGCCTCTAGCCACCGCAGCAGCCGAAGATTGACGGCAGTGTCTTCACCTGGAACCAGCATCGGCGCGCCATCGAGGCAGGCAGGAAACGCGCTGTTGAGAGTCTTGCGCAGCGCTGCCGCAGCAAAAAAACTGACCCCCGATTCACCCAGACGATGATTGTAGGCACGTACGCGCGTGGCGGCGGGAATCGGTTCACCGGCAATCACCAGGTCTAACCGGTGTGCGGCGAGTTCAGTCAGCAGGCTATCGAGTTTCCATTCGCGGCAGACGATACGAACCGGCGTTGACAGGCGCGTCGCTGGCTCGATCAGGCGATAGGCGATAGTTTTGGGTACGGCATCGGCCACGCCGATTCGAAACTCGATCAGGCGGCCGCGCGCCGGATAATTTCGCAGCGATTCTTCAAGCTCGGATCCCAAATCAAAAATTTCCTGCGCGTAGCCGAATGCGAGACGGCCTGCGTCGGTCAATTCGATATTGCGGCCTTTCTTGGCAAACAGCGGCGTACCCAACTGTGTCTCCAGCAAGCCGATTTGTCCGCTAAGGGTTTGCGGCGTCAGGTGCAACTGTTCGCTTGCGCGCGCGACGCCACCAGCTCTCGCGACGTGCCAGAAATATCCCAGGTGCTTGAAGTTCATTGGATCGATCCTTCGAATTATTCGATGAATAATAATATATAAATCGAATTTACATGAGGTATTGAGCGCCATAGACTGTCGAAAATCCCACCACCCTTGATGGTCATTTCAACCGCACGAAACCCGCTTGCCGATGGAACTCCTTTCCCTTGAATTTTTCACTGCGCTATTCGCGATCGTTGTCATCGATCTGGTACTGGCCGGCGACAACGCGATCGTAATTGCCCTCGCGGCGCGCAGTTTGCCGCCGCATTTGCAGCGTCAGGCCGTCATCTGGGGTGCGGTGGGTGCGATCGTGGTGCGCAGTGCGATGACGCTGATCGTTGTCTGGCTGCTAAAAATTCCCGGGCTCCTTTTGGTGGGGGGCGTACTGCTGATCTGGATTGCGTATCGATTGTTGTTGCCTGAAAAAGGTAATGGTGACGGCGACAAAATTGCGCCGGCGGTTGGTTTTTGGGGTGCGATACAGACCATCGTGATTGCCGACATGGTGATGGGCCTTGACAACGTTCTTGCGGTCGCAGGTGCCGCACAGGGCAGCTACCTGCTGGTGGTGCTGGGTTTGCTAATCAGTGTGCCAATCGTGGTGTGGGGAAGTACTTTGCTGCTTCGCTGGGTCGAGCGCTATCCGGGCATTGTCTATTTCGGTGCGGGTGTGCTGGCTTGGACAGCCGTAAAAATGCTGATGAGCGAGCCGTTTGTGAAAGTGGCGTTCGGCACCAACATTGCCGCGATCACACTGATTTACCTGATAACCATCGGCGGTGTGCTGTGGGCGGGCTTTGTCAAGAATCACCGTCAGCTGGAATCGCGCATGTCGACTCGCCTTGCCGCCCTTGCCCGCCAAATTGAAGCGAATCGAAACCATGTTGACATATCGGAAGGAGATAATGCCATGTTGAAAATATTGGTTCCCATCGACGGTACCCGCAATACTGAACTTGCGTTAAAGCATGTCGTCAGCGAATTCAGGAATAATCCGAACATGGAGATTCACCTGCTCAATGTTCAGCCGCCGTTTTCCCGCCATATTGCGCAATTCATTGGCCGCAACGCGCGGCATTCTTTCCATCGCGACGAAGCGGAAAAAGTGTTGCGCCCGGCGAAGCAACATATGGATAGGGTGGGGGTACCCAATTCGGTACACATCGTCATCGGCCGGAAAGCCAATGCGATCGTCGAGCAGGCGCGCAGCCTCGATTGCAACCGAATAGTGATGAGCACCGCGCGCAAGAATTCGCTTACCCGCATGCTCGAAGATTCGACCACTAATCAGGTGCTGGAACAAACTACGGTTCCGGTCGAGATTATCTCCGGTGAAGCCATTTCAAAAGCAGAGCGCTATGGGGTTCCCGCCGGATTCGGAGCCTTGGTTGCGTTGATGTTCGCTGCCGCGCTAGGTTGAGCGCGCCTGCGGACGCAAAGCGAGCGATGGGTAGCGACAATAGCAACTGCGCTACAACGGCGCGCACATCACCACACCTTCATCGATCCATCCATCGCGCACGCACGCCGCCACTTGTGATCGGCTGGTCGTGTATCGGTGGTTCGAATCGTTTTCGCGCCAGCGATTGTTGTACAGACGCGTCACTGCGTGTGAGCCGGTCGGGCAGCTCGCGGTCGATCCGGCGGGTGCGCGCGTGATCCAGAAATCGATGCCTTCGTCGATGGTGCTATAGCCGCGCACCAGATTGCAATCGGTTGCTTCTGCAGAAAAGAAATGCGTGTAGATCGACGGGAAGAAAAAGCGGCACACCGGTGCCTGGGTGTTGACGCGCAACTCGCCCAGAAATGGCAATGTGTACCCCTTGTACGAATAGCCGGTGCGAAACCAGCCCAATGACGCGAACGGGCCGTCGAGCAGCGCTTTATCGCCTGTCCGCCCGGTCTGGAAATAGCGATTCAACCGGTCGTTGCGGAATTCGTCCACGCGCAATTCGCCTGATTGCAACGCGGTCGGCGCGGTGTAGTCAATGCGCATGAAATCGTTCAGACCACCGGCCACGTTGCGTTGCCGAGTCAGGCGATCAAGTGCCGCGCGGTCTCCATCAAGATGGGCTGCGAAAAAGGGAATCACCCAGCCGAAAACATCATCGGCGTAACCGGCGTTATAGGTGTGTTCAACGCCTGCCAAGGCCACCAGATATCGCGTACCCTTGAAGTTATTCATCGCCTTTTCCATCATGAACATCGGGGCGGTGGTATCAGCCGTGCCGGAAATCGCAAGGTAGGGCGCGCTGACGTTGCGTGCGGTGGCGTTGTCCTCGCCAAAGGCAGGCAGGTAAATTTCACCGGCATACGGGACGTATCCGACCGCTGCCTTGATACGCGGATCCCGCACGGTCGATTGAGATTTCTGGCTAGTGAAACCGTTGGTGATTTCCGCGCCGAGCAGCCACGTCATGGTGGCGCCGCCCATGCTGCCGCCGATACCGCCGATGCGGGTTGCGTCGATGACGCTATTGAACTGCGGATGGGCTAGCATCAAATCGATCGTGGCTTTGACGGCCAGCGGTCGCAACGCCTGAAGCTCGACCACCCGGTCAAAATTGAGAGCGACATAAATCAGGTCATTCAGATCCTCAATTTTTACGCGTGAAAAACGTTTGTCGCCGTGGAACGGTGCCGTGACGATGTAGCCGTAGCCCGCGAGGCGCACCAGAAAATCGATCGACTTGCCATCGATCGGACTGCCGGCGAGTCCGTGCGAAAACACCAGTAGCGGAAAACGCCCGCAATTGGCCGGTTGCGGGAATATGGCGATGCAGGGTTGCTGGGCAAATAGTGGTGTCTGCCCCAGGCGCTGCATATGCGGGATGCGCTGGTTGTCGGGCAACAGATAATCGGGCCGATTGTTGCCGGCCGTCGTCGGATAGCAGGTGATGACGACGAATTCAACGGCCGAATTGCGGCGCCGCGTGTAAAGATCTTCGTCCGGGATGCGCGGGCGAACCACCAGTGTGTCGGCGGGTTCGAGCAGGATATCGCCGATGTAATGATCATCGGCACCAGTCCAGAAATCGTCCAGCGGCACGCCAAGTTGCGCTACGCGCGCCGTGTCCTGCGCCAGATTGGTACAGGCGACCGGGTATGGCCCCGGTGCAATCGTTGCCATCTCGATACTGTGGTTGGGAAGCGCTGCAAACGCTAATCCCCCGCTAAGGCCGCTTGCGAGCAGGGCCATATGAAAGACATGCAAGATGCGGAAAATAATTTTGCGAAGGGGCATGCAGGTTCCAGGTTCGGTGTTGCGGCAAGATCGCGCGGGCGGAAAAAATAACCAGACACCAAAGAATGACTCAGCCCAAAACTGTCTAAATCGCGCCCGCCGCCAATTTCTGGCATTCTGTAAGATACCTGTCAACGACAAACGTTCCGACCGACGCAATGGACGACATCGCGAACCTGAAACGCATCCTTAAATCGAGCCGAGTCATCGCGGTGGTCGGGCTGTCGGCCAATTGGTGGCGGCCCAGTTTTTTCGTCGCTAAATATTTGCAGGATCACGGCTATCGCGTGATTCCGGTCAATCCGGCGTATCAGGAAGTGCTCGGTGAAAAATCCTACGCCAGCCTGAAAGACGTGCCAGAAAAGATCGATATGGTCGATTGTTTTCGCAAAGCTGAGGAAATTCCTGCGTTGGCTGAGGATGCGGTTGCCATCGGTGCCAAATGCCTGTGGATGCAATTGGGCGTGGTCAATGAGGCGGCGGCGGCGCGCGCACGTGAGGCTGGGTTAGACGTGATCATGGATCGCTGCGTGAAAATCGAGCACGGGCGCTTGTTTGGCGGGCTCAATTTTGCAGGTGTGAATACCAAGGTAATTTCGGCCAAACGCGCAGGCTGATTACCAGCTACGGCGACGGACTTTCGTCATTCGTCAGGTTTTACGGGCATTCGTCGCAAGAAGCAATGAATTCGGGGCGCATTGCTTGACGATGGCGATGGATGCACCCAAGATGGGTCATGAATTTGGAGGCAATCATGCAGGACTATCTCATCTGGACCATTCTCGGATTTGTACTGGTCATCGTCGAATTGATGACTGGCACCTTCTATTTGCTGGTACTCGGTGTCGGCGCACTGTTCGCCGCTGCCGCCGCGTGGCTGGGCGCGCCGTTTCTGGTTCAAGTCGCGGTCGCGGGTGTGATCGCGAGTGTTGGAACGTGGCTGGTGCAGAAATGGCACGCGAAACATCACAAAGGCAATGACCAATCCAACGCGATCGATGTCGGCCAATCGGTCACCGTCGTGAAATGGATCAATCAACCCGAAGGCATGTTGCGTGTGAAATACCGCGGTGCCGAATGGGATGCGCGCATCAAGCCGGGTGATCTCGTTGCCGCTGGTATCGCCGAGGGCGGCATGCTGCACATCCTTGCACAGGATGGCTCGTGCTGGGTTGTCGGCAGTCAGAAACAAGGTGTCTAGCACTGTGAAAGACCGCGTCATCATCGGCGCGATTGCCGCGCTGATCGCTTGGGGCGCCACGCAATCGAAGTGGGTGGCGCTGGTGGCGTTCGGCATCGCCGCCGGTTTTTCCGGCAAGAAAGCGGGCTGGTTGGAAGAAATTATCGAGGGCATCAAGGATGAGATTGCCAAACAAAGCGGCAAACCGCGCGATAACAAAGCGGCCGCCTACAGCGCGCAACGCAACCATGCCGCGAACGTCGCGACGGCGGCGAAAGGATCGGACCCCGTGAATGCCGATGCCAAGCCTGCCGCCAAACACGTTGCCCACGAAATGCTGAAAAACCAAACCGATGCCGGAGGACGCGTTCTCCGCACCGACAATGTTTCAATGAAGTCCCATGTACCCGCCGCAATCGCCACCGTATTAGATCAACGCAAGGAGATTCCCATGTTTGCAAAAATGATTTTCGCCGCCATCCTCGCCGCAGTAGCGGGTTACGTCTGGACGCCCGGTGTCGCGATTGGCGTCTTCCTCGCCGCATTCTTTATCGCGCTCATTATCGAAGGCGTACGCATCGTGCCGCAGCAAAACGCCTGGGTGGTCGAGCGTCTCGGCAAATTCCACGAGATTCTCCAACCCGGCTTCAATCTGATCGTGCCGTTCATCGACCGTGTGGCCTACCGCCATTCGTTGAAAGAGGTGCCGCTGGATATCGCCGAGCAAGTCTGTATCACCAAGGACAACACCCAGCTTGCGGTTGACGGCATCATCTATTTTCAGGTGGTCGATCCACGTCTCGCGAGCTACGGCACGTCAGATTACGAACTTGCGATTTCACAATTGGCACAGACGGCGTTGCGTTCCGAAGTTGGCAAAATGGAACTTGATAAAACATTCGAATCACGCGACGAGATCAATCACAAAGTGGTCAGCGTATTGGACGAGGCCGGCCGCACCTGGGGCATCAAAGTGTTGCGTTACGAGATCAAGAGCCTCACCCCGCCGGAATCGATCTTGCGTTCAATGCAGGCGCAAATCACCGCCGAGCGCGAAAAGCGTGCCTTGATCGCTAAATCGGAAGGCGTGCGGCAGGAAGAAATCAACATTGCCGATGGTCAGCGTCAAGCCTCAATCCTCGCCTCTGAAGGTCAGAAACAGGCGGCGATCAATAAGGCGCAGGGTGAGGCGACGGCATTGACCACGGTGGCCGAAGCGACGGCATCGGCGGTGCGTCAAGTCGCGGCGGCGTTGGCTTCTGATGGCGGTATGGCGGCCGCGAATTTGAAAGTGGCCGAGAAATATATTGAGCAATTCGGCAATCTCGCGAAAGCTGGCAATACGCTGATCCTGCCTGCCAATCTGGCCGACGCGGGCGGATTCGTTGCCGCTGCGATGACGGTGCTGGATAAGGCGAAATTGGGGCAGGGACAGAAGTAAAGCCCAGCATTGGCGCGGCGTTTCGAAGGATTGGCGGAAGAGCCGCGCCAGATGGCAATATGTTGCAAGTACTTTTATGCGGAGGCAACCATGATTTTCAGACGATGGGTCGTTGCGTGCTGCACACTTTTGCTTGCTTCCGCGCAAGCAGGCGACCTTGAGGACGGAATCAAATTTCACGAACGAGCGGCTTACGCGAAGTCCATCGCCGCATTCGAACGGGCCAGCGCGAAAGGAAGCACCGAGGCGCAGAGGCGATTGGGATTCATGTACTACCACGGTGAAGGCGTCGCGCAAGATAGCAAGCGAGCCATTTCCTTGTTCGAGAAAGCTGCCAGAGGGGGAGATGTGGAGTCGGCGCACAATCTCGGTACGATGTACGAATATGGCATGAGCGTGACGCAAGACAAGGGTCGCGCGGCCGAGTGGTTTGGCAGGGCCGCGGACTTGGGCGAGCCTTACGCGCAATTCAGGCTAAGCGTGATGTTCTACCAAGGAGAAGGTGTCACGCGAGATCGCGTCGAGGCCGCAAAGTGGTGGAACGTCGCGATGAATAATGGACAAGCGTGGGAGCGGCGATTCCTGCCACTAATCGAATCCGCGCAGGCCAAGCTCAGTGCCGAAGAAAATGCTGAGGGGAAGCGTCGTGCGGATGAGTGGACTGCCGCACGATTCGTGAAAAAATAGTAAGTATCCCGCTACTGGGCAGAAGGCATCTTGGTTGCGCGGGCGTCACCCGCCCCCTGGACGTTGCTCAAGATATTCGCCGGCGTGATGCTGCCAAAGACGAGGCTGGTCACGCCCGGCGTGTTTAGCACAAATCGGATATTTTCATCCAGGCGGCCAATCGCATCGACGTGCCCCGACGCGAGCCCCTTCTTTATCAGTACCGCTTTGCCGCGTTCGCGCGCATAGTCGATGGTTTCCTTTTCGGCGGTGTAATTTCGGTTGTAAGCCACCATCACGGCATCGGTTAGAGCAACCGCGCGTTTGCCGCCCGCGAGCGTGTAAACCGACACGCCGACGCTCAAAATTTTCCCCTCGTCTTTCATTCGCAATAGTGTTGCCACCACGTCGGTGTCGTCGATGACCTCGACATCCCGATGGCTGGAATGCACCATCACGCAATCGAGATAGTCGGTGTTCAACCGCCGCAAACTGCGCTCAACACTCATTCGCGTATGTGCGGCGGTGAAGATGTGCGAGGACTTTCCATCCGCAAATTCTTCACCGGTTTTTCCGACGATGAAGAATTTGTCCCGTCGCGACCCCATCAGTTTGCCGAGGCGTTCTTCCGCAGTTCCGTAGGCAGGCGCAGTATCGAGGAGATTGATACCGCGGTCGAGGCAGAGGTCGAGCAGGTTGGAAATTTCATTGTCAGTTGGCAACGTGAAACCGTCGCCGCCGGGGTATTTCACGCCTTGATTGCGGCCGAATTTGACCGTGCCGAGACCCAGCACACTGACGGTCTTTCCGGTCGTCGCGAATGGTCGCCGCGCGAGAGAAATCAAGGCTTCTGCCAAGTTGCACCTTCCCAAGGATATTGTCCAACGATAGGCACTGGCAGTGCAGGCGCTTTCGTTTCAGCCGAGGGTAAAATTTCTTGCGCGCGGATCCATTCCAGAATCTGGTCCGAGAGTTCGGGCACCAAAGTCAACTTGGTGGGCCATGCAAACAAGTTACTTCCATGCGCTTGAATGCAGGCACCCCCGGGCAGCCGACCACTTTCATCGAACGGTTCGGCGCGATCAATTGCGAAACTCGCCCATTCCTTTCGCCGCCAATCGATATCTGGAAAGATGGCCGACATTTCTGACCGAGCAAAATCAAGCGCTTCATTTTCAGGCATGCCGACGCCGGCTTCTGCGATGTTGCCGCCCAGATACCAGACATATTCGCCGTCACCGATGGGATGGCTGGTAATCGTCACGCGCGGCTTCACACCACCCGAGGTGCCATGCCCGTATAGGGCGTGAGGCAAAGTCTTCACCATGAATTGTCGCAACGGTCGGCGCTGTGTGTGCCTTCCGGTGACATTGCAAAGTTTCATTGCAATTTCGTTGTAGGCGCCGGCGGCGAAGATGATGTGTTTGGCCTTCATTGCGATGCCTGAAACGCTGACCTGTTCGTCTGACTTAATCTCAGTCAGACCACCGCGAAAGATCCTGCCCGACAAGTTTTTTGCGAGCGCTTCGACCAATGACTTTGCATCCAGCACCTGTTCCTGCATTTCAAAGACAGGTTCGCGCTTCAGAATGTCTGGAATCTGTTCGGGAGCGAGTTTTCGCGATGGCCGATTCGCGGTCGTCACAGCGGCATGCACCATCGCAACCGACATCAGTGAGGCCGCCGGAAACATCAACTGCGTTTTGCTTAAAAAATGCACCCCGGATAAATCCACATCGCCTGCGCCCGCAAAGCACGCATCCCATCGCGCGGGCATAGCAGCCATCGATTGTGAGTGGCCAGTCACGCTGCCGCCTAGCCCATATTTCTGGCCGCCATGAATCATTCCCTGCGACGCCAACGTCTGCACGCCACCCAATGTGTCCTTTTCAATCAGGATCAAATTGAAGCCGGCCCGGCGCAGGCGGTTTGCGGTGTAGAGGCCCGCGATGCCGCCGCCAAACACGATGATGTCGTAGTGGAATGCCATGTCACTTATTATTGCATTCCCGCTACACTTCCCCACATCGCCACCGACCGAGAACATCATGCCCGATCGAAAATTCGGTTTCGAAACGCTCGCCTTGCACGCAGGGCAAATTCCCGATGCCGCCACCGGCGCGCGCGCATTGCCAATCTACCAAACCACGTCGTATGTTTTCGACAGCGCCGACCATGCGGCATCGCTGTTCAATTTGCAGACCTTCGGCAATGTTTACACGCGTTTGTCGAACCCGACCACGGCCGCGTTCGAGGAGCGCTGTGCGGCGCTGGAGGGTGGGCGCGCGGCGGTCGCGACCGCGAGCGGCCAGGCGGCTGAGATGGTGGCACTGTTGAATATTGTGGAGGCCGGCGACCACATCGTGTCGTCATCGAAACTCTATGGCGGCACGCACACGATGTTCAATGTGAATTTCAAGAAACTCGGCATAGATGCGACCCTGGTCGATCCGGATGATCCGGAAAATTTTCGCCGCGCATTGAAGCCGAACACGAAGGTGATTTTTTCCGAGACGCTCGGCAATCCGGCGATTAACATGGTCGATCTGGAGGCGGTCGGAAACATCGCGCGCGAAGCCGGCGTGCCGTTCGTGGTCGATAACACGGCCGCTTCGCCCTACCTCTGCCAGCCACTGCAACACGGTGCCGATATTGTGGTGCATTCCGCGACAAAATTCATGGGCGGCCACGGCACGACGATGGGTGGCGTGGTGGTGGAAGGCGGAAAATTTCCCTGGGGAAACGGCAAATTTCCCGGCATGACCGAGCCTTCGCAGGGCTATCACGGTGTGCGGTTTTTCGAAACGTTCGGTGATTTTGCGTACACCATGAAAGCGCGCATGGAGGTACTGCGCGTGTTCGGCCCGACCTTGTCGCCGTTCAACGCGTGGCAGTTGCTGCAAGGGATAGAGACGTTGCCGGTGAGGATGGAGCGGCATTGCAGCAACACGATGGCGGTGGCGCAATTTCTGGAGTCGCACCCAAAAGTCGCATGGGTGAATTACCCGGGATTGAAATCGAATCGTTATCACGCGCTGGTGAAACGTTACATGTCGAAAGGTGCGGGCGCGTTGTTGTCATTCGGTATCAAGGCCGGCGTAATGTCGAGCTTTGATGCGGGCGTGAAATTTATCGAAGGCCTGCAATTCATTTCGCATCTCGCCAACATCGGCGACGCAAAATCGCTGGTGATTCATCCGGCATCAACGACGCATCGGCAACTCTCGGAGGATGATCAAATCAAGGCCGGCGTGCCGCCGGATATGGTGCGGTTGTCGATTGGCTTGGAGACAATCGACGACATTATTTGGGACATCGAGCAGGCGCTAGAAGCGGTAAGGTAGACGCCAATCAAGCGGGATAAATTGCGCCGAGAATCACGGGATGTTTGGCACCTGTTGTCGCCGTCATGTCGAGGGGCGTTTGCGCCATCGCTTGCTTTGCGAGCCACGCGAAAGCCAGCGCCTCGACCTGTTGCGCGGGAACGCCATACGTGTCGGTGGCCTCAATGATGCCGCCCGAAAACCGCGCGGCAAGTTCATGCATGAATGCCGCGTTCTGTGCGCCGCCGCCGCATACCAGTACGCGCGTCGCCGACGGCGCGAAGCGAGCGATGTGATCCGTGATCGACCAAGCGGTGAGGTACAGCAGAGTGGCTTGCACATCCTGCGCGGATTCGTCGCCCGCCATTTTTTCGATCAACCAAGGCAAGTGGAATAAATCGCGACCGGTGCTTTTCGGCGGCGGGTCAGCGAAGAATTTTTCGCTCTGTAATCGCCCCAAGAGCCGCGCCAGTGCTTGACCTTTGGCCGCCCATGCGCCGTCGTGGTCATATGTTTGCTGGCGATGTTTCAATATCCACGCATCCATCAGACAATTGCCCGGCCCGCAATCGAATCCCCATGCGGGTTTGCCCGGTTCGAGAATGGTGAGATTGGCGATGCCGCCGATGTTGACGACGACTCGGGTCTCGGTAGTGCTGCGAAAAACGCCATCATGGAATGCCGGTGCTAACGGCGCACCTTGCCCGCCCGCCGCGATATCGCGCGAGCGAAAATCGGCGACCACGTTGCAGCCAGTCAGTTCGGCCAGCAACGCGGGATTGTTGAGTTGCGTGGTGTAAGCAAGATATGGTCGATGGCGAACGGTTTGACCATGGCAGCCGATCGCCGCAACATTTTTGGCATCAATATTCGCGGCCCGCATCGCCCGCATTGCCACGTTCGCGTAGACCTCAGCGAGTTGGTTCGCAGCCAATTGACTGCGCTCGATTTCATTGTCGCCCGTCGTATTTAGCGCCAGCAACTCGTCTCGCAACTCGCGTGCGTATGCTTCGCTTTCAAACGCGAGCACACGTGGTTGTGTGGTGGAAAAATCTGCCAGCACCGCATCCGCACCATCGAGCGAGGTGCCCGACATGATGCCGATGAAGAGTGCCTGATTATTCAAACTGGCCGAAGCGAGTGTCGCGCAGCAGTGCGAGTTGTTCGCCTTGCAACGCGGCGGAGGACTTGAACGCGGCGAGATATTTCGGCGCTAGCGGCTCGGCCTTTGGCAACGCGACGCGCAGCGGATCATGGTGAACGCCGGCGATTTTGAATTCGTAATGCAAATGCGGCCCGGTGGCCCATCCCGTCGCGCCCACGTAGCCGATGATTTGCCCCTGGCTCACCCGCGCGCCACGCTTGGCACCCGCCGCGAAGCCCGACATGTGACCATAAAGCGTAGTGATGCCTCCCGCGTGGCGAATTTCGATCGCATTGCCGTATCCGCCCTTGACGCCGGCGAAATCGACAGTGCCATCGGCGGTTGCCCAGATCGGTGTGCCGCGCGGGGCTGCGTAGTCGACACCGGTGTGTTTGCGCCAATTTTTCAGGAGTGGATGAAAGCGCCCACCAAAGCCCGACGACACGCGCGAGAACGCGAGGGCTGAACGCAAGAAAGACTTCGCGCGGTTCTGACCATCGGCAGAATAGTGGCCCTCGTTGCCCTCGGCATCGGTGAACAAATAGGCCTCAAAAGTCTTGCCATTGTTGGTGAATTCGGCCGACAGCACGCGCCCGGGGCGCAGGTATTCGCCTTCGTGATGCAGCATTTCATAGACCACGCTGAAGCGATCGCCCTTGCGCAGATCGATATGAAAATCGATGTCCGTGGAAAAAATACGTGCGATTTGGTTGGCGACCGCATCGGGAATGCCTGCCGCGTCCGTGGCCCCGTAGAGCGACGAGCGGATCACGCCGGATTTATAAACACGCTGCGCATGGGGCGCGAGTTTCAGCTCTTCTGCCATGAAGCGTTCGTTTTCCCGCGTTACTTTCAACATTTGGTCTGCGCTATGCAGATACGCGAGCGACTGCAGCGTGCCGTCGGCATCGGTGACGGCTTGCACGGTGCGGCCGGGGCGCAACTGAAAAATGCTGCGTGCCGATTTTTCGGTGCGCAGGAAATTGAACGCGGCGCGGTCGTTCACATTGAGGCGCTGCAACAGAGCTGCCACGGTATCGCCGCGTTGCACGCGATCGCTCGCACGAAATTGCGCGTTCCCGTCTAGCGCCAAGATCGCATCGTCGCTGGCAGGCAACGCGAGGACTTCCGCGACATCGTGACGCGTGATGCGGTCGAGTTGGGCTTCCGACGTGACGCCGAAGGCCATCAGCACACCGAAAACCGGCAGCGCGAAGAACAGCAGCACGACGGTCAGCGCGCGCCTCGCTTGAAGCCCGCTGAGGGTGCGCCACAGGCTCTTGCCCCGCATATGCGCTAAAATTTTGAATTCCGCAATTGTCATGCGATCCTGAGGTTTCTGTCGATGTTATGGCCGCAAGGCTTTGAAGAATAACAGAAAAGCCTTACCCGCGTTGCCAACTTTATTGAAACCGACACCATGAATGTCTCCACCGATATTGACGCTGCCCTCGCCATCATTAAACGAGGCGCGCACGAACTGATCCTTGATGTCGATATGCGCAAGAAGTTGGAAAGCGGGCGGAAGCTGCGTATTAAGCTGGGCCTCGATCCCACGGCACCGGATTTACACTTGGGGCACACGGTGGTGTTAAACAAGATGCGCCAGTTTCAAGATCTGGGCCATACGGTGATTTTTCTGATTGGCGATTTCACGTCGATGATTGGCGACCCCAGTGGTCGCAATGCCACAAGACCGCCATTGACGCGCGAACAAATCGAAGCCAACGCGAAGACCTACTTTGCGCAGGCAAGTCTGGTGTTGAATCCGGAACAAACCGAAATTCGCTACAACTCCGAGTGGTCAGATCCTCTCGGCGCGCGCGGCATGATTCAGTTGGCCTCGCGCTGGACGGTTGCGCGCATGATCGAGCGCGACGATTTCACTAAACGCTTTCAGGGAAACATTCCGATATCCATTCATGAGTTTCTATATCCGCTGATGCAGGGCTACGATTCGGTCGCGTTGAAGTCCGACGTGGAACTGGGCGGCACCGATCAGAAATTCAATTTGCTGGTTGGACGCGAGTTGCAAAAGCAATATGGACAGGAGCCGCAGTGCATCCTGACCATGCCGCTACTCGAAGGCCTCGACGGCGTCGAGAAGATGTCGAAGTCTAAGAATAATTATGTCGGCATCACCGATGCGCCTAATGAGATGTTTGGCAAACTCATGTCTATTACCGACGACATGATGTGGAAGTATATTGAGTTGTTGTCGTTTCAGCCGCTGGACATCGTCGTGGGTTGGAAAAGGGAATTTGAAGGTGGTCGCAATCCACGCGACATCAAGGTCGGATTTGCGCAAGAGATTGTTTCGCGCTTTCATTCGAAGGTTGCGGCTGAGGCAGCACTGCTCGATTTTGAATCGCGCCACCATGGCGGCATTCCCGACGACATGCCCGAAGTTACGGTCGATGCGATTGACCGCGGGTTGGGCATCGTGCAAATCCTCAAGCAAGCGGGGCTCACGCCGAGCAACGCCGAAGCTGCGCGCATGATCGAGCAGGGTGGCGTAAAAATCGACGGGCAAAAGGTCAGCGACAGAGCACTCACTCTCGCCAAAGGCACGACAGTCGTGGTGCAAGTGGGCAAACGCAAGTTCGCGCGCGTCACCCTGAAATAGTTTTTATCGCGCGATTTCAAAATATTTCGGGAAAAGAGTTGACCGGGTCTGCGGAAGGCTTCATAATGTGAATCCTTCGCAAAACGCACAAAGCAAGCTGCGGTTGCGGAAGGGTGTGGCAACACACAATGTTCTTTAAAAATTTGACAACCGATAAAGGTGGGCACTAGGTGTTGGGGTGCCCTGGGTTGACGCGTTGTTGCTCGCGAGGGTGATGGCAGAAAGTTG
>JAYTUX010000090.1:0-2442 GCA_043744315.1 Betaproteobacteria bacterium | reverse complement strand
GGCGAAATACAGGAACGGCCTGCCTTCCAATTTTGTGCGATCCCAATGCAATTTTGGTGTGGCATAAAAGCCATCCGACCAAAGCTGCACGCGCGCATGATAGGCAAGCAAAACGAACTCCGCAAACGGCAGAGCTTTCCCGCTCACATGAACGACTCCCGCGGCGAATCGTACGTCGTCCGGCGCTCCACCAAATTTTTCAGCGGCCAATTTGGCGAGCCGTAGTCGAATAGCTACCGCTGCATTTTGCGCTGCTTTGCCGTTTAAATCACTGCCCGTCGATGCAGCAGTGGCGGAGGTATTCGCGACCTTGCTGGTGTCGGTCGCGGTGCATCGCACGCTCGCTATTGGCACGCCAAGTTCATTGGCCACCACCTGTGCCACTTTGGTATGCAGTCCCTGCCCCATTTCCGTTCCGCCATGATTCACCAGAATCGAACCATCGGTGTAGACATGTACCAGCGCGCCGGCCTGATTGTAGTGAACCATGTTGAATGAAATACCGAATTTCACCGGGGTGAGCGCGATGCCTTTTTTCAGGATGGGACTCGACGCGTTGAAGTCGCGGATCTGTTTGCGTCTATGTCGGTAGTCGCTTGAGTGCTCAAGTTGATCGACCAGCTCGTGAATGACGTTGTCGTCAACCTGCATGCCGTAAGGCGTTTCGTTGCGGTCTTCAATGCCATAGAAATTTCGTTTGCGTACATCGAGCGGATCAAGGCCCAGATTGCGCGCAATGTCGTCCAAAACGTATTCGATGGCGATTGCGCCTTGCGGGCCACCGAAACCGCGGAATGCCGTATTGGATTGCGTATTGGTGCGCGCAGCAAAACCACGAATATCGATATCGCTCAAGTAATACGCATTGTCGACATGACATACCGCGCGTGACATCACCGGCCCCGACAAATCGGCTGAATATCCTGCACGGGCAATCATTTCCAGTTTCAGCGCGCGGATTGCACCGTTGATGTCGAATCCCACTTCGTACTGATACTGAAAGTCATGACGCTTTCCGGTGATGAGCATGTCGTCATCGCGATCGAGCCTGACCTTCACCGGTCTTTGCAAGCGCTGCGCCGCGATCGACGCTATGCAGGCAAATTGCGCCGATTGCGATTCCTTGCCGCCAAAGCCACCGCCCATGCGGCGAACTTCGACGACAACTTGATTTGAACGAAGATTCAATGCATGGGCCAGCAGGTGCTGCATTTCACTTGGATGCTGGGTCGAGCACCAGACGCGCAACCCGTTGGCCTCAGACGGAATGGCATAGGACACCTGCCCTTCGAGATAGAAATGCTCTTGCCCGCCAACGCTAAAACGCCCCGTCAATTTTTGTTCAGCACGCGCCATGGTCTGCATTACGTCGCCACGCGATCGGTGCATTTCGGGTACGACCAGCGCGCCGCTCTCTTTCGCGTGCATCGGCGAAAACTCCGACGGCAAACTTTGGTATTCGATCACCGCCTTTCGCGCCGCCTGGCGAGCCGCATCACGTGTTGACGCAATCACGGCAAAAATCGGCTGTCCCAAGTAGGAGACGATTTTTTCGGCGAAGATGGGGTCGTCCCGGAGTATCGGGCCACAGGTATTGGCTCCAGGAATATCCTCGGCGGCGAAAACATCAACCACGCCGGGATAAGCGAATACAGCCGAGAGATCCATGGAGACGATTTTTGCGTGCGCGTTGTCACTCAATCCCAAGGCCGCGTGCAATGTTCCGTTTATCTCGGCAATGTCATCGATGTAAATTGCCTCACCGGAAACATGCAGCGGTGCGGACTCGTGCGGCTCGGCTTTCCCAGTGGCGTTTTCAGAATCCACTGCTGCCAAAGAAGTCACGCTTTCGTTCATGCGCGCGAAATCGCAAACACGTTCAGCGCTTCTATTGGCAAGGGATTGTCGGGGCGCGTTTCAAAAAAAAATCGCTGCAATAAATTCTTCGCCGCCGTCATTCGGTACTGCGCGGTTGCGCGCATGTCGCTCAGTGGCGCGAAGTCCTTCATCAACTTATTCATCGCAATCTGCAATGTGGCTTCATTCCATTCTTGCCCGTGAAAGCTTTGTTCGGTGAGCTCAGCACGCATTGGTATCGCGGCCATTCCGCCGAATGCAATGCGGCAACCATTGATTGTCGAACCATCCAATTCAATGGCGAACGCCGCACAGACCGCGGAAATATCGGAATCAAATCGTTTCGATAATTTGTAGACGCGAAAACGCTGCTTCGGCGTCGGTTTCGGAATCACGACATTGACGAGCACTTCGTCGGATTGCAGTGCCGATTGTCGGTATCCCAAGTAGAGATCTTCGAGCGGCAATTGCCGTGCACGCGTTGAGTTTTGTAGCAGTACGCGCGCACCCAGCGCGATCAGTGCAGGCATTGCATCGCCGATAGGAGAACCGTTGACAATATTGCCGCCTAGCGTTCCGACATTG
>JAYTUX010000089.1:0-8029 GCA_043744315.1 Betaproteobacteria bacterium | reverse complement strand
GGCCAATTGCGCGCGCGGCACCGTCAATGACGGTGCCTTGAAGGGTTCCTTTGCGGCGCCAGCCGTCAGTGGACGTCCAGCGCCAGAGTTGATCGCCGTTGCCGGCGGCTTGACGTGCAGTGAGGTGGAGTGCAGCGTCTTGCGCTACCATCGAAGTGATGTCAGCCGGCATGTCGACCCATGACGGCATTGCCTTCCAGGCCGGTACGGGTGCCGCAGGATCGATGGCTAGCCAATGTGTCGTTCCATCGTTGGCACGACCTATTAGGTAAACGATACCGCCAAGCACTGCACCATTCGCGTGTTTGAGTGGCACCAACAATGTTGGTAGCGTCCTCGGCGGAGGATCGGTTGTGTCGGGATACCTCTCAAGCCGGTCGATGCCTTGTCCGGGGGTTGTTTCAAGCAACAGGTATGGTTGGGTACCGTTTGCAATGGAGCCAAGAACATGACCGCGCGGTTGCCAGGCGAGCAGCTTCCATTCCTTTCGCGACTCGTCTAGCCGCCACAACTCTCCCCGCTGGACGACAATCGGCTGCCCGGTTGCAGAAAACAGGTATTCCGGTGCACCGGGAAATGCCGGCAATTGTCCGCTCTTGATCGTGACAAGATTTTCCGCATGTGCCGACGTCGCCCACATACTCAGCAGCAAACAGGCCATCCAGCGGGTAAGAATTCTATGCATGGAGCTCCATCGGTTTAAACGTAACAATTAACCCACTGCGTTGACGATGTGCACAAACAATTCCCGACGGGAGTTCCCCGCCGAGCGCAGTTTGGGCGCAATCGTCGGCAATGAAAACCAGCATTGACTACTTTCAAACGCAACATTTTGTTTCTTTCACGATTGGTGCAGCTGTCGGCACAAGGATAGAGCCAACAGAAGGTGAATGCTTTTCCGGTCTTTCAAAATCGACAGAATTGAGGAACCAGTCTGCGCTGAATTACACTAAGGGCCTATGACCTCTCAGAAGCACATTTTGGCGAAGTTACGCTGGATCGCGCCCGTGCTGGCGCTGTCAATATTCGCGGGCTGCGCCTACCTCGAAGTCAAGCAGGGCGAATGGATTTTCAATCCAGCGCAGGGTGAATGGCGTGGCTTTCGCGGTCAACCGGCGGAATTTCAGGAACATTGGATTCCCGTCGGCAAAAACGCTGAGAAGCTGCACGCCTGGTGGTCGCCTGCGGTCAATGCCGATGCGCCCATATTGTTGTATCTGCACGGCGCGCGCTGGAATCTTTCCGGCAGCGTGACGCGTATTCCGCGCTGGAACCACATGGGTTTTTCGGTACTCGCAATCGATTATCGCGGTTTTGGAAAGAGCGTCGCCAATGATGGTGCACCACCGAGCGAGCAACGCGCCAATGAAGATGCCGAGGCCGCATGGGACTATCTGGTCAAACTCTCGCCGCAATCAAAGCGCTTCGTGTTTGGGCATTCGCTGGGTGGCGCAATGGCAACGCACCTCGCGCTCAAACACCCGGACGCCGCCGGACTGATTCTGGAGGCACCCTTCACGTCAGTGCCGGACATGATCAAGGTCACTCGCTGGGGATTTTTACCGGTCTCATTTCTGGTGACACAGAAATTCGACAATATCGACCGCATCGACGACGTGACGGTGCCGATACTGATCGCGCATGGCACGAGAGACGAAATCGTGCCCTTTTCGATGGGCGAAAAACTTTATGCCGCCGCCAAGGCACCCAAGCGGTTTTTTCGTGCGGAGGGCGGGTCACATCACAATCTCACTGCGAATTTTTTCGATGAATACAAAAACGCCGTTTATGAACATTTCAAATTGAATACAGTAGCGGTTGTCTCGGCGGAGCCTGCTTCCGCGCAGTCATCGGCGATTCGCGCGCACGCCAATATCGATGCGGCATTGAAATAGAAAAGCATGCAATCACTTGATCTCGAAGTTCTCAAACATGCGCACGATTGGCTCGAAGGCGGCCGAAAACTTTGGCTGGTGACGGTGACGCAGACCTTTGGCGCAAGTCCTCGGCCGCCAGGGTCACTGATGGCCATGCGCGATGACGGCATCGTCGTGGGCTCCGTGTCGGGCGGCTGCATTGAAGACGATTTGGTTGCGCGCCGCGAAGAATTCTTGGGCGCAAAACCGATTCTGCAAAGCTATGGGGTGAGCGCGGAAGAGGCGCGGCGCTTTGGACTGCCATGCGGCGGGCAACTGGAGGTTGTGATCGAGGCAGCACTGGATATCCCGCGGTTGGACGAATTGTTCACAAAAATTTCCGCGGGGGAAGTATTCGCGCGCGTCGTTAATCTATCGCATGGCGGCTGGATCTATCGACCCGCTGCACCGACGGATGAAACCACGCGCAATGAGGTCGAATTCACTTGCATCCACGGCCCACGTTGGCGTTTGTTGATCATCGGCGCATCCGAGATCGCGCGCTATCTTGCCGAAGTCGCGGCGACGCTCGATTTTCAGGTATTCGTGTGCGACCCGCGCGAGGAGTATCACACCGCTTGGCGGGTGCCGGGCAGCGTGTTTGTTGACGGCATGCCCGACGATGCCGTGCTCGCCTTTAAGCCCGATGGACACACGGTTATCGTCACGGTTTCGCACGACCCCAAGCTTGATGACATGGCATTATTGGAAGCGTTGAAGACCCCCGCGTTCTATATCGGTGCAGTGGGATCAAAAAAAACCTCGGACGAGCGGCGTGCGCGATTGCGCGAGTTCGACCTCAGTGACGCACAAATCGCGCGCCTGCATGGCCCCGTTGGTTTAAGCATCGGCAGCCGCACGCCACCCGAGATTGCGATTGCGATCCTTGCGGAATTGGTGGCTGCCCGCAATGGGCTCGTATTGGCGCGCGCTTCGAGTAGCGCCGATAGCTGCGCGGCCTGATTCAATCTCCGGATGAAAGCCATATTGCTGGCGGCCGGATTCGCGCGTCGTTTCGGCTCGCAAAAATTGCTGGCCAGCCTGCCTGACGGGCGTTGCGTCATTGAAGCAGCGGCGCAAAATTTATTCGATGCACTCGGACGCGAGAATGTCATTGCTGTCGTTGGTGGTGATGTGGCATTGATATCAGCTTTGGAAAAGTGCGGCTGTGAAACCGTTGTAAATGGCGAGGCGGAAAATGGCATGGGTTCCAGTATTGCGGCAGGTATTCGTGCAAGCCAGAATGCTGCCGGTTGGCTGATTGCATTGGGTGATATGCCGCAGGTGTCGCCGGACACCATCGCACTCGTAGAAGAAGCGCTCAAGGACGGTGCAGGAATTGTTGTGCCAACCTTCAATGGGGCAAGAGGCCACCCGGTCGCATTCTCGACGACATATCGCGATGCCTTGATGGTGCTGCGCGGCGATCAGGGCGCGCGCAGTGTCATCGCCGCAGTGGAAACCGCCGACCCGCAACGCATCACCCTTCTACCCGTCGTTGATGCCGGCGTACTCGCGGATATCGATACACCGCAAGACTTGATATCGCTAAAAAGTACTCACTGATCGTAGCCGATTGTCGCGAACAGTCGCTGCGGTGAAGCGTATGCTCGTCGTTTGAAAATGTTCACGGGAGTGGCGATGTTTCCATTGAATCGATTGTTGAGGTCGGTGTTGTTTGGTACCGCTCCATTATTATTTGCGGCTATGGCAGAAGCACAAACACCCATTTCATCCACAACCACCGTACCACCTGCGCCCTCAGCGCCAACGACACCCGCTTCTCCACGACCGGCGCCCTGCATCGCGGCGGAGAATCGGCAGTTTGATTTCTGGATCGGCGATTGGGACGTGACCACTGCTGACGGCAAAGCTGCCGGAACCAATCTGATTAAGCCGGAAATCAACGGCTGTGTACTCCACGAATTCTGGAAAGGCCGTGGTGGCTTTGTCGGAGAAAGTTTCAACGTCTACGATGCGCGCCGAAAAGTCTGGCATCAAACCTGGGTCGATGGAACGGGTGGTCTGCTGTTGATGGACGGGAAATTTGAGGGCGGCAGGATGACGCTTTCCGATCGTGACATGCCGGGAAAACCGGATCGCAATGCGATCAACGAAATCAGTTGGACGCCGAATGCAGATGGATCGGTTCGCCAGTACTGGCGCGTTTCGGCAGATGGTGGCAAGAACTGGACAGCGTCATTCGACGGCAATTATGTGAAGTCGAATCGTGTGCAGCCTTCGCGATGATCCAAGTCTCTGACGACTACCCAAGCTTTCGATATTTCTCGCCAGCCTCAATCGGCACTTTCAGGATGTTTTGTTCGGGTGGCAAGGGGCAGGTCGTGAATTCGGAAAATGCGCACGGCGGGTTGTAGGCTTGATTAAAGTCGAGTTTGAATGTCTCACCGGCTTTCGGCTTATTTTTAACGTACAGAAAACGCGATGGTCGATAGGTGGTCTTCCCAGACGTGCCGTCGCGCATGACAAAAAACAATCCGTCAGTGTCGTCGCCGACCACATCGAGTTTGTGTTTGACGCCATTGAGCTTGAATTCAACAAAGCCCGGGCAAGGCTCGTCGCTGACTTCGTCGATCACGTTTACGATCGGGATCTTCCTGCCGGGGGGATACGCTGTAAATTTCGCGTCGACGTTGTATTTCTGACTGACGGGATACCAGATGCGCCCGGGGAAATTCTTGCGCACCGGCGACTCGTTGTCGGCCAGCCGCAAGATAAATCGATCCTCGCGCTGGATGATGTGCATGGCAATACGGCCCATGGTTATCCAATCGCGTTTTTCGGTTGAGACACCCATTACACGCTCGCCGCTGAACGGTTTGCTGTCGCTGGCCATGCTGACGCCATCGGCCAGCTTTAACGTTACGCGGCCAGCAACCTTGTCAACGACAATGGTACCGAGCCGGGAAGGGCCGGCGCCTTTTAACTCGGGGGGAAAGACGATGTCATTGTCCGCGCCGGTGCCGAATGTGTTCGCCCCCGGTTTCATCTGAAAACGACCGGCAAGCGTGAGCCAACCGTTATCGCGCTTCAAGCCTTGTTCGGCGCGGTCGCGCCATTGCTTGACGGAATCGACATAGGCATCTTGATCCGGCGTTGACGCGAAGGCGTTACCGATAGTGACCGACGAGGCCAGCAATACTGCAAACATACGATTCATGGTGTGGCTCCGAAATTCACGAAAATCGGCTCGAATTATGCGCCGATCACATTGCAATTTGTTGTTTAACCAATTCAGGCGTGAGTTCATTCAAGCACTTGAAGTGTCCGAGCGGACATACGCGCTCAAAGCAGGGACTACAGTCGACTTTGAGCGTAATCACGCGCGCAAGTTCAGAAAGCGGCGGCGTGAATGCAGGCGAGGACGAGCCATAAAGTGCCGCCACCGGCACACCCACCGCGCAGGCAATATGCATGAGTCCGGAATCGTTGGTGACGACTTGCTGTGTGAGGCTCAGCAAGTCGATAGCTTCATCCAGCCGCGTTTCGCCCGCCAGTACGGTGCAAATGCCGCCCGTCATTTTGTTGATTTCGTGGCAAATGGCCTTGTCTCCCTTGCCGCCAAATAGCCAGATCTGCCGCCCGCTCGCCGCGAGTTGCTTTGCTAACTCTGCGAAGTGCGCAGCGGGCCAGCGCTTGGCGGGGCCGTACTCGGCGCCGGGACAAAATGCCACGATGGGTATGTCGGCTGACAGCTTCAATCGGGCAAGTGCTGCCTCTCGCGCAAGCCTGTCGACTTGCAAATGTGGCGTCGGCAAGTGCCTATCAAGGGCATCGCCCGGCGCGCCGCCGAGTGACACAAATCGCTCGGCCATGGTCGGCAATGCGGTTTCATCAAGGTCGCGGCACTGGTTCAAAATCCAGCCGCGCATTTCCCCGCGAAAACCGATCCGCTGGGGAATTTTGGCAAACCACGCGATCAGCCCGGATTTGAACGTATTTGGCAGCACATACACCCGCTGATACGCGCCGCGCCGTAACGCATGGCCAAGCGCGCGCCTTGCGCCCAATTGCAACGCGCCGTGGGTAAACGGGTTCTGGAGAACCTGTGCGACTTCCGTCATGCGCTGATAAACCGGCATCACCCAATCGGGGGCGAGTACGTCGATGATGGCGCTGGGATTGCCAGCACGCAGGCGCATCAACAATGGCTGGGAGAGTACCGCATCGCCGATCCATGACGGCGCGATGATGAGAATGCGCATTAGCGTGTCGACCTTCCCTCACACCAACTCTCATACCAGCCCGCTCCCAAGGGAGACTGGGAGAAATGCGCGGCGGCAGCATTACCGACCAGAATCAGTGGTGGGACGATTTGACGGGCCCGGTGAGTTTGTAGATCGTGCCGCAATACGGGCATTTCGCCTCGCCCGTCGCCACAATATCAATGAACACGCGAGGGTGCGCATCCCACAGTTTCATTGACGGCATTGGGCAATGCAGTGGCAAATCGGCCGCCGTGACTTCAATTTCGCGGGCGATCAATTCGCGGTGTCCTGCGTTGGTGGTACTCATGTCGTTGTCCCGTTATTTGACTGGCGTCAACCAGTGATGGTACTTCGGGTTGCGACCGTTGACGATGTCAAAGAACGCCGCCTGAATTCGTTCCGTGATCGGGCCGCGCGAACCCGCTCCGATAATGCGCCCATCCAATTCGCGAATCGGCGTCACTTCCGCCGCGGTGCCGGTGAAGAAGGCCTCGTCGGCGATATACACGTCATCGCGGGTCAATTTACGCGCTTCCACCGGAATACCCAGATCGCCGCAGACGATTTGAATGGAGCGCCAGGTGATGCCATCGAGTGCTGATGTCAATTCCGGCGTGGCAATTTTGCCATCGCGGACGATGAACAGATTTTCGCCGGCACCCTCCGCCACGTAGCCTTCCGTATCCAGCAGCAATGCTTCATCGTAGCCGTGATCGGTGGCTTCGTTGTTGGCGAGGATTGAGTTGGCGTAGGTGGATGCAACTTTGGCGCGCGCCATGGTTACATTGACATGGTGGCGTGCAAACGATGAGGTCTTGACGCGAATACCCCTCTTCAGGCCGTCTTCACCCAAATATGCACCCCATGGCCACGCGGCGATGGTGATATGCACTTTCGCCCCCTTTGGCGAGACACCCATTTTTTCCGAGCCGTAAAACGCGAGCGGACGCAAATAGCAACTTTCGAGGTTGTTAACGCGCACCACCTCGCGCTGCGCTTCGATAATTTCTTCCTGACTGTACGGCATCGCCATTTGATAAATCTTGGCGGAATTGAACAACCGCTGGGTATGTTCCTTCAAGCGAAAAATCGCCGTACCAAGTTTGGACGCGGGATCCGTTTTGTACGCACGAACGCCTTCAAATACCGCCAGACCGTAGTGCAGGGAATGAGTGAGGACGTGGGTAGTGGCGTCGCGCCATTGCACGAACTTGCCGTCGTACCAGATAAGACCGTCGCGGTCCGACATAGACATGGAAAATCTCCAAAAATTTCAATTTCAATCGGGTATTTTATCGTAACAGCCATTAAATCCGCTCTTGGTGCGATGCGATTCGAAGTGCTGCCAAAAACAGTTGTGTCATAATGAATTTATCCACCGGCGCGTAGGAGAAATGGCCATCGACAGCGGCTTTGAATTTGATTTCCTAACGCGGCAAATTCAGCCTGGATCCGATAGCAGACTGTCAACATTGATTTTCCCGTGCTTCCGATTGCGTCACCCTACAGCCACCATAAGAGCATGATCGCAAAGGATATTCTGACAACTTCCGCCGAAACTTCGGGAATCGTCGCGTTGGTGTCGGGTTCGGCAGTGACCGTGTCGCCCGAGGAAAAACTATCCGGGGACATGCTGATGTTCTCCACCGCGTTGATGGCGTTGGCCTCGGTACTATGGCTATCCATTTACTGGAGCCTCGGTTTACGTTTCTCGACCTCGATACCGCTGGCGTTCCTGTTTCTTTCGGCTGGCAACATGTTCTTCTTCATGAAGACGCGCAAGCTCGGCTCCTTTTGCATCACGCAATTGACCATGTTTCTGTTCACGCCGTTCATCATGCAGTGGTCGATCGGCAATTTTGTCAATGCGTCGGGTGTCTCGCT
>JAYTUX010000088.1:0-8029 GCA_043744315.1 Betaproteobacteria bacterium | reverse complement strand
CCCCGCCTCGCCGCATGGTTTCGGCCGCTTCGGCGAGCGCCGTATAGATTCCAGGACGCCCGTCGATGACTTCGGTGATCGAGTCGCCCACCGGCTGCACAAAACAATTGATGAGCGTTGCGGTCAGCGGTGTGCCGGCAGCGGAATTGATGCGCCCGGCGGGAATGAAACCACGCTCTTGCGCGTGCAAGAATTGCTGTTCCCAATGCGCACGCTGATCCGGCCCTTCGCTGGCAGCGAGCGCGCGAGCGACGCGGGCACGCACATCGTGGATCGAGAACTCATTGCCTTTCGCGTATTTCTCCAACAATACTTCGTTGGAAATGACTTGCGGCGGTAGCGACGATCTCGTGACTTTCACGATAGATCCCGCAATTCGGTTTTCCTGTTGGATCGTCTCCGGGTTGATGGTACTCACTGCCTATGCCTCTTTGGGGACGGACATAAATTCTGAACCTTTTGGACTATTTAGGAAAGTCACCATTTTCGATTACCACTGGATCGTGCGTTTGATACGCATCAACCCTCAAGCGAAGCGGGATTGACGATACATTGCGCCACCGTCGGGAGGCGGGCAGCGACCAAGGTAAAATTCATGCCTTCATGCGCCTCTTTCGCCTTCTAAAAATTGTCTCCGTCACGGTGCGTTATGGCCTCGACGAATTTCTACCGAAGGGAGTCGTGCGCTCACTGATCGGTGGTGTTTTTTTCTGGCGCACGTTTCCTGAGCCGAGAGGGCTTCGGCTGCGCCGTGCGCTGGAAGAATTGGGGCCGATATTCGTTAAATTTGGCCAATTGCTATCCACCCGCCCGGATCTGGTGCCAGCCGATATCGCGACGGAACTGGCGGCCTTGCAGGATCGCGTGCCGCCATTCGGTGCCGATCAAGTTGTTGAAATTCTGACTCGGCTGTATGGAAGCGAGCGCGACAATTATCAAAACGTCTTCAGTGCGTTCGATTTGACCCCCGTGGCCAGTGCGTCGGTTGCGCAAGTGCATTTCGCCACCATCGGCAGCGGCAAATTGGCCGGGCGCGATGTCGCCGTCAAACTGGTGCGCCCGGGAATTGAAAAAACCATCACTCGCGACGTGGCACTCTTGTATGTACTTGCGGATCTGGTCGAATCAATATTCGCGGACGGCAAGCGACTGCGCCCGCGCGAAGTCATCCGTGAATTCGACAAAACCATTCACGACGAGCTCGACATGGTGCGCGAAGCCGCCAACGCATCGACCTTACGGCGCAATTTCGCCGAGGGCACGCTGCTGTATGTGCCCGAGGTCTATTTCGATTACACCACGCGCGACTCACTCGTGCTGGAACGCATGGATTTTTTGCCCGTCAACGATCTTGCCCAGCTACGAGCGCACAACATCGATATCGCGCGACTCGCGGCAGATGGCGTGAGAATATTTTTCACGCAAGTGTTTCGCGATGGTTTTTTCCATGCTGACATGCACCCGGGCAATATTTTTGTGCTGAAAAACGGCGTGTATTCAGGTGTCGATTTCGGCATCATGGGCACACTCTCGGACGAGGACAAAAACTATCTCGCGCGCAACTTCGCGGCGTTTTTCAATCGCGATTACAAGGCGGTCGCGGTCGCACATATTGAGGCGGGCTGGGTGCCGAAAGATACGCGCGTCGATGAATTTGAAGGCGCGATTCGCAGCGTGTGCGAACCGATCTTCGACAAGCCTCTGAACGAAATCTATTTCGGCGCAGTGCTGTTGCGATTGTTCGATGTCTCGCGGCGTTTCCGGATGGAGATTCAGCCGCAACTGGTGTTGCTGCAAAAAACGCTGATGCAAGTGGAGGGCCTTGGCCGCCAGCTCTATCCGCAACTCGACCTCAGACCGGTCGCGCAGCCTATCCTCGAAAAATGGATGGACGAGCAGATGGGCTGGCGTGGGCTCGCATGGCAATTGAAAAGAGAAGGCCCGCAGTGGACTGCGATCGTGCCGCAACTGCCGCGCCTGATCCACCGCGCGCTGGACAACGATCCGTCTGCGCGACTCGCCGATATCGAGACCGCACTCAATCGGCTGAACCACACGCAGCGGCTTCAATCGGCGATTCTGCTGGCATTGCTGATCGCGTTGGCGCTGGCGGCGGGGACGATTTTTTACCTGCTGTTTTATTTGCCACTTTGAGGTTTCAGTCAGGCGCATCGCCTGATAGAATTTCGCCGATCAGGCGCGCTCCCGGCTGACGGGAAGCGCACCACCTGCGCCGCCCCGGGAGTTTTTCATGCTCGTATCCTTTGTCCTTGGCTACCTCGCATTGTCGATCGCAATCGGCCTCATTGTTGCCACGCGTGTTCATAACACCAAGGATTTCGCGGTCGCTGGTCGCCATTTGCCGTTGCCGGTGGTGACGGCCACCGTTTTTGCTACCTGGTTCGGTGCCGAAGCCGTTTTTGGCGTTTCCGCCACATTCGTGAAAGAAGGTTTGCGCGGTGTGGTCGCCGATCCATTCGGCTCCAGCATGTGTCTGGTGATCGCCGGGTTCTTTTTCGCAAGCCAGTTGTACAAACTCAATATCATCACCATCGGCGATTTCTATCGCATGCGCTACAACCGCCCGGTGGAAGTGTTGACCACACTTTGCATTGTCGCCTCGTATCTTGGCTGGGTGTCCGCGCAAATCAAGGCGCTGGGATTAATTTTCAATGTCGTCACCAACGGTGCCATCAGCCCGGAAATGGGCATGATCATCGGTACCGCCATCGTACTCACCTACACCACATTTGGCGGCATGCTGTCCGTCGCGATTCTGGATTTCATCCAGATGAGCGTGATTATGGGCGGCATGCTCTACATCGGCTGGGTGGTATCAGGCATGACCGGCGGCGTGGCACCGGTGATCGCGCACGCATCCGCTGCCGGCAAACTTGATTTCTTTCCGCCGGCGGATTTGGCACTCTGGCTTACCTTCATTGGCGCGTGGGTGACGATGATGCTGGGTTCGATTCCACAGCAAGACGTGTTCCAGCGCATCACATCAGCGAAGTCCGCCAAGATCGCGGTGTGGGGCTCGATCCTCGGCGCATCGATTTACTTTTGCTTTACGTTTGTGCCGATGTTCATAGCGTATTCGGCCACGATAATAGACCCGAAAGTGTTCAACGAGTTAATCGAAAAAGATTCGCAGCTGGTGCTTCCGACATTGGTGTTGACGCATATGCCGGTGGCCGCACAAGTGGTGTTCTTTGGCGCAGTGTTGTCGGCTATCATGAGCTGCTCGTCGGCAACCTTGCTCGCACCGTCGGTCACGTTCGCGGAAAACATCGTGCGTGGCTTTTATCCACACATGGGCGACAAGAAATTCCTGCGCATGATGCGTATCACCATTGTCTGCTTCGCACTGGTAGTACTGGCCTTCGCGCTGAATTCACAGGCATCTATTTTCAAGATGGTCGAGAACGCGTACAAGGTCACGCTGGCTGGCGCGTTCGTGCCGTTGTTTTTCGGTGCGTTTTGGAGAAGATCCACCTCCACTGGTGCAATGGCGGCGATCATTTGCGGCATTGCCGGATGGTTGATTGTCGATTTCGGCATCATCGAAATCAGCCTGGTACCGCCGCAATTGATTGGGCTGGGTGCCAGCGCGATCGCTATGATCGTTGGCTCGCTTGCCAGCAAGCCGCACCCGAACGCCATTCACGCGCCGAAGCATGCGTAAGTCTATTTCTCGCTCATAGTTACTGTCATCCTGAACGCAGTGAAGGATCTTGTCATGAGAAGATCCTTCACTGCGTTCAGGATGACAGCGCACTTTTGAAATGGAAATGGAATTGGCATCCCAACGCTGGCGATTCACGCGGCAGGGCCGCGCCGCCGATACGGGTTTTTGCGCGTTTTGCGCCGCGTTTTTTGCATTTCGTCGCTTTCGGTTTGAGACATCGCGCCGGGAACTTTACTCTGTCGTCAATGCAATACGAATCGTATTGATTGATACAGCAAAACCAACCCGCAAAGGTGAATCAAATGAAACTGCCGTTGAAATCCAGCAAAGACAATCTGTTGATGTCCGCTTTGATATTGACGGGCCTCGTGATGGCAACCATCGGCCCACTGTTGGCCGATGCCGACACCACCGCCGCGATCGACTCCGCCGGAAAAATCGTGAAATCTGTCGCAACGCCGTCCGCGATGGAATCGGTTCAATATCGTGAAGCGGCGATCATCGTCGCTGCCCCTCGGCTGCGCGCCAGCACCTGAGACTGTCACCGGACATCTAATTTTCCGGCGGCAATTGAAGAAAAATGCCGTCGCGTTGTAAGTTCCACGGATCAGTTTCCACCAAAGCGGTGTCTGGCTAGCAAACTGCGCGGATCGCGTCGAGAATCTCCTCCCAAGTCGAAGTCACTCTCGACTATTTGCCCGGTTGCTGTTTTGCGACCGGGCTTTTTTTTCACCGACTCGAAATTGCCACAATCTTGTCATTCTATTTTCATCAACCTTCGTCATCATTTGATCATTGCATTTTTCGAGACGTCAACACAACGCCCATCGCTCGCAACCATCGTTTCCAATCGACGCCATACCAGGATTTCAATATGCACACTACCCGCTCACTTTTCTCACCCGTGTTGACTTTGCCACGCCTGAAAGCCGCGACGTTGATGTCGAGAATTGGCCGCGGTCTCAAGGCATTCCTGACGCGGCGCGCGCAGATTCGCATACCGACGCCACCTGCAAATTTGCCGGTGACCGGTCGTATCGTCGCGATTTCAAGTGACGAAATTTTCAACTCGCACCGCCTCGGTACGCGGTCGCGGGAAGAAGTTGTGCAAGCCCCCAATGGCAAGAGTGCCGTCGTGTCTCCACTCTTCGCCTCGCGCCGACCAGGTGTACAAGGTCGCTGGAAAGCGAGCGACCGCGTCGCGATGTTTTGAACCGGGGCGGCCCCATCGATCATGGCCGCCCCGCTGCAGGGAAAGAATTGCGCAGCGATTGGTTGGCGTGACGGCCCGTGCTATTGCAGTGAGCGTGGTTGCCGACTCGCGATCGTATTATTTTCCAGTAAAGTCAAGCGCTGACGCGGCTTACGGAGCATTTGTGTGCGGAAACGCTCGCCAATAGTAGAGTTTGCTCGATCCATGCGAATTTCGTCGGATGGATGACATCAAGGATAGCCGGTCCAACGCCTCCCAACGGGATCCCAAAGCTTGCACACCGCAAAGGTGCGCCAAACGCCCGCCAACGAAATCCGCGTCTGCGTCACTTGCCCGGGAAACGCTTCTTTCAACGCGGCCTGCGCCTTCGCCAATCGATAGTGCGGAATTTCCGGCTCGATGTGATGCACGGTGTGCTCAAGAATATTGAACAGGGCCCAATTGAGAGCGGCGGAAAATTTTACTTGGACGGTGGAGATCAATTGGCGTTCGGCCGCGCGCGGCGCATCACGATAATTATATTGATCGCTAAACCTTTGCGTATTTCGCTATGATTCCAAGGTCGAGTATTCGACCTATGGCATCGTACTCAAGCGCTTATCCGCATCCACCAACCAGCTCGCCATGGTTTGCAGAAACGTTTTTTCAAATCGTGCACGGCAAATTTCCGACGCACCGCGCAACGCCGCATCTTCGATCCGCAAGGCGATGCCATCGAGAATCGCGGTGCAGGTGGTATTGCGCGGGCCACGGCCTTCGAGCACGTAGGAAATTTCGCCCATGCTCATGCCAATGGTAACCAGATCGATCAGTTGGTCTTGCTTCGATACTTTGGCCTGCCCGTTCAGCATCACGAAAAAACATTCGCCGATGTCGCCTTCGCGGATCAACACATCGCCCTGTTGAAAAGGTTTAAATTCGCCGATCTCCAGCACATACCAAAGATCTTCGTCCGAGAATAGGCGAAAAAACGGCGAGCCGCGCAGCAAACCGAAGCGCTCGCTTTCGCTGGCAAGATTGATCGATTGCTTGTTTTGCTCTCGCAGCGCTGGCGCAATGTCTAACAGCGCGTCCAGACATTCGCGCCACGAGGCATAGCGTGCGGAGGGCATCTTGCCCATCATGCGCGCGATGACGGTATCGATTGCGGGTGGCACGCTGGGCCGGACTTCACTTGGCGGTGTCGGATTCGCCTCAAACGTCTGCACCATCAACTGCTGAATATTGTCGCCTTCAAACGGGGTCTCCCCGGTAAGCAATTGATAGAAGACTACGCCGAGCGAAAACATGTCGCTGCGAAAATCCAATTCACGCCCGAGCAATTGCTCCGGCGACATATAAAGCGGCGTGCCAATTCCAGACTCCGTCTGGCCCGCGCGCGTGGAGATAAGCGTGGCCCCGAGATCACTCAGGCGGATGTCGCCATTCGTGGTGATGAGAATATTCGCGGGCTTGATATCGCGGTGGATCAAGCCCAGTACATTCATGTATTCGAGCGCCTTGCCGCACTTGAAAATGGTATCGACCACCGCCTCGTGATGCAAAAGCGTGCCGCGGCGGCAGTGTTGCTCCATCGTGCCGCCATCAACACATTCCATCACCACATAGTGGTCTGCGCCATCGGGCACGACATCAAATATCTTGACGATGTGCGGGTGATTCAGTTTTCCCAGTAGCGCCGCCTCGGTACGCAGGCCCAGGTCAGCCAAATCACCCTCGGCGGGTTTGTCGGCCGCCGCTACCTGCTTGACGATCTTGATCGCCACTTCGCGATCGTTGAACGGATCGGCTGCAAGATACACCGTGCTGGTCGCGCCGCTACCCAGCACGCGCAGCAACGTGTACTTGCCGAGATTACGCGGCAAGGGCTGATCATCAAAATCAACAGGCGGCGGACTGGTCATGGTACTTGCGGTAAAAACGACGACGAAGGTTAGCATGGCGCGACGGGAGTGCGGGAACTCGTCGAATGTGGAGATTGTGCGCGCGGCAACCAAAGTGTATTCAAAGCAGCGAGACAAACAAGATGCGCCGCCGTCTCGAACTTGAACCATAGTTCCAAAGACGACGTATGCGCGCGTACGTTTGTATCAATTGCCGCAAGAACGCGGCATGCCAAAACGTCATTTGACGGATGTCAGCATCAAATCTTTTTTTCAACTGTACCGCATGTGAGAGCAACACATCTCTAACGTAGGCGCTGAAATGCCCCCGGTGTTTTTGTTGTAATTCAAATCGATTGCGCCTGCGATAAAAAATTACGTCGTGCTCGCATGTGCTGAGCGAATTGAAATAGACGAATTTGACGATGCCATTGCTGGATGCAAGCGCGCATCAATAGCTCTCCGCACACGGTATCGCCTGATGCACACTCACCGGTATACCCAAAATCCTTTCGACATACTTGCACGCATTTCATGCCTGATTCGAATGAATATAGGGCGAGCACTTTCACATCAATCCTACCTCTCATGGTCACACCTTCCCCTCATTTCATCGACTCGCTACAGAGTCTCAAAGCGCTTTTTGGCGAGCTGTCGCCGGCATCGACGTTAAAGGAAATTGACTATGTGCATCCGGTATATCAGCGAATCATCGCGGCTTCGCGCCCGAGTGCGACGCTCTATTGACGACCATTGCGTGCTAACGTCCGGCAACGTATTCGCGCCTGGCTCAATTTCCCAGATCCAAACCGGCATCGCCCATCGGAGACCCAATGAACGACCGCATCCGAATCTTGTTGAACCAGATGACCGCACTCGAAGATGAAATGCGCAACGCCCTGCACGAGCAGGAAACAAAAATGTTTTTCGAGATAAAGGGCAAGCGTATCGAGTTTGAAAAGGCCGTCAAACAATCCCATCGCAAACTGAAGAAGAATTTCTTTCGCTGGCTGGTCACCAACCGCCCGCAGAACCTTCTCACCGGGCCGATCATTTACGGCATGATCATTCCGCTCATCATGCTCGACCTGTTTGTGAGCTTTTATCAGGCGGCGTGCTTTCCGATTTACGGCGTTATCAAAGTTCGCCGCCGCGACTACATCGTGCTCGATCGGCATCACCTTGAATACTTGAATTTCATCGAGAAATTTCATTGCACCTATTGTGCGTACGGCGCGGGCCTGA
>JAYTUX010000087.1:0-2447 GCA_043744315.1 Betaproteobacteria bacterium | reverse complement strand
CAAACAGCGGTTGAGGTGGCGCGACGGCTTCGCCCGTTACAACTCGTGCAACCGGCGCGGCGGCGCTTGCCGGCGATTTCGCAGCGTCTTGCGCAAAGGCACTTTGCGATGCGGCGAAAAATACGACGGCCACCGATACGATTGAACACAAGCACTCGCGCATTATTTTCTCCTGATGTTGAGCGTCGAATTGTAGATGATTGCGCGCCTCGGCATCGTCACCCATTGCGGGTCTACCCAATGCGTTGCGACGGGTTCCAACTTGATACGCCGTTATACTGTCGTCCTCCTGCATTTCGCAAACGGATTTCCACGTTGGCCAAACTCTATTTCCGCTTCGCCGCCATGAACGCGGGCAAATCCACATCGCTGCAACAGGTTGCCTACAACTACGAAGAGCGCGGCCAGAGCGTGAATCTGTTTACCGCGGCCATCGACGACCGTTTCGGCGAAGGCAAGATCGTCTCGCGTCTGGGTGTGGAGCGAAATTCCGAAGTGTTCACGCCCGCGACCAACTTTGCCGAGCTCTATCGCGAACGCGCCCTGCCCTCTTGCATCCTGATCGACGAGGCGCAATTCATGACCGAGGCGCAAGTCACGCAACTCCACGAGCTTGCACACACGCGCGGCACGCCGGTGATTTGTTACGGCCTGCGCAGCGATTTTCTGGGCCAACCGTTTCCGGGCTCAAAGGCACTGTTAACCCTGGCCGACGATCTGGAAGAAATGAAAACAATTTGCCGCTGCGGTCGCAAGGCAACGATGAACGTGCGTCTTGATGAGCACGGCAATCGCGTCACGCAAGGCGAGCAGGTTGAGATCGGTGGCAATGACCGCTATGAGGCGGTGTGCCCGAGAAGGTTTTATACGGGGCGGTGTTAGGCGATCACACGGAGCAATGATGGGCCATGAAACACAAGCACTGGCGCGGCTTTCCAGTCATTTTCGTTCCGAAATCCTCACCAAATAACGATTTACGTCTATTTCTGCGGGGTGAGCTCCGCCGCATTCCACCCACCCCCCAACGCCCGAATCAGCCCCACCGCCGCCGCCAATCGCCGCCCCAACAAACTCACCGCCGTGCGCTCGTTCGATAGCAGCGATGCCTGCACCGTCACCACACTCAGGTAACTCACGGTGCCCGCCTTGTATTGATTGATCGTCAGCGCGACCGATTCGCGCGCTGAACGTACGGCGCCTTCCTGGACTTTTGATTCCTGTTCGAGGATTCGAAGTGCCGCGAGGTTGTCTTCGACCTCCTGCAGGCCTTCCAGCACGGTTTGGCGGTAGTTGGCAACGGTCTGCTCCCAGGATGCGACCGCTTGATCGGTGACGGCGGCGCGTTTGCTGAAATCGAGCAAGGTCAACGCTAATTGCGGGCCGAGCGACCAGGCGCGGTTGGACGCATTCAGCAATTCCGCAAATACGGGACTTGCGTAACTGGTCGAGGCGGACAGCGACAGCGTCGGAAACCACGCGCTTTTCGCGACGCCGATTTGCGCATTGGCGGCCATCACGCGGCGCTCGGCGGCAGCGATGTCGGGGCGGCGTTCAAGTAAGGTGGAAGGCATGCCAGCCGGCATTTTCGGCATCGTCAGCGTGAATTTGTCGGGCGGCAACGTGAAACCGGCGGGCGCTTTACCGATCAGTACCGCGATGGCGTGTTCAAGTTGTGCGCGCTGCACGCCCAGATCGATCGCTTGCGCTTGTGTACTTTTCAATTGCGCGTCGGCTTGAATCACATCGGATTTTGCGGCCACGCCGACGTTGTAGCGGTTCTTGGTCAACTGCAATGATTTTTCATATTCGGCGATGGCGTCGTCGAATAATTTCTTTTGCTCGTCGCTTACGCGCAATTGAAAGTAGCTCACCGCGAGCTCCGATTGCAGCGACAAACGCACCGCCTCCAGATCGGCCGCACTCGCCTCGGCAGAGGCATCGCCCGATTCCACTTGCCGCCGGACGCGGCCCCACAGATCGACTTCCCATGCCGCGTTCGCGCCGAGTGTGTGCGCGGTCGATGTGACACTGGCACCCGTGCGTGCCGCGCTGCGACTGCGGCTGGCACCGGCATTGGCCGATACGGTCGGAAATAATCCGGCACGCGTCGATTGGGCAAGCGATGTCGCTTGTCGATAGCGTGCCTCGGCGGCTTTCAGATTCTGATTCGAGACATTGATTTCGCTCGCCAGTGCGTTGAGCGAGTTGTCGGCGAATACCTGCCACCACTTGCCGCGGATGAGGTCGTCTTTCGGTTCAGCGATTTTCCAGTCGCGGGTTTCCTTATAGGCGGCGGGAATGTCGAGTGTCGGGCGCTGGTAGTCGGGGCCGATGGCGCAGGCGGCGAGTAGCATGGAGGCGACGAGGGTCGCAATCAGCTTGCATATGAGTTTGTTCAAATGATGTGGAGTTGTGTCAATGCCAAGCTGGCTCCTCCCCCGCGCAGG
>JAYTUX010000086.1:0-2450 GCA_043744315.1 Betaproteobacteria bacterium | reverse complement strand
CTACCCCGACCGCATTGTCCCTAAACCCGAATACGCCAAAGCCATCAAAGAACGCACGCTCACCAATCTCTACAACTTAAAACAAAAAGGCGAAGTGCAATGGCTGGAGGATTTGCATCGCACGCTCGATGCCGCCGTCGCACGCGCATATGGCTGGGACGACTACACTGCCGCGATGCCGGACGAGGAAATTTTGCGGCGGTTGTTGAAGCTGAATCTGGAGCGGGTGGCGGAGCAGTAGTCATACTGTAGCCCTGACAATCGTGGGCGCGTTTACTTACTGCCGTAAATCCCGCACTGCGACAGCCAGGCAACGGTGATATTCATCACCGCGATCAGAAGCACAAGGTAATTGAGGAGGTGTTGACCCCTTACAGCAGACCCAGTCGGGCCGGGAATCATGCGTATTTTCAAGGGCTCGTGCACCCTATCAAGTTTCTTTGCGCAATATTCGCGTACCTGCCAATCCCGCAACATAAGCTGCAACAAGCAATACACAGTCAGCATTGCCCATATCAAGATAGAGCAAACCATACCCGGCCTGTTAACTCCCAACTGCCAGGTCGCGGCCAAGATTGCACTTTCGAAAATAAACAAGATGTTCAGCTTGTTCCAACTCAATTGATTGTGGTGGTGCCAATGGGCAGTGAGAAATTTGTATATCTCGTCTGCCGACACATCTTTTGGAGCGAACTTATAAGACACCCAGGGTTTCATGCAATTTCTCCTTCAGTTTTTTGCCCAATAGTTGGGAGTGAAAGGCCAGAGGGGAGTCTAACCGCGCGGGTCGCCATTTGGTAGCTCGCAGTGACGTACAGCCCGGAGAGGCGCGCCGAATGGCGTTCTGCATGTGCATGCAAACACGATGCGTCATTTCTTGCAACGCGAGAAACCTGCTTTTCTACACGCCGAAATGAAGCAGATTTCTCACCCGATGAGGCCGGGTTCGAAATGACAGGACAAATGGTGGTACGTTTGCAGGTCAACAAAAAAACTGAATCATCTCCTGCAATAGCGCTTCCGGTACCTCCTCCGGGATGTAATGCCCAGAAGGCAATGTACGTCCGCGTACATCGCTCGCCACGCGCTGCCAATCTTCAATCGGTTTGAAGCATCGATGTACCACGCCGTGCTCGCCCCACAGCACATTCACGGTGCACGCTACCTTTTTGCCGGCCTCGCGATCCGCGCGGTCATGTTCCAGGTCGATCGACGCTGCGGCACGATAATCCTCGCACATTGCGTGCATGGTGGCGGGGTCACTCACGTGCGCGAGATAGGCGGCGTAGGTTTCAGGCGTAAACGCGGACATGCCGGCGTGCCCCCAGCCAATCTTTTTTCGTAAATAAGTTTCCGGTGCGCCCGCGATCATGGCTTCCGGAAATGGCGTCGGCTGAATGAGAAAAAACCACCACCAGTACGAACGCGCGAAATCCATCGTGGTCTGTTCGTACATCGCGAGTGTGGGCGAAATATCGAGTAGCATCATTCGTTTAACCACATTCGGGTGATCGACCGCGAGGCGATGTGAAACGCGCGCGCCGCGATCATGGCCGCAAAGATAAAACGAATCGAACCCAAGTTGGCGCATGACCTCGACTTGGTCCTTTGCCATCTCGCGTTTGCTGTAGTTGGAATGATCCGCCAGACCGACCGGTTTTTCACTTGCGCCATAGCCACGCAGATCGGTTGCGACCACGGTGTATTGTTTCGCGAGTTCAGGGGCAACGCGATGCCAGATCAGGTGCGATTGCGGATAGCCGTGAAGCAGCAGTAGCGGCGGGCCGCTACCGCCGATCAGGGTGTTGATTTCGACGCCGTTGGCGCGTAGTTTTTTCGTTGTGAAATTTGCGAACATGGGGGTTCCAATAGATCCGGTAATTTGATGTTGCAGTTTCTTCAGGAATTTACCCTCTCCCGAATGGCACTTACATAAGCCGAAACACGATACAAAATAGCCGTAAAGTAGGTTGGTGCTGAACAACGTGAAGCCCAACAGGTACGACGATAAAGCGTTGGGCTTCGCAAGCTCAGCGCCAACCTACGTCATTACCTATAACCATCTATTTACGCTTAAGCAAGATACATCGCAGCTGATTTCTATAAATTTCAGCCCAGCATCTCACGCAACGCCGTCTTTAACACCTTGCCGTAATTGTTCTTCGGCAATACATCAATGAACCGGTATTCCTTGGGCCGCTTGAATCGCGCAACAAATTCAAGGCAGTATCGATCCAGTTCAGCGCTGTCTGCCGCCGCATCCGCGCGCAACACCACAAATGCGACCACGGTCTCGCCCCATTCCGCATCTGCCCTGCCAATTACCGATGCCTCAGCGACTGCGGGATGCTGCAGCAATACTTCTTCGATCTCGCGCGGATAAATATTTGAGCCGCCGGAAATAATCAAATCCTTGCTCCGATCCAGCAGCGTGAGAAAGCCATCTTCAT
>JAYTUX010000085.1:0-31303 GCA_043744315.1 Betaproteobacteria bacterium | reverse complement strand
TCGAGCGAGGCGCGCTTCATCAATACATCCTGATAAATCGCGGCGATGTTCATATCGCCGGATTGCGAAAGCCAATCGGCGATGCCCTTGACCTCGGCACGCTCGCGATCGTTGTTGTCGCCATCGGCGAATGCCGCGAGCAAGGCGATGGTGATGATGGATTTCTGGTCTTGTTCGTTCATGGGTTTTCCCGTTCTTTGAGGTCAAGGTTTAATTTGACACGACCGGCACGAAGAGTTCGGCGTTTCAATACGTATCGCCAAGCACAAGAGCCGGCGCGCCTTTCAGGCCGAACAGGAAATTTTCACGATCCTTGGCCCGCGGAGATCTCCGCGCTCAACGCGCCATACTTCCGATTTTCCAGATCAGAATTTACCATTGAGCGCAAACAGCGACGCATTCAATGCTGTGGCAAACACAACCCATGCGAGGTACGGTGCCAGCAGCCACGCAGCAATCTTGTCGAGGGGATGAAAATGCTGGATCGTGACCACAATCGCCAACGCCATCAAAACAATGATCGCCAGTGCGCCGCCGATGGAATGCAGGCCGAAGAAGACCGGCGTCCACGCCGCATTCAACAGAAGTTGCACCGCGAATCGCCATAACGCTTTGGTTCGCGCCGGCGAATCCGGCAAACACCAAACGCGCCATGCCGCCACACCCATCACGGTATAGAGAAGTGTCCACACCGGTGCGAACAACCATGACGGTGGATTGAAGACCGGCTGTTCCAGGGCAAAATACCAGCCATCGGGCTTGAACAACAGACCCGTAATAACGCCGACCATCACGCACAATGCCATCCACGCGGCAAGCGATCGCCAGCGGCTGAGATTGGCGAATGCGTTCATCGTCGCGCCAGAAACTCGGCAACGGCTTCCCAGCCCGGCGTATGGTCGGCAAATTTCTTGATGATGATCAGCAACGGCACGGCAAGCAGCATACCGCCAACACCCCACAACCATCCCCAGAACAGCAAGGAGACGAACACCAGCGTGTGATTGAGTTCCAGACGCTTGCCCACCAGCACCGGATTGATCAACTGGCCCTCAATGAAGGTGATGGCAACGAAACTCATCACCAGCAACACTGCCTGCCCAAACGAGTCGGTAAACGCCATGCCCGCCAACAACAAAAATACGGCACTGACACTGGCACCGAAATAGGGAATGAAATTCAGCATCGCTACCAGCGCGCCCCAGAACCACGGCATCGGTAAGCCAAACGCCCACGTCAGCAGCGTGACGCCGACACCCAGCACCGCGTTGATCATGGCGACACTGGCAAAGTAAATCGCCACCTCATGCTGCACAGTGCGCACCACTTTGACGGCGCGCACTTTATCGCGAATGGTCGGCAGCACCCGCACCAGTTTGGTGAGAAACAGGTCGCCCGACGACAACAGGAAAAATGCCAGTAGCCCGGCGCTAATCGCTGAAATGATAAATGTCGGCGCCGCTTTCAGGAAATCACCGGTGAGCAATAGGCCCTTGGCCGTGGCCTGATCGGTCAATTCCGCACTCTTGCGCGGCGACAGCCAGTTGCCAAGGCGAAAACTTCTAATCCAATCTAGTAAGTGCGCGAGTAGCGCCTGCACCTGTTCGGGCAATTCCGACAGTACATCGCGCGCAGGCAATACCAGCAATTCCACGCCCAGCACCATCAACCCCACCATGCCGAGCATCACGATTGCGGCGCCTATCGGTTCGGGAATGTGCAATCGCGACAGGCGCTCGACAGCCGGCGCCAGCATCACTGCCAACACCATGCCGAAAAGTAGCGGCATCAGGATCGCCGACGCAAAATACAGCGACGCGATCAACGCCATAACGAACAATCCGACGACCGGAAGCGCTCCGCGCGCGCGCGGGCGCACCGGAACAATAGATGTTGCCGGCGCACCATCCACAATGACTGCGGGCTCCGCAGCCTCTATCGGTTTGCCGAGTGCGACAACGACGTTATCGACGACCTGATTCGGTGCGGAACCTTGCGGAAGTGCCTGATCAATGCCCGGCATCTAACAATCCAGCCAAATCATCGGCATGTTCTTCTTCCACCGCGAGAATCCATTCAATCATTCTGCGTGTGGTCGAATCGTCGTCGCCGATGGCGGTGATCATTTCCTTGTAGCTATCGATGGCAATGCGTTCGGCGATCAGGTCTTCCTTGACCATATCCATCAGCGATTTGCCGGGAACATATTCGGCGTGGCTACGTTTGACGAGGGTATCGGGTGAAAAATCGGGTTCGCCGCCGAGTTGCACAATGCGTTTCGCAATTGCGTCGGCGTGTTCGACTTCCTGGTTCGCGTGTTCCAGAAATTCGGCGGCAACCGCCTCCGCATGAACGCCTTTGGCCATGAAATAGTGGCGTTTATAGCGCAGCATGCAGACGATTTCGGTGGCCAGTGCGTCGTTCAGCATCTTCACCACTTTGGTACGATCGGCAGTGTAGCCTTCCGTGACAGCGCCCTTTTCGATCTTGCGTCGCGCGTGTGCCCGAAGCGTTGCGGTGGCGCTCAACGTGGAAGAGCGCTTTGCTGAAACATTTCCTGCCCGTTCTTTCTTCATCCTCTTATCCGTGTGATTGCGCAACGTGTGCGCTATGTGTGGGTAAAACCCCTGGCTTGCCCAATACCTGCAATTTTCGCAGGGCTCGAACGGTTGACAGCAAACTCAGAATGATCGTGAACACGCGGCGCGCCCCCTTAACTTTTGTCGCCGCATTGAAACTCCAGACCACACCTGCTGCCACGACGGACGCTTTCAACACTTGCAATCCTACCACCATCGAGCGGCGGGTCTTCTCGACGGCGTCCAGATCCGCCGCCAACCGAACGCTAATTGACGCCGATTCTTCGCGCGCAATGTGAATACGCGCGAGCACCGCGGCGCGACGCATTGCGAGTGAAACCAGTGGCACCGACGGGCGGACGGCAACCCCGGTCACGTCGGCATCCGTCTGGGATCGAGCGCCTGGCCGTCGAGCCGCAGCTCGGCGGCACTGGTGACAAACAGGGCTGACGATTGCCGAAGCTGACCGCTCACATAGAGACCGCAGCCTACCGTCAGCAAACTAAAAGCGCCGGCAATCGATAGCGCCGCCGGCACGCGGTAGGCGGTATCCCAATAAATCACTAGAACTGCCATCGCGATCAACACCACACTGGTGATCAGCAACAGCACGGCGAAAGCCACACTGATCGCCAATTTCACCAGCCGTGCTTTTTCTTCCTGAACTTCGATCGACAACAACTCAAAGCGCATCGCCACATGACCCAGAATCGATGCACCCAGTTGACGGACGTGCGTCACCAGCCCGTCCGTTACGTTGACGTTCGCATTTTCCTTACCGGAAATATCCGGCCCCACGTTCAGCCTTCGCGGCGCAGGTTGATAAGTAGTCCCGCGAGCAATCCAATACCGCCGGCGACCGCAATCGAGCTCCATGGATTGACGTGCACGTATTGATCAGCGGCCGTCGCGGCGCGCTTTGCCTGGCGCACTGTGGCTTCTTCGAGCTCGGAGTAGCGCGCCTTGGCGGTCGCGAGCTGCTCTTTGAATTGGTCGCGTGCGGCCACCAGCGCATCATTGCCACCGCCGGCAGCATTTTTAAACATGGCTTCGCCCTCCGACAACAAGGACTTGAAGTCGCTCACGACCTGATCTTTTGATTCGACCAGACTATGCGCTTTCTCTGTCATGCGTTCGAGGCCTTCGGCACCGTTTGAGGTCGCTTTCGTTGGGTTCATATTCATTGCGTGTGACTCCGTGGTTGGATTGAAAAATCAGCTCTTGCGTTTCAACAGCCCCGCAACCAGACTGACGAGAAAGAGAACGAGAAAAATGAAGAACAGGACTTGCGCGATGCTGGATGCTCCCGCCGCAATACCGCCAAAACCCAATAGGCCAGCGACAATGGCAATGATGAAAAAGACGGCGGCGTAGTACAGCATGGCGAGGCTCCTGAAGGGGATACAAACGACCGCAGCGTTTCAATTTTTTTGATTTGCGCGGCCTTGCAATGAATTCAGTGTGCGCGGCTCGCATTGCAATGCGCATCGGACAGTTGACCTCTGCCTTGTAGGCGGGACGCCGATATTGACAACGCAGAACGAAACTCGAAAAAAAAACCCGCCTCGGCGGGGTTTCGATGGCGCGTGCCGCTCAACTCAGTTGGCGTGCAAGGCTTGCAGTGTGGAGCGGACCTTATCGTAGTCGATGGATTTGTCGAAAAAATAGTTGGCGCCAGATTTCATCGCGCGCTCGCGAATTGCCGGCAGTGGGTGGTTGGTGAACACGATCAATGTTGGCGCGGGAGTCTGCTTGGCCGCACGCAGCCGCTGCAGTACCGCCATGCCGTTGCCGACCCGAAGTTTAAGATCGACGATCACGGCATCGACAGGATCTGCGATGACGGCCGCGACGGCCTCATCTTCGGTATCCGCGTAACCGACAATCTCGACCTCGTTGGCCACATGCAGGTAATCGAGCAGCAGATCCCTGACTTCGGGCGAGTCTTCGACGAGGAACACGCGCAACGGAGCGCGAACGCCGATACCACCGAAGTGGTCAAAACTTTGCAAAATCGTTGCTGGCGACGGTTCGCCGCGCGACTGCGTATTGATTGATTGGAAATTCATTCATGCCTACTGGATGATGCCGTTCTTTATCGCGTAATACGTCAGATCGGCGTTGCTATGCATGCCCATTTTTTCCAATACGCGCGTGCGATACGTGCTGATGGTTTTCACACTCAGGAAAAGTTCGGCGCCTACTTCTGAAACACTCTGGCCTGCAGCCAGCTTGCAAAAAATTTGGAACTCGCGCTGCGAGAGCGTGCCGTGCAGCGGCGCGGTCGAGGCGTCGGGCGTCTCGGCAAGCAACTCGGCGACTTCGCTGCTGATATATTTTCGACCTTTGCGCACCGTGCGCAAGGCCAACACCACTTTTTCGGGTGCTGATTCCTTGGTCAGATAACCCGATGCACCTGCCCGTAACATGTTGACCGCGTACTGTTCCTCGGGATACATCGACAGTATCAACACCGCCATCTCCGGACGTAGTGATTTCATGCGTTTCAGCACATCGATCCCGCTTTGTTTGGGCATCGACAGATCCAGCAGCGTCACATGAATGTCCAGCTCGCGCACTGCCTTCAGCGCGTCTTCGCCGTTGCCGGCCTCGGCGACGACTTCAAACTCGCCGGATTCTTCAAGCAGATTGCGCAGACCCGCGCGGAACAGCGCATGGTCGTCCGCAATCATGACTCGCGTTTTATCGATCATTGAAAACACAACTCCACTATGACTTGGTGCAAAGGTAGTATGGCCGCATCGCGTGGTCAACAGCGTAGGACAAACGCTGACTATGATGAACCGATTTTGGCGTTCCCGTGCAGGAAATTCGGCAGGTTTGACGAGTAATCGAGCGAACGCGAGCAATGACCTGGTGGCGCGAAGCGCCGACCGACAACCTTACTTGCGGACAAACAATAGAACCAGCCCCGCTGCGATGGCGCCAACACCAAGCCAGACAGGAATATTGACGGTCTCTTTTTCTGCGACCGACAGTACCATCGGGCCAAGCTTGGCCTGGTGCGTTTCCTTGGTGTATGAGAATCCACCGTACATCAGTGAAAGCGCGCCACCGACGATCAGCGCGATCGCCAACATTTTTATTCCGTTCATTGTCTATTCGTCCTTGTTGGATTGTGTCATAGCGACGTGCCACGCACAAACGGGCGGGTAGCATTGCCTCGCCCGACCGTTTATGTTGCGAGTCAAACTGATGTGGGGTTTGGCTCCTCCCTTTTTAAAGGGAGGTTGGGAGGGATTTACGGTGCCGGAAACTTGCTGGCGTGCATTGAGCGACCATCGAAAATCCCCCTCAATCCCCCTTTTTCAAAGGGGGAAGCAATATTGGTGCGCGTTTCCATCAGTGTGAATCGCATCCGCCCGTTTGTGCGCTGCGCGCCATACTTCAAACGATCACAAGCGCCTGCCCTGGATCACGCGAACCAGAATTACGATGATCGCGACGACCAGCAAAATGTGAATCAGGCCGCCCATTGCATACGACGTCATGAGTCCAAGCGCCCAGAGAATAATCAAGATGATTGCGACGGTTTCAAGCATGTTTGTAGCTCCAGTAAATGTTGGAAAAAGCGCTTAGCCCTTGACGCGCATGTCGTTCTTGACCGATGTCACGCCTTTGACCGCACGCGCAACTTCAACCGCGCGATTGATACTAGCTTGTGAACTCACAAAGCCGCTCAATTGAACGACGCCTTTAAACGTTTCGACGTTGATCTCAGCGGACTTCAAGCCGGGTTCGTCAAGAATTACCGCTTTGACGCGCGTAGTGATCACGGTGTCATCAACATACTGGCCGGTGCTTTCGTGTGTTGAGGTCGAGGCGCAGCCCATTGCGGTGGCCAGGACTGCGGCCAGAATCATGGCGGGAATGGTGGAGCTAAATTTGAAATTTTTCATTTGGAGACTTTCCTGGTAAGTGATGAAACAAGAGATTGCGAGTGCCGGGTCTCGGTGGATGGCACCCAATGGTGCAAACGCGCCAACCATCAAACTCTACGCGCCTCCATCTGATCTGTTGATCGGATAGCGCCTACACGCGTGTAGGACAATTGCGAATCCGCTTGTAGTCATTTGCGGGCACGAGCTCACGATCGATATAGCGAAAGGAAATCGGGGGATCTCGTCATGACGAGATCCCCCGATTCTTCAAGCTTGACTGGGTATCGCGACTTGGGCGACTACTTCGTCCCGGTCACTTCGACATCTACACGGCGATCCGGTTGCAGACAGGCAATCAGTGTTGCGGTCGCTTTGCGGCCCCGGCAATCTTCCGTTTTTGTCACCGGTCGGGCTTCGCCTTCGCCTCTCACGGCAATTTTCGCGGAGGCAATGCCGGCGGGATCGACCAGATACGATTTGACCGCCTCGGCGCGACGCTGAGACAGCGCCTGATTGTATTTGGATGAGCCGATTCGGTCGGTATGACCCATAACCGAAATAACGTCATATTGGGTTCCGCGCAAATCCGCCGCGAATTTGTCCAGCGACATTTTTCCGGCGGGTTTGATGGTCGCCTTGTCGAAGTCAAACAGCGAATCGGCTGAGAATGTCACGCGACGTGGCTGGGGTGAGGGCGGCGGTTCCGCAACGGTGGGCGCTGCGCTGCGTGCGGGGATGACAGGTACCGGTTCAGGTGCCACCGTACGAGTGACTTCCGCCACCACCGGCATCGGTGCCGCCACGTATGCAACGCGTGCTGGGGCTTTCCGACCGAATCGATAGATCAGACCGGCAGACACCAGATCGATATCACCTCGATTGCCCACGCCATCATTGACACGGTGGCGTTCGGCTTCCACGCGCATCGCCCACGATTCATTAAACGCATACTGCATGCCGACGCCGTACTTGACGCCATCATCGCGCTTGGTGACGTAAGGCTTCACCACGTGTACCAGGCCGGTGCCGGTAAAGGTGTCGCGCGCTTCCGCATGACTCAATCCCACGCGACCAAACATGGAGAATTTTTCACCCAGCGGCAGTGTGCCCACCAGATCCAGACTCAGTCCTCGAATCTTGATTTCGCCAGTCAGCGATCCCAATGGCACGGTATTCGCGATGTAGCCGAATTTACCCATGTCGAAATAACCTGCCTCGAAGGCGAAATTGCGATTGATCTGGTAGCCGCCAAAAATCTTGTATCCGGTGTCGCGGTCGTCGTCACGAATCGAGGTGGTGGCAAAACGCCCTGCCAAGAGACCGCTGATAATTCTCGCGTCATCGATTTTTGCCCTCGACTGGCCGGCGTTGATACCGAAATACCAGTCCGATACGTCCGCCATCGCGAGCGGACTTGTGATGGCGGCCAAAACCGCGATGGCCATCAGCTTAATTGTTCCTTCGGCGCTAACTCGTTTCATGTTTTTCTCCGGGATTCTTTAAGGGTGTCACTGAGCAGGCACATTGATGACGGTGTTGACCATCGTCACCGACGCACCGAGTGAGAGCGCCCGGCCATTCAAGGTCACAATCGCGACATTGCCAGCGGTTGAGATGGCAACACCCGCCTGGGAAATGATGGTGCCGACCATGGTGCCGCCGCCGCCCGCATTGATGGTGGCCGCACTACCGACCTGCCAGAAAACATTCTTCGCCTGCGCACCATTGGCAAGGATGATGCTTTGCGGGAATGCCGCGCCGGGGCCGCCGACGGTGAGCGTGGTGGCCATCTGGAAAACCCACACCGCGTTCGCGTTGCCTTGGGCGTCGAGCGTGAGATTTCCACCGCGAATCATGAATGAACCTGACGATGCAGTGTAGGTGCCCGGTGCCAGTGTCAGGCTGCCAAGATTACCGGCACCCGGATCCGGGCCGCCCGGTTGCGCCACCAGCGCGTTGTAGGCCGCGAGTGCGTCACCACGGGCGAGCGTGGCGATGGCGGATGTAGTCGCATTGCCTTCAGACGGACAGGCCGGTGTCGGCGGTGGTGCCGCCGTGTAGATTTTGCCGTTGACGGTGCCGACGTTGAGTGGCGTTTCGGTATAGGTGCAACCGGGGCTGGCGTCGTGAAAGCCGGTGACCGCGGTTGAAACGGCCGTGGTGCCGATGTCGCCATTGATAATGGTCAGCAAGCCCTGATTGGTGACGCCTGCGGTGCCGCCAAACGTACCAAATGACGAAGCAGAGCCAAGGCTGACCGGGCCCTGACCAACCGGTGGTTGACAGGTGCCATTGGCGGTGAAGGTCCAGACGAAATCATTGGCCAGCACGTTACCGGGTACTGCCAGATCTTTCACTCCACTGGCACCGCCCTTGAGGGTGGCGGTATACGTCGTGCCGGCAGTGAGCGCAGTCAGTGGCGTAAAGGTGGCAATCCGGCCCGATGCGGCATCGACCACGACGGATGCGGCCGTCACGGCAATTGGCACCGGTGGTGGGCCTTTGACGGTAAACGTGGCACTGTTGACGGTGGCGGGATCGAGGCGCAATCCCGACGGCACACTGAATGTCGCATTAATGGTTGCGTTGGTACAGACATTCGATGCATTGGCGGCGGGATTGGTCGAAAGCACCGAGATATTGGCTGGCGCGATCGGGCCGCTGGTCAGAAACGTCCACACATAATTGCTGGCACCCGGTAACGGTGCCTGATTACCTGCAAGCGCATTGCCGGCGAGATCGGTGACTGCAGTGGTGATCGTGACGGTGTAGTTGGTACCCGCCGCCAGCGGTGCCGTCGGCGTAAACATTGCCGTTCGGCTACCGACCACATAACTCACGCTGCCGTTAGGCACCACGCACGGTGCGGGGCAGGTCACCAAAAAGCTGGTCGCTGAAACAGTCGCCGGGGAAATATCTTCGGTGAAGACGGCAGAGATGGCAGTATTAGTGGCCACACCCGGCGTCGTGCCCGGCGTTGTGGTTGCTGGCACCGTGAATACCACGCCAGGACGCGTGATGTCAGCGATCAGCGCGGTCTTGAACGTCCAGACAAAATTGTTGCCCAACGGAACACCTTGTGTGTCCATGACGCCGGTGGTGATGGTGGCAGTACACGTCACACCCGCCGGCAGCGCCGCGCTCGGCGTAAATGTCGCCGAGCGATTTGCGCTCGAATAGGTGACACTCCCTGCGATGGCGGCCGTCGGACACGCCAGCGTAAAGGATGAAGTGGTGATCGAAGCCGCGGCCATGTCGGTACTGAAAGCGGCGACCACTACGGTGTTGATGGGAACTCCGGTGGCATTGTTGACGGGAGCAACAGCCGTGACCGTCGGCACCAGTACGGCGATGCCACCGGTCCCCAGAATGGGCGAGCGGCCTTCACCGCCGCCGCCACAGCCCGCGGCCAAGGCGCTGAATAGCAGTGCCGCGAACCACGACAGGCTGTTTGAAGATGGTTTGAAAATGGTCATTTGTTTCCTCTTTTCGGATGCGTAATTCAAAATGCGCGCGGTCAAAAAAATCTAAACCCGTTTGCGAGAAGTGCTTGTTGCCGGGGCACAGGATTGGCCGTACACGGCCTTGTCTACATCCCGACATGTGACCCGAAATGCTTTCAGTCTGGAAACGGAACGCGGGAGTCGGAACTAAGTGCCGACTCTGCAGATGACGCTTTACTGGCGCGGCTCGCCATTGCGATTGACCGCAATCGTGCTGCCCGGTGCAGAACTCATCTGGACGCGATGTTCGCGGCCATAGTAGTCGTCGTACGTCACATCCCAATAGGCGGGCGCGCCGCTGGCAACCGTTTTGCAACGTTGTACGTCTTTGTCGTAAGTGACAGCGTCACCCCGACCCTGGTTGCTGCCGATCAACGCACCGGCGATCGCGCCACCGGCCGTCGCGGCATCTTTTCCGCGACCACCACCGACCTGATGGCCGAGTACGCCGCCGATAATGGCACCGACGACGCCACCACCGACATTGCGGTCACCGCGATTGCCCTCAGTGACTTGTTCACGTTCAATCCAGCAGCGCTGCTCGGGCGCGCCGACGACTGCACGAACGGACGTGACGCGCGCGTCATAAACGTTCTCATTGGGGCGACGACGATAGTCATAACTGGCAATGGGGGCGGGCTCGGGTGCTTCATTGTTGTAGCGCCCATCTTGATTGACCGGGCGCACCGAAGAAATCCGGTCGTTCAATCCCAAACCGCGCAGCGATTCGTAGTTGCCTCGGCGCAACACGACACACTTGCCCTCGAAGCGTGCGTCGGTGCAGACTTCCCAGCGACCACGATCCACGACGACCGACGAGGCGAGATCGTTGAAGCCAGTGCGCGCGAAATTTGCCACCTGATTGTCGGTCGTAAAGGCTCGTCCTCGGTAACCATCGTGTTCGTAGAAAGTAATCTGTGCTGCCGCCTGGGTGGCGCACAAAACTGCCGCCGCACCAACGGCGAGTTTGAATTTCAGGTTCATGGTTAATCCTCTGTAATGGGTTGCCGCGCAAATCTGCGCGCTCAATATTTGTCCGCGACAAATGTCGCGAACCTTGATTCTTGGCACCGGCCTGGAGCGCCCTCGGTGACCGAATGGCATCGTTCAAGCCGCCGTTGCCGGTGAATGCCCAACCTCATCACCTTAGGCAATTTGGTTGAAAAAATTGATCGGATGGGGCCGAAATGCGTGTAGGACGTTGTCGCCTTCAAATGTAGGCAGGCACCGATGACGTCGTGTACCTCGGCCAGACATCCAGAGAAACGTGCTGTCGAGGTGCCTGACGACTGCGAGTGATGTAAGTTTGCCGACTGTGTTTATCAATGGATAGCAGGCACGCAATGACGCTGAAAAAAATTTCCGCACACGTCGGCTGGGAAGGGTGCAATACGCTGCATGCACCAAATCATTCGCCTCGTCGGAACCATGCGCGGCGTCGACTTAAATCATCATTGCGCCTGGCGCAGCGCTTCACTGGTTTTTTGACTGGTCAATCGGATTGATTGCCTCGCGAAATGCGTGAAGACACAAAATTTGCCGCCTGGTGCCGAAGGCTGCCAAACGCGAGCGCGTACTGCTTGGTAAATTCGGCACCGAAAAAAAATATCTGTGCCGAGTAATGAACCCAAAGCAACAGCGCGATGAGCGACCCGGCGGCACCGAAGCTGGAGGCGACACCACTGTTGCCGAGATAAAGTCCGATTACATATTTTCCAAACGTGAACAAGCCTGCCGTGAAGGCGGCACCGATCCAGACATCGCGCCAGGACAGCGGCGCATTCGGCAATGCCCGGTAGATCACCGCGAACAGGCCGGCGATGACGCCAAACGAAATCAATGAGGAAATTGCCGTAAGCAATCCGTATGAGCTACTCCAGAATCCACCTGCATAGCGCTCCAGCACTGCGAGGCCAGCGCTAAACACGAGCGAGACCAGCAGCAGAAAAGCCAGCACCAGCACCAGGCCGAAAGCATGGAGCTGGGTGCGCAAAAAAGTAATGATCGCGAGACCTTTGGGGGGCTCGACCCCCCAGATTTCATCGAGACTGCCCTTCAGTTCGACGAACACGCTGGTCGCGGCCACCAGCAATATGACGCTCGCAATCATGGTCGCCGAAAGACCGGAGGCGGGATCGCGCGCACCGGCCAGCAGCGCCTGAATCGCTTGCGCGCCGTTGCGGCCAACGAGGCCTTCGACTTGCGCGATGATTTCGCCTTGGGCGGCCTCGGCACCGAAAAAATAACCGGCACCGGCGATCGCCAATATCAAGATCGGCGTCATCGAAAACAATGTGTAGAACGCCAGCGCGGCACCTTTGCTGCTGGCGCGATGATCGATCCACGCGTTGAGAGACTGGATCAGAATCGCACGCACGGCGCGCACCCCTCTACTCAATGGTCAGGATTTTGGGCGAAAAAAAAAGCTCAAGATTCGTCGTTCCCGCCCCTTCGGGAACGACGGGTTCTGAAGGCGAGGGTCGTCGAGGTTGCGGACGGCCATGCAATTTTTACTCGCGAGCAAACTTATGCGGGCACGCTGTTGGCGGCGACGGGTGCCGATGCACCGCCCTCCCCTTCCCAGCGTTCTTCGGCGGTGTGGTCGGAAATGGCAAAGCGGCGCGCAACCTCTTGCCAGTTCACCACCGACCACCAGCCGCTTAAATAGTCCGGTCGACGGTTTTCATGTTTCAGGTAATACGCGTGTTCCCATACGTCATTTAGCAGCAGCGGAAAACAGCCCTGCATCAACGGATGGTCATGACCACTCGTCGTGATGATTTCGAGCCGCCCCCCATCTTTTTGCGCGCGCACGAGCCACACCCAGCCTGAGCCAAACAACGCCGCACCGGCCTTGTCGAATTTTTCCTTGAAGGCATCGAGTGAACCGAAATCGTGCGTGATGGCGTCGGCGAGGGCGCCCGACGGTTTGCCACCTCCCGATGCAGATGAGGGCGACATGGCGCGCCAGAATAGACTGTGATTGACGTGCCCGCCCGCGTTGTGATGCACCGCATCGCGAATTTTTTCGGGCAACTTGCCAAGATTCAGCAACAGCCACAACGCGGTTTTTTGCTGAAATTCCGGTGTTTCTTTCAGCGCTTCATTCAGCTTTTTCACGTAGGCGGCATGGTGCTTGCCGTGGTGGAGCTGCATCGTGCGCAAATCAATATGCGGCTCCAACGCCGCCGCATCATAGGGCAATGTGGGCAGCGCATGCCGGATGATGCCGCCCCCGGGACGCGGCACACCTGCGCCTGCCGGGGTTGATGTTCCGCTCATGAATGACCTGAGCGTTACTTCAAGCGCATGTCGTTTTTCACGGACATCACGCCACGCACGCCGCGTGCCAATTCGGCCGCACGATTGATGTCGGATTGTGAACTCACGAAGCCGCTCATTTGCACAACACCCTTGAAGGTCTCGACATTGATTTCAGCCGACTTCAAGCCCGGCTCATCCAGGATGCGCGCTTTGACTTTGGCGGTGATAACGGTGTCGTCGATATATTCGCCGGTACCTTCATGCTTCGAGGTCGATGCACAACCCAGCATGAACATCATGGTGACTGCAGCAACAAAAGCGGAAATGCGTTTAAACGTATTCATAGTCGTACTCTCCAATTAAAAAGGGAAATCAAGTGATGCGATGCGGTCATTTCGACACGCACGTCGCGTCAGGATCAAGACTATCCGCCGATCGGTTCACGGTCTGTGCGTTGGCGAACAAAGGTGCAATCGGTTTCTGGCCCGATGCGAAATTCGATGCGCGCGCCGCTCAACGCATATGTAAACCGCCCGTGCCGAACAGCCCCAGCAGGCCAACGATGATCAGGTAAAAAGCGACGATGTAGTTGAGCAGCCTTGGCATGATGAGAATGAGAATGCCGGCGAGAAGTGCCATGAGTGGGCCGATGCTGACGTTCAGGTTCATGTTGTTTTCCTTACGGGTTTGATGTGAAGGCACAACTGTGCCAAAGAGAATTTTGGGGAAACGTACTTATGCCGTCGCGCTCAATGCGGCACGCTTCTTGACCGATTTATGGGCAACTCTTGGACGATCCGCCACGCGCGGGCTTTTCCCCGGCGGCATAAAAGGCTGCCCCGTCGGTGGCGGTGCCGCCATGACGGCACGAATAACGCTTGGCAACGGTGCCGCACCGGGAACGCGGTTAAGCTCTTCGCCATGCGCGCTGACGGCGGCGCTATTAAATTTTGCTGTGGTGGACCGCTTTTGCGGCGTTTTGATCGCGGTCGCACGCGTGAGTGATTTTGCATTTGCCATCGGATACCCCTTTTTCATCGATACATGACGCCGATAAAACGGATGTGACGCGCTGCAAAGAATAGGCGCGGCGGCATTCGGCTTCCGTGCGGTAGGGCACATTCGGCGTTTTTCCGCAATTAATTCGTTGCACCCACTGTGCGGTAACAGACCGACGACGCGCAGCGAAACCGCAATCCTGCCGATCCGACTCTTTCATTGCGAGATAACAAAATTTCATCCCCCAAACCAATTCAGATTATTTTGGCGCGGCAGTTGGCCGACAGCCTTGCCATGCCCATCCTCATCGTCGATACCGACGAGACGCTGATTTACTACAATGAATCGGCCGAGGAAATTCTTGGCCAGCACTTTGATGAAACCGGCGAGATGCCGGTCGAACAATGGACCGGGCTGTTCGCCGTTGCCGACGAAGCGCGTCGCACCATCGCAACCGAGGATCGACCGTTGATGATGGCGCTCGCCGAACGAAAACCCAATTCACGCACGCTGTGGATGCGCGGCGGGAATCGCGAGTGGCGGCACGTCAAAATCACTGCGCTGCCGCTGATGGGGGTGGGTGGCCAGTTTCTCGGTGCGCTGATGATTTTCTGGGAGATCTGACATGCGGATCACGCTGTGGGGAACGCGCGGATCGCTGGCAGCACCCGGCCCGGAAACCGCCCGCTACGGCGGTAATACCTCGTGCGTCGGGGTTTACGGTCGCGAGGGCACAATGCTGGTATTGGACGCGGGTACCGGTATTCGCCGTCTCGCCAAAACCATTCCTGATTCCGTTCGCCGCATCGATATTTTGCTGACCCACCTGCACATGGATCACATTCAGGGCCTGGGGTTTTTTGAGCCACTGTATCGCGCTGATAAGGAAGTGCATATCTGGGGCCCGCCGAGCGTATCGCACAATTTGCAGGCGCGGCTCAAGCGCTATCTCTCGCCGCCGCTGTTCCCGGTGCGCTTGAGTGAGCTCGCTTGCAAACTGGTCTTTCACGATGAACCGCGCAGCGATGCCGACATCGGCGAATTCCGTGTGTCCTCGGCGCTGGTATGTCACCCGGGACCGACATTGGGCTATCGCATCGTCTCGCCGCGCGGTCGGGTGCTGACCTATCTGCCCGACCATGAACCGGCCTTGGGTGCCCAGCATTTTCCATCGCTGCCGCGCGCATGGACATCCGGCGGAACATTGGCGCGCGACGCGGATTTACTGATTCACGACAGCCAATACAGTGCGTCCGAGTACGCCTGCCACTGCGGTTGGGGACATAGCTCGATCAATCAAACGCTGGATTTCGGCACACTGACCGGCGTGAAACGACTCGTGCCTTTCCACCATGACCCCGACCACACCGATGCCGATCTGGACAAGCTGTTGACTGAAGCGATCGATGCGACCAAACCGGCTTATCCGGTGTTGCCAGGCATTGAAGGAACGGTATTTGAGTTGTAGGCACGCGGCGTGTGTGCGTTGCCGAACCGACACCATCCCACCCGACGTGCAAGATCAATCCACTGTGTGGTCTTCACCCACCCGCTATTGGGCAAATTAGCAAAAGAGAAAAAGACATGTTGGTCACACCCCCGGATATTCTTGCGGCAAAAATTCTCATCGTCGATGATCGAGAATCCAACGTTCTACTGCTCAAGCGAATGCTGAGTCAGGCGGGCTATATCCACGTTGCCTCGACAATGGATTCGCGGGAAGTTTTCGGACTGCATCGCAAGCACGATTTTGATCTGATCCTGCTCGATCTGCAGATGCCCGGCATGGATGGATTCGAGGTGTTGGAGGGACTCAAGGCCATTGAAAAAGATAGCTATTGTTCGGTACTTGCCATTACCGCCGCGCCGAATCTCAAGTTGCGCGCGCTATGGACGGGTGCCATGGACTTTGTCAGTAAGCCGTTCGATATCGTCGAGCTCAAGACGCGCATCCATAATATTCTTGAAGTGCGGTTGCTGTACAAAAAACTGGGAACCGCCAATCGCGATCTGGAGATGATGGTGCAAAGTCGAACCGCCGAGCTGCGTGCCAGCGAAGCGCGCTTTCGCAGCCTGATCGAGCTCGCCTCCGATTGGTACTGGCAACAGGATGAGTGCGGCAAATTCACTGAAGTGTCCGGTGCGGCACCGGAAATGCGCGGGATGGGATTGGAGGGGATGGCGAACGACGCCGAACGGGTTGCGCTTGCCGAAAATGTGGCGCTCAGGCGACCGTTCGTCGATTTTACCTACCGCCACACAAATGCCGACGGGACGAACAGTTTTCTCCAGGTCAGTGGTGAACCAACCTTCGATGCGTCAGGGCACTTTACCGGCTATCGCGGTGTGGGCACCGATGTCACCGAGCGCACCCGCGCCGAACTGGACGCGCAGCGTTTTCGGCTCGCCGCCGACAATATGCGCGATGCCATTCTGCTTTTCTCTCGCACGGACATGAAAATTATCGATGTGAACGACACCGCATGCCGCACGTTCGGATACACCCGCAAACAATTGCTCACGCTGGATCCGGTCGATCTGGGTGCCGGTTCGCGTTCCGAATTTGAACAACACTTTGATCGAATCATCGGCGGCGAACCGGCAAAAAATTCCCGTCAGACTCAACTGCGGCGTATGAATGCGTCGACGTTTTCGGCCGAGGTTCAATGGCGCGCGCAGCCGTCACTCGACGGTGGAACACTGGTAATGATAATTTGCGACATTAGTTCGTGATTCGCAAAGCCGCGAATAGGGTCGGCGCAATCAGGCGTACGCCTGTGCCGTCGATTCATACGGCTCGCCCTTCGGTATATCGGAGAGCAGGCGATTGAATTCCTTTTTTACTACCGCATAGCATTCGCAGGATTCATTCTCCAGCCGCATCCGATCCAGCACCGTGATGTGGCCGCGGCTATAGCGGATCAGGCCGGCACGCTGCAAATTGCCGGCGGCTTCGGTGATGCCTTCGCGGCGCACGCCCAGCATGGTCGCAATCAATTCCTGTGTCATCGTCATCTCGTGCGTGGAAAGCCGATCAAGGCTACGCAACAACCAACGGCACAGTTGCTGCTCCACAGAATGATGCCGGTTGCAGACGGCGGTCTGCGCCATTTGCGTGATCAGCGCTTGCGTGTAGCGCAGCAACAAATGAAATAACGGCCCGGCGCGACTGAATTCCTCTTTCAGCAAACGCGCTTTCAGTCGATAGCCATAGCCTGCACTCAATACCACACCGCGACTCGGCGTGGTTTCGCCACCCATGAATAGCGCGATGCCCAGAATGCCTTCATTGCCAACGACCGCAATTTCTGTCGACGCGCCGTCTTCCATGACATAGAGCAGCGAGACGATGGAGGTGGTCGGAAAATACACGTGTTGCATGCGCCCGCCAGATTCATATAACGCTTCACCCAGTGGCATCGGCACCAGTTCGAGGTGTGGAGCGAGACGCTGATATTCCGCGTCCGGCAATGCGGCGAGCAGGTGATTCTGTTTGGGGTTGTGGGGAGAGGGCACGGACGTAGTCTCAAAAAGGTTTTGCAGTGGTGTCAATGGCGCAAGTGAATTGCTCCTTCTGAATTCGCAACGCTTCCAAACTCTGCGATGCCGCGTCTTGATATCCAGAAGTTTCCAACCATCAAACATTACGCCGCTAGGCCGAAAACGTTCATCGGTCAGCGCTTACACCCTTGTAGGACTATTGCGAATTTGCTTGTAGTCGCATGCCGACGCAATCCCGATTTCTCCTATGACGCAACCCTCCGTAGGCTGATGCTGACGGCGTTGCGGCGGTCGCAAAATCCCCCGGTTATGTGCGATACCGCACAGTTTCGTGCGGGCCAAACTCTAAGATGGTCGCAGACAGCGCCTTGGAGGATTCTGTCGGGACATGAATGCCTTGCGCATCGGCGGGGCAAACTTTTTGCGATGTCTGATTGCAATTCGCCTCTCAATTCGCTGCCGTAGTTGCGCAAAGGATGTGTCAATGAAGATGCCTGTCCACGGTCAGATGTCCACGCCGCTTCGCCGGTCGCCGCGTTGCGGCAAGACAACAATGGACACACTTCCGTGAGAGCCACGCAAAAAACCGGCGCGGCCATTGCCGTTGCCGCGCTATTGGCAATGGTGGTCTTGGCAATCTCCTTTTGGGCCTTCCGACAAATCGAGACCGCTGCCGCCGAGCGCAAACACTCCGGCGATGTTCTAAACCTCGCCGACGACTGGTTGTCTGAGATGCTCGATGCCGAGACCGGTGTGCGCGGTTTCGCGGTGACCGGTGACGAGGCCTTTCTGGAGCCTTATCTGGCGGTCAAAGACAAGGTCGCAGGCCATTTGCAGGACCTGCGCGCACGGACGACGATCGTTGCCGCCCAGCAACGACTGGATGCGATGGCCCCATTAATGACCGCCAAGATGACAGAGACGGCGAGGATCATCGAACTGGGCCGCCGACAGGAAAAGCCTGCCATGGTAGCCGCCATAAAGAGCGGCGAAGGCAAGCGCCTGATGGATTCGATTCGTGCCGAAATGAAAGGTTTTGTGCAGCTCGAGGAAACGGCGCGCGCGCAGCACAACGCCGACTTTCAATCGAACATGCGTGCATTGTTTATCATCATTGTCGTTGCATGCATGTTGACCTTGGTCTCTACAGCCCTGTTCGCGATCCTGATTTTCCGAAATTCGAAACACCAGATAAAAGATCAGGTTTATGTCGAAACGCAAAACTTGCTCGATGCGCAGGACTTGACCAATAAAAAGCTCCGTCTGGCCAATGGCGCCTTGCAGGAGAACCTGGAAAAACTCGCCGTTACCCTGAATTCGATCGGCGACGCCGTGATTGCGACCGACAGCGACGGTCATGTCACGCTATTAAACCCGCTCGCAGAACGGCTCACCGGCTGGACCATTGCCGAGGCCCATGGCAAATCGGTCAATGATATTTTTCGCATTATCAATCAGGAAACCCGCGAACCTTGCAAAGTGCCGGTTGCGCAAACGCTGGCCGAAGGCAATGTTCAAGGTCTCGCCAATCACACGATATTGATTGCTAGAAACGGCAGCGAGTGTGCGATTGCCGATAGTTGCGCGCCGATCCGCAATCTCGACGGTCAAGTGGTGGGTGCCGTGCTGGTGTTTCGCGATGTCACCGACGAATATGCGGCGCAGAAATCTTTGCGGGAAAGCAACGCACTGGTTCAGACCATTCTCAATACGGCGGTGGATGGCATTGTGACCATAGACGCCGTCAGCGGGCACATCGAGATCGTCAATCCCGCGACTGAGCGCATGTTTGGCTACACTGAGGCTGAGCTTATCGGGCGGGAATTCAGCTCGCTGATTCCTGCGCTTGGCTCAGGCAAGAGCGGCGATACCCTCGAGGTTTACCGCGCAAACAACGACGCACGCGCCAAAAACCTTGGACGCGAAGGTTTCGGTCGTCACCATGACGGCAGCACCTTTCCCATCGAGATGTCGGTCAGCGAAATGCGCTTGGGAGAGCAGCGCCACTTCACCTGCATCCTGCGCGATATCTCCGCACGCAAACAGGCCGAAGGCTCGGTGCTGGAAGCGGGCGCCCTGCAGAACGCGATTTTCAACAGCGCCAACTTTTCGAGTATTGCGACCGACGCGAAGGGCGTGATCCAGATTTTCAACGTCGGTGCCGAACGCATGCTCGGTTATACCGCCGCCGACGTGATGAACAAGATCACGCCGGCCGATATTTCCGACCCGCAGGAGGTGATCGCGCGCGCCGAAGCCTTAAGTATTGAACTGGGAACTCCGATTACCCCGGGTTTCGAAGCATTGGTATTCAAGGCCTCGCGCGGCATTGAAGATATCTACGAACTGACGTACTTTCGCAAAGACGGCAGCCGCTTCCCGGCGGTGGTATCGGTCACCGCACTGCGCGACGCGCAAGATGCCATTATTGGTTACCTGTTGATCGGTACTGACAATACCGCCAGAAAATTGGCTGAAGAGGCGCTGGTCAAGGCGGGCGCATTGCAAAGTGCGATTTTCAACAGCGCCAACTTTTCCAGCATCGCTACCGATGCAAGCGGCGTCATCCAGATTTTCAACGTCGGTGCCGAACGCATGTTGGGCTACACGGCTGCCGATGTGATGAACAAGAATACGCCCGCCGATATTTCCGATCCGGAAGAAGTGATCGCACGCGCGAAGGCCTTGAGTCAGGAGTTGGGCACCACCATTCAGCCGGGGTTTGAAGCGCTGGTGTTCAAAGCATCGCGCGGCATCGAGGATATTTACGAGCTGACTTATATTCGCAAAGACGGCAGCCGCTTTCCGGCCATCGTCTCGGTCACGGCACTGCGCGATGCGCAAGGCGGCGTCATTGGCTACCTGTTGATCGGCACCGACAATACCGCGCGCAAGCAAGTCGAAGCGGAACAGAAAAAACTTGATCAGCGGCTGCGCGATCAGCAGTTCTATACCCGCTCGCTGATCGAATCCAATATCGACGCGCTGATGACCACCGATCCCTCCGGCATCATTACCGACGTCAACAAACAAATGGAAGCGCTCACCGGCTGCACCCGCGATGAATTGATCGGCGCGCCGTTCAAGGATTATTTCACCGACCCGGAGCGCGCCGAGGCCGGCATCAAGCTGGTGTTGAGCGAGAAGAAAGTGACCAACTACGAACTCACGGCACGCGCGCGCGACGGTAAGCAAACGGTGGTGTCATACAACGCGACCACCTTTTATGATCGCGAACGCACGCTGCAAGGTGTGTTCGCCGCCGCGCGCGATATCACCGAGCGCAAATTGCTCGATCAGGCAATGCAGGAGACCAACGTTGAATTGGAGGGAGCCAAATTTATCGCGGAAAAAGCGAATCTGGCGAAATCCGATTTTCTCTCCAGCATGAGCCATGAACTTCGTTCGCCGCTCAATGCCATTCTCGGCTTCGCGCAGTTGATGGATTCCGATTCGCCGCCGGCAACCGCCTCGCAAAAGGCGAGCATCGACCAGATTCTGCACGCCGGTTGGTACTTGCTGGAGCTGATCAACGAAATTCTCGATCTGGCGGTGATCGAATCCGGCAAGCTGTCGCTATCGGTGGAGCCGGTATCGCTCGCCGAAGTGATGCTGGAGTGCCAGGCGATGATCGAGCCACAGGGAAGCGCGCGCGGCATCAAATTGACTTTCCCGCATTTTGACCACCCGCGCTTTGTGCATGCCGACCGTACCCGCATGAAGCAGGTGCTGATCAATTTGCTGTCGAATGCGATCAAATATAACCAACTGGACGGTGCCGTCACGGTCGAATGTGCGCCTACCGCCGGCAATCGCGTTCGCATCAGCGTGACCGATACCGGGGCGGGCTTGAGCGAAGAAAGGCTGCAGCAATTGTTTCAGCCGTTCAATCGCCTCGGACAAGAGAGCAGCGTCGTCGAAGGCACCGGTATTGGTCTCGTGATGAGCAAGCGTCTGGTTGAATTGATGGGCGGTGAGATCGGCGTGGAAAGCACCGTCGGCGCGGGCAGCGTGTTCTGGTATGAACTGGATTCGTCAGTCGCCCCGGAAATAGTCGCCGAAGCCGATGCCACATATCATCAACCGGCACTGCTGGCACATGACGCATCGGTACATACGCTACTTTACGTTGAAGACAACCCGGCCAATCTGACACTGGTGGAGCAACTGATCGCGCGTCGCCCCGATATGCGCCTGCTGAGCGCGGTGAACGGCATTCTTGGCGTTGAGATGGCGCGCCGGCATCTACCCGAAGTGATCCTGATGGATATCAATCTGCCGGGCATCAGCGGCATTGAGGCACTAAAAATCTTGCGGGACGATCCGCTCACTGCACACATTCCGGTAATGGCACTCAGCGCCAACGCGATGCCCACCGACATCAAGCGCGGCATCGATGCAGGTTTCTTCCGCTACCTGACCAAACCGATCAAGGTGGGCGAATTCATGGAAGCGCTGACAATTGCGCTCGAATTCGCGGAAAAAACAACGGCAAAGGAAGATAGCGATCATGGTGACCTCAAACGATATTCACAACGCCAATGTCCTGATCGTCGATGATCAGGATGCCAACGTGCAATTGCTGATTCAGATGTTGCGCGGCGCAGGGTATGCGTGCGTCACATCGACCACCAACCCGCGTGAAGTTTGCAGCAACACCGAAAGAATCGCTACGATCTGATTCTGCTCGATCTGCAAATGCCCAGCATGGATGGCTTTGAGGTGATGGAAGGATTAAAGGAAATCGAGGCGGGAGGCTATCTTCCGGTTCTCGTGCTGACGGCGCAGCCGAAACTCAAACTGCGTTCACTGAAAGCGGGGGCAAAAGACTTCGTCAGCAAGCCCTTTGAGTTGGCCGAGGTCATGATCCGTGTCTACAACATGCTCGAAGTTCGCCTCCTGCACCTCGAATCTAAACGCCTCTACGATCAGGTGGTGGCCGAGCAAAAAGTATCCGAGCGACTGCTGCTCAATGTCCTGCCGCCAACTATTGCCGAGCGTCTCAAGGGGCGCTCCGAAGTGGTCGCCGATGGTTTCACCGAAGTCATTGCCGACACCTTCTCCAACGTCACCGTGCTATTTGCCGACATCGTCGAATTCACCAAGTTTTCCGAGGGCGTGAGTGTGGAAGTGTTACTCAGTGTGTTGAACGATATTTTTTCCCGCTTTGATCGTATCGCCGACGAACGCGGTCTTGAAAAAATCAAGACCATTGGCGATTGCTACATGGTGGCGGCCGGGTTGCCGGTGGCGGTGGCCGATCACACCAACCGTGCGGCGCATATGGCACTCGACATGAACGATGCAATGGAGCGCTTCAATGAAGAAAGCCACTACAAGCCGAAAGTGCGCATCGGCATCGATTCCGGCGCGGTCGTTGCCGGCGTCATCGGCAAACGTAAATTTCTTTACGACGTGTGGGGCGATGTCGTCAATACCGCGAGCCGGATGGAATCCCACGGCGTGGCCGGACGTATTCAGGTCACCGATGCGACCCGCGAACGATTAAGCGAGTCGTTCAATCTGGAACAGCGCGGCATCATCAACGTCAAAGGCAAGGGCGATATGCACACCTGGTTTTTGAATAGCCGGGCTGCGTAACGGTGACTTGCTTCACTTCCCCATTCCGTTTATTCATTCACCGTTCGCCCTGCGCTTGTCGAAGGGCGGGATGCACGAGGCCCTTCGACAAACTCAGGGCGAACGGTAGATTTGCGAACATCCGAACGGCCCCGTTGCCCTGAAGCAGCGTAGCGTATTCCGGGGAGATGCTTACATGACAACAACCGTCCTCGACTACGCTGCGCTTTATCGCGGCGACAAGATTTCGCATTGCAGCCTGTTTCACCATCGCCTCAATTACTCGCCAACGGCAAATCCCCCTGCTGCCGCAAATATTCCTTGCGTTTCATGATGAGATACTCGGCGCGATCCATTTCGTGCAACTGCCGCGGATAGCGTTCAACGGCGGTGAACCAAGTTGCGATACGTTGTTCGAATTGTGCGGATGCCGGCAAAGCGAGTGCTGCCAGAAAAGAGTCGATGGCGAGGTAATAGCGCATGGTATTGCGCTCCGATTGTCCGCGCATGCCGTTGATGAAGGTCGGCTGGCCATCCTGCTCGGTGCCGATGACCGAGAACCCGACCTTGCTATGTCCCACCGTACTGAAATACGCCAGCATCGCAAATTTTCCGGTGACGCCAAATCCATACGCGTAGGAAAGATGCAAAAACGTCGAGCCGTTTTCCAGCGGGATCGCCTCCAGCGTGATGCGGTAGTCGCGGGTGCTGAGCGGGCCGGTGTCGGCGGTCAGCGCAACGCGCAGGTAATCCGCCCGCTGATCGGTGAGTTGCCAGGCAAAGGCGAGACGATAGGATTGTTCGATCGGCTGGTCGAACTTTTTCCCCAAATTCATCAGCAGCGCCGTTTTCTGACCATCGGGCACGATCTTGCAGTACTTGGTATTGAGATGCAGGATGAGAATTTCGCACCAGGCCTGCGAAGCGCCAAGTGACTTGCTGACTTTGCCAAATGCGTATGGCACGACGGCAAAAATCTCGCCATTGACCGAGCTGGATCCTTCGCTCGATTCCAGCACCAGCGGACGATTGAAGGCGTTGGCGGCCAACTGATCATGCAACGCCGTGTGGCGCGAGCGTAGCGCCGATGCCGCGGCACCATCGACACCATTATTGACCGGCAACGCGGCACCTGCTTGGGTAAAGCCAGCAGTCAACCAAAGCGCAACGGCCGCCAGCATCACCATGACATAGGGAACGACCGACGTCCGCGATGCGCTCATGGGCATGTTGCCATTTTTCCGCGTTGAATATTCCATTGTGTCTTTCACGTTTTTACTTCAATTTCATAACCAGTACACCCAAATGCGGGCGGCTTGTTCCTTGACACGTCTCACCAGTGATCGTTCACGCCAAGCAGCCAGCGTGATCGGATTCGACTCTGCCAAATCCTTGTCAAACATCGATTTCATCTGCACGCCGAATTCAGTGCCCAGAACAACGGCGTTGATTTCGTCGTTGTGCAAAAAACTCCGCCAATCGAGATTGGTTGACCCGATGGTCGACCAGACGCCGTCGATCAGCGCCGTCTTGGCGTGCAACAGCGAGACCCGCCTCTCAAAAATCTTCACGCCCGCTTCGAGCAAATCGTTGTAGTAGGAGTGGCCGGCGTAATAGACCAGTGCCGAATCGGATTCGCCGGGCAGGATGATTTTTACGTCCACGCCGCGCAGTGCCGCATCCTTGAGCGCGCTCATGATGAGCTTGTCGGGGGCGAAGTAGGCGTTGGTGATGTAGACCGATGTTTCGGCGCTGTTGATGACCGAAATCAGCGTGTTGTACATCTGCCCGCCGCCGGCATCGTCGGGCGAGCTGCCGATGGCACGGACAACTTCCTTGCCCTTTTGTGTCAACGGCGGAAAATATTTCCGGTCCGGCAGTGCCTCGCCTTTTTGCTTGGCCCAGGTGTCGATGAAAAGTTTCTGGAATTCCGCCACCACCGGCCCTTCCACCAGCAAATGGGTGTCGCGCCATGGCGTCATGTCGGTAGTTTTTTTGCTCGCCTCGCGTTTGGCGGAGGAGCCGCGCGAATAAACGCTGCTGATATTTACGCCGCCAAGAAATGCGCTCTGCCCGTCGATAATCAATAGTTTGCGATGATCGCGCTGGTTGATCGTCCAGTCTTTTTTTGCCAGCAGCGGATTGACGGGATTGAATTCCAGCGTCTTGATGCCGCCTTCATTGAGGCGCTGAAAAAACGCCTTCGGTGTTTGCAATGAACCGACACCGTCATAAATCATCGATACCTGCACACCCGCCGCCTGCCTGGCGATCAGCACATCGGAAAATTTCTTGCCGACTTCATCGTCTTCAATGATGTAGGTCTCAATATTGATATTGTCTTTGGCAGCGGCGATGGCCTTGAACATCGCTGCGTAAGTCGATTCACCGTCCTGATATAGCGTGGTGCGATTGCTGACCACCAGCGGGCTGCCCGTCACGGCTTCTTCCAATGCAAGGTGACGCTCGAAAATGCCGGTTTCTTCGCTGCGGTGACTGAGGTTGGCGAGGATCGATTTGCTTTGCGCTGGCGACAGTGGGCCGCGCGCACCGGACAGGGTCGCTGGGCGGGTTGCTGCTTGCTGCGAATCGGCGCTAACGGGTGGAAGTGAGGCGCATCCGGAAACACCGGCGATGGTCGCGGCAGTTGCCGCTATCGCCAGACGTACGCCACCAATCCGCCGGTACCATGAGGTCAAAGTGGATAGAATGGAAGCAACAATACGCACGACGCTCTCCCTTATTGGTGGTTTACTTGCGCGATTGACAATAGAGCGTACGCATTGACCGGGGTAGTGGCAAAATGCCCTTTGTCGGGTCGGACGACACCTACAAAAAATGTTGTTGACGCGCGTGAACTCTCGCCTTCCCCTCCCCCCGCCGCCCGCCGCCTTTCTACCGCCCATCACAGCCGCTTTCCTGTGCGCGGAACATAGACGGAATGAGTCTTTCGCCTACATGCGGGTACCGGTGTGCTGTGCTAATTTGTAAAGAAGGTTGGTGTCTCTAATAGTATCCGGCGTATCGATCGGCATTGAAAAATGCTTGCCATGCGCGATGCGCAGACATCGATACAGCCTGACAGACACGCATCCACCCCGATGCATCCCGATGTAAATGCATGCAGATAACCGAGAAAGCAAATGATCCCGACCGCACCTGTTGCTCCCCTTCCCGACGGTGACGGACATGCGGGCGGTAACAACGTCAATCAGCGCGAGGAGGCTCTTCTTAAAACCGGAGTGCAGAACGCGATTCTGCACAGTGCCAATTTTTCGATCATCGCCACTGACGAGAAGGGCATCATTCAATTATTCAATATCGGTGCCGAGCACCTGTTGGGTTACACGGCGGCCGAGGTCGTCAATAAACTCAGCACGATCGATATCCACGATACCGATGAAGTCACCGCACGCGCTGCCACATTGAGTGTGGAGTTCGCCACCACTATCAAACCGGGTTTCGGCGCGCTGGCATTCAAGGCGTCGCGCGGGCTGGAAGACATTTACGAATTGACCTATCGCCGCAAAGACGGCGGCCGGATCCCATCCATCGAATCGATCACGGCACTACGGGACAAAGCCGGAAACGACGAGGGCGACATCATCGGTTATTTGCTGATCGCCACCAATAATTCGGCGCATAAGCAGGAAGAAATGGAACTGGCCACCGCCAAAGCGGCAGTGGAAAAAGCGAGCCGCGAAAAATCGGATTTCCTTGTCCAGTTGAGTCACGAGCTGCGAACGCCACTCAACGTCATTCTGGGCTTTGCGCAATTGATTGAATCCGGAGTACCCCCACCTGCACCGTCGCAAAAGCAAAGCCTCGAGCAAATACTCGCCGCCGGGCGATACCTGCTGGAATTGGCTAACGAAATACTTGACCGCGCACTGATTGAATCGGGTCAAGTGACCTTTTCGCAAGAGCCTATCTCGGTGGGCGAAATTCTGCATGAATGTCAGGCAATGATTTTGCCGCAGGCAAAACGCCGTCACATCGACATGAGGTTTCCTGTATTTGATCGCGATTGCTACGTCAAGGCAGATCGAACTCGCGTCAAACAGGTTTTGATGAATCTGCTCCTGAACGCCATCAAGTACAACAAACTGGGGGGTACGGTCGCAGTCGAATACAAAATTACGCGTCCTGATACGGTTCGTATTTGCATCCGCGATACCGGCAAGGGCTTGACGGTCGATCAACTGAGCCAGCTTTTTCAGCCGTTCAATCGGCTGGGACAAGAGGCCGGCGAAGAGGAGGGTGCCGGTATCGGACTGGTGGTTTCAAAGCAGTTGATGGAAGTGATGGGCGGCACCATTGGTGCATCCAGCACGGTTGGCGAAGGCAGCGTGTTCTGGATCGATTTGGATACGACGACCGCGCCGCAACTGACGCCACCCGACGGAGCACATGCGCCTGCGGTGCATCCGCCGATTGCGGAAGTGTCGCCGTCCCCGAATTCGGTATCCCTGCGCAAAGTGCTTTACGTGGAAGACAATCCCGCCAATCTGGAACTGGTCAGGCAACTCATTGTTCGACACGCAAATTTGCGACTTTTTACCGCCACCGACGGCGCACAGGGCGTCGCCTCGGCGCGCGCCAATCATCCGGACGTGATTTTGATGGACATCAACATGCCCAGCATGAACGGTCGGGAAGCCTTGAAAATACTGCGGAATGATCCGTCAACCGCGCATATTCCGGTGATTGCGCTCAGCGCCAACGCCATGCCGCGCGATATCGAAAACGGACTTAAAGCGGGGTTCTTTAACTATCTGACCAAACCCATTGAGGTGAAGCAGTTTATGGAGGCACTCGATTTGGCGCTGAGTTTTGCCGAATTATCGTCTCGCCGCTCGCCCAACAGGAAATGATGGGTTTGCTTATTGTTGACAGCGTGTACCCGCGAAAGGGGCGCGGGCCGCGTTGCGGGTACGACGCTAACGACCAAGTTGATTGGTAGTCGTTCTCCGACATGAAAGTCGTCAAACACCGCTCGCCTTCGCCGCGACACGACTACATTCTTTCCGTCAGGCCATTGCTATTGTGGATCCATTGGCGTTTCACCCGCAATGTCGCGAGACAAAACCGTCAGAGGAGCCACACCATGAGTACGACGGTTTTGACCATCCGATGTTTGCTGACGATGGTCATCGTCTCAATCGCGTCGGTTGGCATCGCTGAAGTGACGCGTAGCGGCCCGCAGGCAAAAATGACCCCTGAGATGCTCAAACAGGCCTCAAAGGCGCTGCCATCAACGACAGGACTTTCATATCACCTGCGCCAAGAGGAACAGGCGAAGCAATCTGCCTACGCAGCACCCGGTAGCCACCTGCTACCTCCCCACGGCTGTGCACAACAAAGCGGCGCACTGTGCTACGACTATCGGGCCGGCCATGCTGTCTATAAACCGATGCAAAAGCTGCTGCCGGCGATCCCGGGAATGACGCCGGATGATCTTTCCTTTCGCCGCAACAAAATCGTCGCGCGCTACAGCTTTAAGTAGCGCTGCCCGCCCAACACGCAAAGTGACAGCCATGCGCACGCCTCAGTGAAAGCGGCCAGCGTATCGCTCAAATAATGGACGCCGAGATAGAGTCGGCTTACCGCCACCAGCGACACCATGGTGAGGGCCGCACAGATGATGAATGCCCGCTTTCGCCAATCATCGACAGCGGCCGTGAACATGATGGCCAGCGCACCATAGAACAACGTCGCCCCGGCAACGTGACCACTCGGAAAGCTGTAACTCGGCAGGGTCACGAGCGCGTGATCAAGAATCGGCCGGGAACGCTGGAACAGATGTTTCATCGTTTCGTTCAACAACATGCCGACCGGCACCACCGAGACCAGAAACACCAGCCAGATCCAATTTCGCCTCCAAAGCAAATAGATCGCAAGCAGCGAAACATAAATGGAAACTGCCATCACGCCGTGCAAATCGCTCACCCACCGCATCCATTCCGTCATCGCCCGATAAGTGCGCGCGTGAAACCATTGAACGACCGAGAGGTCAAGCTGCGTTAGTGGATCACCCATGGCGACATCTTCAGCAATCGCAACAAACAAGTCGCTCGCGGCGATGAGGCTCAGCAGGCAGATGACCAACGGCCCAGTGGCGAGATCGTACCAACGGTGTCGTGTTACCGGTGTCGTGTTGCCCAACCACTTGTCAAACAGCATGTGCCACTTACGGTTTTCGCACTGGACGCTCAGCGGCAAGCGATTGCCATGTGCCCGCGGCTTCATTGCACAATCCAGTCAGTGCGCGCAACACGTTTTGCACCGCGCGATTGGCGGCCTCCACACCGCCACGCGGGTCTTCGCTTGTGGCAGCCACCGTCTCATCGAATTCACGCCACGCCAATACGCGGCGGGTAACGCTATCGACCAGATAGGCGCGCAAGGTAAATTGCACGCGACTCGACGCGCCACCGAACACCTGTTGCAGGCGCACGATTTCGGTATCGAGTTTGATGTCGCCGGCGGCGAGGCTGGGGGTCGGCACTACCGCGCGGAACGTGCCCGTGTTCGAGAGGGCGGCGACGATCAACGGGGCCAACATGCGCGCGGGTGTATCGATCCATTCATTGTGCGCAAAATATTCGAGCTGATGCGATTCGCGCGTGTAAATGAGGCGCTGGCTATCGAAACCTGCCGCGGCGCGTGGTGGATTGATGACCAGTGTCGGGGCAGTTTCAGGCGGGGACGTAACAACATTTGTGGAAGGCACTTTGACCGACACATCAACCGCCGCGCGATCCAGCGAATAAAACGTCGGCTGCACCGGCGGCTTCGGCAGCAGTGACGCACAACCGGCGGTGAACATCAAAATCATGCCGATCCACGCGCCGCGGAATGAAGTAATTCGTCGCAAATTTTTCATGGTCATTTTGGTTTCATGGTTGATTCTCCCGGCCCATCCGGCACCGGGCTGCGGCCAAATAAAATGCTGGAGGGATTGCGTTCGGTTTGCTCGCTCAGGCGGCGCAACGACGCCGAGAGAACGCTCAATTCACCCAGCAGGCGATCCAATTCGGGCAGCGTCTCGCCCGTGAAGCGCTGCAAGTCCGCACCCACCGCATTTACCGTTTTACCCGCGCTCTTGCTGGCGCTGGCGGCCTCATTGCCAAGCTTTTCAACGGCATCTGCACCACGCCCGACGCGCTCGATAACCGGGCCCAATTGCGCGGTGACGCGGGCACTGTTGTCGAAGGTGCGCGCCGCACTCGTGATGGTGGCGTCGATCGCTTCTTTTTTCCCGGCAATGGTGCGTGAGACGGCGGCAATATCGGCCAGCGCGCTGGTAAATGCCGCCTGATTTTCGGCACTTAACAGCGCCTCGATACTGGTCGACATGTGATCCAGTTTTTCCAGCGCGGTTGAGAGGACGTTCTCCAGTCGCGCGCTGAGCGATGGCTTGGTTTTGATCTGCGGATATTGGCCCTCAACGGTCGCGAGAAGCGGTGGCGCATCGCGCGCACCACCACCGAGTTCGACGTAAGCAATCCCCGTCAAACCCTGTGTCTTCAAGACGGCAAACGTATCCACTTTGATGGGCGTGCCGCGCTCGATAGCAAAAATCAGTTGCACCAATTCCGGGTTAGCCGGGTCAAGCCGAATGCTGCGCACCTTGCCGACTTCCACACCGTTATATTTGACCGGCGCATTCAGGTTGAGTCCCGAGACTGACTCTTCTTCGATCGCCAGATACAAATCGTATTTTTTCTGGAATGCGCCGCCCGAGGCGAGCCACAATACGATCGCAATCAGCGCCGCACCGATGACGAGGACAAACCCGCCGACCAGCGCGTAGTTCACTTTGGTTTCGATGATGACCTCATGTTTTTCATTCCGCGACCGCGCGACCGACCACGTCTTTTTGTTGAGCCACCGCGGTTCTACCGCGCGGGCCGTCAAAGAATTGGCGGATATCCGCGTTGTCGATTTCTTTCAGTTCTGCCATCGAACCGAT
>JAYTUX010000084.1:0-8119 GCA_043744315.1 Betaproteobacteria bacterium | reverse complement strand
CCGAAACGAGTCCGGGACGACAACTCCAAACGCCGCCGCACTAATGAAAGGAATCACCATGAACCGTAAACTACTTTTTAGCATCGTCGTCGCATTGTCGTCCCCCAACGCACTCGCCATCGGCCACCTTGCGAGCATCGATCTCTTCGACCGCACCGAGCAACGAGCATTGCCGATCTACTGGCATCAGGGCAACGCGTATGTGGTCGGTTCACCCGGCAATGAGTATCAAATAGGCGTTCGCAATGCGACGGGCGTGGATGTGCTTGCCGTGGTGTCGGTCGATGGTGTCAATGTCGTCTCCGGCGAGACCGCCACGCCAAACCAGACCGGCTATTTAATCGATCAATGGCAGCAAATGAATATCGCCGGATGGCGCAAAAATTTGTCGCGCACGGCCGCGTTCTATTTCACGTCGCTGGGTGACTCCTACGCCGCGCGCACCGGCAGACTGAATCATGTCGGGGTGATCGGCGCGGCGCTGTATCGCAGGAAGTCCGATCCGGTTGCCTATGCGCCAGAGCTGTCCGCGCCGCAGACATATTCCGGCGCGCGGGACCGCGCGGAATCTTCGGCACCGGCAACGCAATCCGCACCCTCGATCCGCGAAGAAAAATCGCTGGCCGACCAGCGCAGCAACACGCTTGGCACCGGGCATGGCCGGCAGGAAACTTCGCCCGCGCGCTACACGAGCTTCGAGCGCGCGACCTCGGGCCCTGAAGAAATCATTCGCATCTACTACGACAGCCACGCCAATCTGGTCGCGCGGGGCGTGATACCTCGCGAATCGTGGCGCGAGCCGCAGCCTTTCCCCGGCCGCTTCGTGCCCGATCCGCCGCGTTGAGCCGATCGCAATCGTCTGTTGCCTCGAAGTTCAGTAAACTTCCGGGCAACATGTCCACCAATGAGCCCGCCCGCGATGGCACCAGCGACGAAGCCCTCATGCAGCGCTATCAGGCGGGCGATGCCGGCGCGTTCGATGTGTTATACGCGCGAAATCGCGGCGGATTGTTTCGCTTCATCACGCGCCAATGCCGCACGCGCGAACACGCCGAAGAATTGTTTCAGGAGGTGTGGATGAATTTGATCCAGGCGCGCGACCGTTACCGTGTCGAGGCGCAATTTCGCACTTACCTTTTCACCATCGCCCATCACAAGTTGATGGATTATTTTCGTCGGCATGGTCGCGTCGAGTTGACGCTCTACGAATTCGACAATGAGGAAAGCGCGACCGATCGACTGGCCGCGAGCCGTGTCGATGAACCGATGGTGCAGACTGAGTCACATCAACTGGCGACGGCGATTTTGCGCGTGATCGAATCCCTGCCCGCGCCGCAGCGCGAGGCATTTTTGCTGTATGAAGAAGGGGGAATGAGCTTGGAAGACATCGCGACGGCGACCGGCTGCACGTTCGAAGCCGCCAAGAGCCGGCTGCGCTACGCTATCGCGAAATTGCGCGAAGGCCTGAAGGAATACGCATGAGCGATCCCAACAAGTTCGACAATGATTCTCGCCAGCCGTTGGATGCGGTCAGTCGCGCCTATCGCGACGCGCGCGCCCATGAGAATGCGTCGCCACCCGCCGCACTCGACAACGCGATCCGTGCGGCGGCAAGACGGGCGGTGAAGGCGGTCCCGCAGCCCGTAGGAAAAAGTTGGCTGCGACGCTGGACGCCGCCACTTGCGGTTGCTGCCGTGGTGGTGCTGTCGGTGTCGGTAGTGTTTGTAGCGGTTGAAGAACGCCCTGAACTCGCACCGGCATCAGTACAAAAAATCACGCTTGCGCGGCCTACCGCGCCGGCCACATCATCGAGCACCACTAACGACCCCGGCGCGATTGCCACCAAAGAAAAGACGGTACCTGCCGCTGATCTCGCAGCAGGATCAACTCCCCGCGAGCCGCAGCACACCCAGATTCTGGATGAATCCGCCAAGAGAAAGCGCACACTTGTTCCGCCGCCCGAAGTACAAATCAGCAGCCCGCCGATTGACGCGGCAAAGAAAGAAGAACGCGGTGCCGTCGAGAAAGACCGTGCCGCGCAACTCGCCGGCGGTCAATCGCTCGCTCCGCCTGCTTATGCGCCGCGTCCTGCACCGGCCATTTCAGCTCCCGCCGCGCAAGCAATTCCGCCAGCGGCGTTTCCCGCCTCGGAGTCGGTCGCACGCAACGAATCACGTGCCGACGCACCGGTTAACCCAATTCCAGAAGCAAAGCGTCTCGCCGAGAAGGCAGCGCTTACCGGTGCGGCGAGCGCCCGCGACGCAATCGGTACAGCACCAAAATCCGCGATTGCAAATGCACTGCCCGCGCCAACGGCAGTAGCATCGGCTGCGTCGCCTGCTGTGGTTGGCGCGATCGCGCAATCGCCGTTGTTGAAGCAGCTTGAGCAGCTCGGCGCGTCCGCCGATTCGCGCCTGCAGGACACGCGTCCCGGCCCATGGCTGAAACGCCTTCTGGATTTGCACGAACAAAATAAGCTGAAGGAATTGCGCGAGGAGTTGCTGCGCTTTCAGAAAGCGCATCCGAATGTGGTGCTGCCAAAGGTACTGACGGAGTTTGCAGAGTCGCGCGAATAGCCGTTGCTGCGCCCTCGCTGTAATGCGCTCAGCGGAGTCCGAATTCGCGACGTGGGCTGCATTCCAATTTACCGCACAAGTCGCAAGCAAACATCACTTTCCCTCCTCGGGCCGTGCCGCCATTGCCGATATAATCGAAGGCATAAAAAAATCATTGCCGCCCGGAAAAACTCACAGAGGCCATCTTGCACGCATTGCTGAAAATTTCCCGAACGATTGACGCCATCACTGAATGGATCGGCCACAAGGTCTATTGGCTAACGCTCGCCGCCGTGCTCATCAGCGCGGGCAACGCGATGATCCGCTACACCTTCAACATCAGCTCGAACGCGTGGCTGGAACTGCAATGGTATTTATTTTCGGCCGTGTTTCTGCTCTGCGGTGGCTATACCTTGTTGCACAGCCAGCATGTGCGCATCGACGTCGTCTATTCGCGCTTTTCGCGACGCGTGCAACTTTGGATCGATATTCTCGGCACCTTGTTTTTTCTGTTTCCGATGGCGATCCTGATCATGGTGCTGTCTTGGCCGGTGTTCGTGAACGCATATGTCGGGCATGAAGTCTCATCGAACGCAGGTGGCCTCATCGTCTGGCCGGCGCGCCTGCTGCTGCCGATCGGTTTTTTCTTGCTGACCATGCAAGGCATTTCGGAATTGATCAAGCGCATCGCGGTGTTACGAGGGTTGATTCCCGATCCCGCCGCAGACGATCATGGGCCGACTGCCGAAGAGGAACTCGCGCGCGCAATCGCGGAGGCGCAAGCAAAACGCGACGCTGAAACCAAGCTCGCGCTATAGCGAAAAAGACCATGACCCAATTCCTGATTCACAACATGGCACCGCTGATGTTCGTCGGGCTGTTCGTCTTCCTTTTGATGGGCTATCCGGTAGCCTTTGCGCTTGCGGCCAACGGTATTGTTTTTGGTTTGATCGGCATCGAGCTTGGCCTGCTCTCACCGTCGCTGTTTCAAGCACTGCCTGAGCGCATTTGGGGCGTGATGTCCAATGACACATTGCTCGCAGTGCCATTTTTCACCTTGATGGGCTTGATCCTTGAACGTAGTGGTATGGCGGAGGACTTGCTCGACACGATCGGCCAATTGTTCGGCCCGGTGCGCGGCGGGCTCGCGTTCGCGGTAATTTTCGTCGGCGCGCTTTTGGCCGCCACCACCGGCGTGGTCGCCGCATCGGTGATTTCGATGGGCCTGATTTCGCTGCCGATCATGCTGCGCTATGGCTATGACCGGCGCCTTGCGTCGGGTGTGATCGCCGCGTCAGGAACGCTCGCGCAAATCATTCCGCCCTCGCTGGTCCTGATCATCATGGCTGACCAATTGGGTAAATCGGTCGGTGACATGTACGCGGGCGCTTTCATTCCCGGCATCATTCTCGCGGGGCTTTATGCGTTGTACGTGGTCGGTGTGAGCATTTTCAAACCGCATTGGGCACCGGCGTTGCCGTTAGAGGCGCGCGTGTTCCGTGAGCCGAATGGCAATAGTGGCGTGGTGTCGCTGCTGGTGCTGGTGGTGCTGTCGGTAATCGCGGCAGTGGCATTCGCGAAAAACCTGGGCACCGTGTCCAGCGTTTCACATTCGCTGATCGGCAAGAAATTCGAACTCAACGGGTTGGATGAGATCATTGTTGTATCGGCTTCCGTCGGTGTCGGTCTTGCCTATATTTCGGCGTTGCTGAACAAGGCCCTTAAATTCGGCCTGCTCTCTAAAATTGCCGAACGCGTGGTGTTCGTGCTGGTGCCGCCGATGGCGTTGATTTTCCTGGTGCTCGGTACGATTTTTCTCGGCGTGGCGACCCCCACCGAAGGCGGCGCGATGGGTGCAACGGGCGCGTTTCTGATGGCGCTTGCGCGCGGTCGGCTCAGTTTCAAATTGCTGAAACAGGCGATGGATTCAACCGCCAAGCTCACCGCGTTCGTGGTGTTCATCCTGATTGGCGCGCGCGTGTTCAGTCTTTCGTTTTACGGCGTCGATGGTCACAAATGGGTCGAGGAATTGCTCACCCAATTGCCGGGCGGGCAGACCGGCTTTTTGATCGTGGTAAATATTCTCGTTTTCGTATTGGCATTTTTCCTGGATTACTTTGAACTTGCGTTCATCATCGTGCCATTGCTTGGCCCAGCCGCGGATAAACTCGGTATTGATTTGATTTGGTTTGGTGTGTTGCTGGGCGTGAATATGCAGACTTCGTTTATGCATCCGCCGTTCGGCTTTGCATTGTTTTATTTACGCAGCGTCGCACCGGCAAAGGAATACATTGATCGCGTGACCAAGAAAATCACCGCGCCGGTCACCACCGGCCAAATCTATTGGGGTGCGGTGCCATTCGTGCTGATTCAATTAATTATGGTCGGCCTCGTGATCACGTTCCCGCAAATGGTGATGGTGTACAAGGACGATCCAAATAAAGCGGACAAAGGCAAGATTGAAATCAACCTCCCCGCGAACGAGGTGCCAACCGTACCCGATGGGGCGAAGCCAGATGACGCGGGCAATAGCGACATCATGAAGGCGCTCGGCGGCAAGAGTGAGGACAAAAACGACAGCAAGGCCGGTGAACAAGCGAAAGAAGATGCTGCAGCGGACGACATCATGAAAGCGTTTGGCGGCAAGCCCGATGCGCCCGCCAAGGCAGATGCAAAAGTCGAGACAAAAGTGGAAACTAAAGCCGACGGCAAATCACCGCCGGCCAAAGGCAAGAGTAAGGATGAAATCGCGGCCGATGAAATCGAGAAAGCGTTGCGCGGTGGCAAGTAGCGTCTCCAAAAGACCTTTCGCAGTCCAATCATATTTAGTGTTGCCAGCGGATGAAGGATTCCCTGACGTCGTGCCGGGCGCGCTCAGCGGCAGTACAAACTCCAGCACTGGCGCGGGTTTCGGGGCGATATAGGCTGAAAAACCTCGTGTAATGGCGATCTATGTTTCCGAGTACTTGTATTGCACCGGCAATTAAATATGTTGAAGCGCGCCCTTTCCACGCGTAGGCGGGGATCCAAGTTTTCTGCAATTCCGCTACGAAACTTGGCCCCCCGCCTACGCGGGGGAAGGAAATAATTGAAGTCAGTTCAACATGTTTAATTGCCGAATCAATAAAAACCCGTCGTTCCGGCGAAATTTGGAGGTTAATAGAATTACCCATCCGTACTTTTGGTCATCGGCGGATATCAAGATTGAAACAAATCAAGAACTGCCGGGCCGCTGAACAAACGCGCGCTGCCCCAGTTTTTTCAAAATTGCCAACGTATCGCGACCGTCAAACTTCGCTCGCGCTTGTCCGGCACCTCACCGATCAGCGTGCGGGCGGCACGTGTGCTTTGGACGTTTAATATTTCCGAAACGATCGAGACTGACGGACTAATTGGCCACGCATAGGCAAGCGCGAGTGAACGCCCGGTTTCACTATTAGGGTCGCTTGGCAGAACGTCGGCGACATGTTCCTGGGTCCTGAATCGGTCAACACGAAAAGTGAGTTGGCCCGGACCAAGAGGATGACTGGCAAGCGCGTATCCGGCGTCATAACGCAGCCGCACGGCGTTCGGGCCCATCAGGGTGTCACCGCGCAGCGCCTGGAACAAGAGTACCCAATCCCCTTGCGGATTTAGGCGCACACTCAGGTGATCGAAGCGCGTTTTCCAACTGTACTGGCCATTTTTGAGAAGCAGTGGGTTGCCGCGATTGTCATAATGCATTGCCTGCACGCTGAGCAGTGCCTCGAATGCGTAGTGCACGCCAAGGTAGTATCCCGGCCGATTGTCGAGTTCGCGAAACAGATGAATGGTTCGATCCTGATCGGGCAACGCGCCGCTACCGCGATACACCGGGAGATCGGCCAATCGTATCGGCTCGCGCAGCCCGCTAATGCGATCACCCATCGACCAGCCCCGCCACGCGAGCAGTGAACCGGCCGGGTCATTGCCGTTGAACAATGCGGCAGTGAAACCGACGTCGTGCGATGAGCCTTCCGCGAGCCCTTTGCGAATCACGCTCAACTCGACGCCGCGGGTTCTGAGTTCTTCGCCAAACCAGCTATTGATCGCCGAACTGGAAATGGTGCGCGCCGGCGTCCAGCCGATACTGTCGTAATCGATTTCGAGGTTTGTGGCAGGGAAAAATGCACCAAATTTCATGCGCGTTTTCCATGGGCTGCCCGGCACCGGATTCCAACCCACCCACGCCTCATTGATATCAAACACGCCGCCTCGATCATCCGCCGCGCTGGCGACGATCGATGCACTGATCGAATCGAAGACGTCGGCATCGGCGCGCAGGAATGCGTTGCCCAGCCTGACCGCGCCGGAATGTCGATCAAATCGCGTTTTGTCCAGGCCATCACGCGTCCAACCGCGTTCGGCATCGGTCGCGCCGATGCGCAAGTCAACGCTGCCCTTGATTTCGATGGCATGAATATCCGCGCCAGCGAGAAGTGAAACGACAACCAAACCGTGAAAAACACCGGGAATGCGTGGCACTCTCACTGATGCCTGATTTTGGTTGCCGAATCGCTCGGGCACCGGCCCGGCCATCGAGCGGCCCCAACGAAAGCGCGATGACGCCCGCCGAATCGGTGCGGCTATTTTTGCGATGGTGGCACCTTGGTCGGCGCCATTTTCGCCGTCGCGGAAGATTTGCCATGGTTGCCTGCCGTCGCCATGAAATTGTCGAAATTCTGCTCCGCCACGCGAAACCAAAGAATTTGATCGTCGCGAAACACTTTCCATGCGTCGTAGACTTTCTTGAATTTCGGATTCTTGGCCGATTCTTCCGCGTAGACCTCATTGGCCGCGCGGTAGCAGGCACTCAGAATATCCTTGCTGAACGGGCGCAATTGCACGCCGTTTTGCACGAGGCGTTTCAACGCGGCGGGATTCAGCGCGTCGTATTTCGCCAGCATGTCGACGTTGGCTTCGGCGCAGGCACCTTCGAGAATCGATTTGTATTCCGGTGGCAGCGCTTCCCATTGCTTGAGATTGACCATCACATCGAGCTCGGGCCCGCCTTCCCACCAGCCGGGGTAGTAATAGTATTTAGCGACCTTGTTGAAACCCAGTTTTTCGTCGTCGTAGGGGCCCACCCATTCGGCCGCGTCGATGGTACCTTTCTCTAGCGCGGGATAAATATCGCCGCCGGAAATCTGCTGCGGCACCACGCCGAGTTTTGAAAGCACGCGTCCCGCGAGTCCCGCGATGCGGAATTTCAATCCTTTCAGGTCGGCGACGGTTTTGATTTCCTTCCGGAACCAGCCGCCCATTTGGGCGCCGGTGCTGCCCGCTGGAAAATTGACGATGTTGTAGTCTTTGTAGAATTCGCGCATTAACGCAAGCCCGCCGCCGTGATACATCCAGGCATTTTGCTGACGCGAATTCATGCCGAATGGCATGGCAGTGCCGAATGCGAACGTCGGATCTTTGCCGAAATAATAGTACGGTGCCGTGTGGCAGCATTCGACGGTACCGTCCTTGACGGCGTCGAGCGCTTGCGGGCCGGGAACGATTTCACCTGCGGCAAATACCTGAATGACGAACTTCCCGCC
>JAYTUX010000083.1:0-8127 GCA_043744315.1 Betaproteobacteria bacterium | reverse complement strand
CGGCGATGGCGTGGTCGCGACGATTACCGGCCTGGCCCAGCAACAGACCGAGGCGTCCAACAGGCGGTCGATTGGCGTGATTGACCGCGGCTACTTGCACCGAGCGGCACGCGCCAAGCAATAGCGCGAGTCCATCCGGGTTATGCGCGTAATCGATCAGTACGGTGATATCCGTGAGCGACCATCGATTCAGGCGGCCTGGATTGTCATGGCGGCTGCTGCCGAATCGTTGCAGCACGGACGCAATCACCGACGGCGCAACATTCATTGCGGCGGCGGCTAATGCCGCGGCGGCGATATTTGCGACGTTGTACTCGGCGGCGGCACCGAGCGTGAGCGGCATGGCGGAAACATGCCCTAAAGATTGGCGATGATTTTGATGCGTGAGCCACAGTTGATCGTCGATACACCCGCAAGTCGAGCCGCCAGCGTCGCGATGCTTGACCAACGCGGGATGTGCATCCTCGCGTGCAAACAGCGCGACCTTGCAGGATTGAATTGCTGCGCGTGCGAGCAACGCGGAATCGTCCGCATTCAGTACCAGTGTGCCGTCTGCGTCAAGCGCGCGCGCGACGGTAAATTTCACGTCGGCAAGGTTATCGAGATTGTCGATACCGTATTCGCCGAAGTGATCCGCGCTGATGTTGGTGATGATTGCCACATCCGCCCGATCGACCGCCAGACCGCGTCGCAAAATGCCGCCACGCGCGGTTTCCAATATGGCCGCCGCAACGCGAGCATCGCGCAACACTACGCGAGCACCGGCAGGCCCGGAAAAATCACCGTCGCCTGCACGCGTGGCGCCGATCATCACGCCTTCGGTGCTGGAATATCCGACATGGCCGGCCAATGGCGCGTCGGTGGCCTCCAGTAATGCGGCGAGCAGGCGCACGGTGGTGGTCTTGCCGTTCGAGCCGGTGACCAGTGCAACAGGCACTTTGTGCAAGCGATCCCATTGCACATCCTCAATCGCGGGCAACGCAGACGTTGGCCAGGATCGGCTGCCGTCGCCTGCACCGAGCGAAATCGTTTCATCGTCGCCATAAATTGAAATCCCATGTGCCTGTGCGGCGATGCGCAATCCGTGTAACGCAGGGTTGATTTCCAGCGCGCGCCGCGCCACGAACACGGCGACAACCGCATCGATGTCACTACCCAACGCGTGTGTTTGATCGAATGGCGGATCAATTGCGAACAAGGCGCCGGGCGCGAACAATCCACTCGTCTGCTCCCACGCCCACTCGTTGATTTCGGTTGCGGTGAAGAGTTCGTCGGCGGGGGCGGCAATGGCAAGTGTCGCGCCGCCCGCGTGAGGCTGCACGATGGCCTTTACGTCACGCCAATTCAGGGCTGCGCACACGACACGGACCAAGCCGCGCCAGTGTTCATGCGCACTGCTGTCGTGCGCGGTCGGGCCGAGGGCTTCAAGCACCGCGCCAGTGCCGGCGAAGAATCGGTTGTGCCCCAGAAGGCGGCGCGAATCCGCGAAGCAGGTGTTGGGTTCGGGAGTGAGGTCGGGGTTGGAGAGGGTGGTCATTCAAGTCTTGAAAAGGGTGGTCTCATCCCGCTAGGATTCTGATACTCCCAAGGGTGCCGCTCGCCCTGAGGTATCGAAGGACTTCCTGCAACAAGGCCCTTCGATACCTCAGGGCGAACGGGGTGTAAACAAATCGTATTGAAGGCAAACTTGCAATCAGTCGTCAGTCTCTTTGACAAACCGCAAGCCGCGTTCGTCGCGAACAAAACCCGCCGCGTCGAGTGGGGCGGCGGTTGCCATCGAATCGTCGTTCGATGCGTCCGTCGCCGGGCGCGTGACGTTGCCTGCGGACTTGGATGCTTTCTCTTCCGCTGGTGACCGCGTTGAAATATCCTCCGTACCCGCCGGCCTGAATTTCGTCACTTGCTTCCACGAGCGCGCCAACGCATCGGCAAATATCAGCAGCAAATCTCCCGGCTGGCCCATATTCAGCGCAGCGTCGATGGCGGCCTGCTCGTCGGGAATGATTTCGATTGCGCTCTCTGCGATACCGCGCGCTCGCAACACTTTCGCGATCATGCCGGGAATTTCATCGCCATCGCGACCGCGCAACGAATCATCGCGCCGACAAATGTAATGATCGAAGCGTCCCGCAACGGCGTCGGCAATGGCCGTGACATCCTCATCGCGCCGGTCGCCGGGCGCCGAAATCACTACAATGCGACGCCCGCGCACGTCCAGTCGCTCGGCCAAGTCCGCCATCACATTCACCGCATGCGCGTTGTGGCCGTAATCGAAAATCACTTTGAACGGATGCTCGTCGAACACATTCATGCGGCCCGGTGCCTGATAGAACGTAGTGTCAAACGTACGCAGTCCCTGACGAATCGCGTCGAGCTTCATGCCCAATGAAAACGCCATCGCCGCCGCGAACATCGCGTTTTGCACGTTGTGCATCGCGCGGCCTTCGAGCGTGGCGGGAATGAGATGCGTCCACATCAGCGGAATGTGGCCGCCCTTGTCGTAGATCGTGATCATTTGGCCGTTCACGCCCGCCTCCAACGCGCAAGCGCGGCCACCCGCGCGGATATGCTCGCGCACCACCGCATGTTGCGGGTTCACAGTCACATAACAAATACTCTTTGCTTCCGTGTCGGCTGACATTTTGATCACGTTGACGTCGTCCGCATTCAACACTGCGCAATCTTTCGCGACTTCGACAATGATGCGTTTCACTTCCGCCAATTGCTCGAGCGTGTCGATACCTTTCATGCCGAGGTGATCGGCTTCGACGTTCAATACCGCGCCGACATTGATGAATGGTACGCCCATGCCGGCGCGCAGCAATCCGCCGCGCGCGATCTCAAGCACCGCGAGATCGACGCGCGTATCCGCAAGCACCATGCGCGTTGCGATCGGCCCGGTCATGTCGCCTTCGACGGTGCGTTGCCCATCGATATACACGCCATCGGTGGTGGTGAGGCCGGGCGTGTAGCCGGCCATTTTCGCGATGTGCGCGAGCATGCGCGAGGTGGTGGTTTTGCCGTTGGTGCCGGTGATACCCGCAATCGGTACGCGCGAGGGCGTGCCGGTGGGAAACAGCATGTCGATCACCGGCCCCGCGACATCGCGCGGCGTGCCTTCCGATGGGGCCACGTGCATGCGAAAGCCGGGGGCGGCATTGACTTCGCAAATGCCGCCGCCGACTTGTTTGTAGCTCTCGGTAATATCAGGACTCAGAAAATCAACGCCTCCGACATCGAGGCCGATCGCCGTGATCGCACGCACCGCCATGTCGCGATTATCGGGATGAATGACGTCGGTCACATCGGTCGCGGTGCCGCCGGTGGAAAGGTTCGCGGTGGATCGCAGCATCACCATTTCACCTGCGGCGGGAATGGAATCGGGTGTCATGTTCACGCGCGCCATCATCATGCCGGCCTGTTCATCGAGCTCGATTCGCGTCATGACTTTCTCATGCCCAACCCCGCGACGCGGATCTTTGTTGACCACATCGACCAGTGCGCGGATCGTGGATGTGCCATCGCCGATCACGTGGCCCGGCGTGCGGCGCGTGGCGGCAACCAGTTCACCGTTGACGACCAACAGGCGATGGTCATCGCCGGTCAAGAATGTTTCCACAATCACTGACGACGAATGCTCCTGCGCAAGTGTGAAGCCGTGCCGCACTTCGGCTTCGTTCATCAGATGAATCGAAATGCCGCGACCATGATTGCCGTTGTACGGCTTGGTGACGACCGGAAAACCCAATCGCTTCGCCGCCGACACCGCACGATCGGCCGAGCGCACCAATTCCTGCTGCGGCGCAGGCAGACCGCGCGCGACGAGAATTTTGTTGGTCTCTTCCTTGTCGCCCGCGAGTTCCACCGCGATATAACTCGTGCGTCCCGTGACGGTCGCTTGAATGCGCTGCTGCCATTTGCCGTAGCCAAGTTGTATGAGCGATTGATCGTTCATGCGAAGCCATGGAATGCCGCGCTCTTCCGCCGCGCGTACTAATGAAGCGGTGGAGGGGCCGAGCGCGCGTCTTTGCGAGTAGCGGATATATTCGTCGCGCGCCTTCGGCCATTCCCAGCCTTCGGGCACGGACTTTTCGGGCCTAAGATTTTCCGGCAACAACGAGCACAATAATTTCAACGCAAGTTCGCCCGCTTCAATGCCTTCATCTTTTTGCGCGTATTCATAGATCACGCTGTAGACCCCGGGCCGATCAGTGCTGCGGGTCTTGCCGAAGGTCACATCCTCCCCCGCGACGTTTTGCAATTCAATTGCGACATGCTCGAACACGTGCCCGAGCCAGGTACCATCGCCTTCCAGCATACGGCGGATCAAGCCACCGGGTTCGCGATACGAGCAGCCGTGCTCTTGCAGGCTCGGCAGCGCAGCGACCAATTGCATCACAAACGCGGTGCCGAGTTTGCCGGTGGGCCAGGCTTCCAGCGGCCCCAGATCGAGATCCAGTCGGATCACCGGAAAATGCGCGTACAGCGACGGGCCTACGTACACCGATCGATCGAGAATCCGCATGGTCGCTCCCTTGGCTACTTTTTTATTTCTTGGTTCGCATCAGCGCGCCGGCCGATGCTTTTCGCGTATGCAAATTGTACTTGGCTCCTGCGGTGAGGATGTGGATCGCGATGCCGAGCATGCATATCGGCTCACCTTCGGCGGCAGTATCCATCGAGGAAAATTCAATTCCTGATGCATCGACCACGGTAATGCTGCCGCTGCCGGCAGCCTCCAGCGTATTGTCCGGGCCGATGAAGGCGGCGGTATCCTCATCCAATCCCAGACCAATTGCGAAGGGATTGAAGGCCAGGGCTGCGAGCAACCTGCCAAGCCGATCACGCTGACGAAAATGTTGATCGATGATGAAGCGATTAGTGAGTCCCAGACCCGGCGCCAATCGCACCGCGCCCGCGACCGGGCTCGCACCTTCCTCGCCAAACGCGATCATATGTTCGCTGATGAATGCGGCACCTGCACTGGTGCCGGCGATATGGACACCGGCCGCGTTCATTTGCCGTAACGATTTCGCGACCGAGGTACCGCCGAGAATGGTGGATAGGCGCAACTGATTGCCACCGGTGAAAAATACGCCGGTGGCGGATTTGAGGCGCTCCAAGCGACCGCTTTCTTCGCAATCGCGACGCGTGTCGAAATCCATCGCGGTGACTTTTTTTACGCCCAATTCCGCGAAGATGCGCTCGTAACGCGCGCCGGTATCGGACATCTGGCTCGCTGTCGGAATGATGACGATGTCGGCGTTGCCATCGTTGCCGCAAAGCTCGACAAAGCGCCGCAGAATCTCCGGCGAGTTTTCTTTTTCCTCTGCGCCGCCGATGGGGATGATCCATCCGCGTTCGCACCCTTCTGAAACCTTGCTCGGCATTCGCGCCACTCCACATGTAAAGAGTGAAATGATGCCATTGTCGGCGGTCGTGCGCCAAAACGAATCGGCGATACCAAACAACCATCCTACGTCAATCACACTCGTTTCGCGCAGGTGACTTGCACTCCTATAAACTACGACCCTTTTTGCGGGGAAATATGTGGTTCAGAAATTTGCAGGTCTATCGCTTTCCCGCGCCGTGGAAAATCAGCGCGTCCAAACTGGAAGAACAACTCGGCAGGCACGTCTTCCGTCCCGCGAGCGGATTTGAGTTGCAATCGCAGGGCTGGGCCAGTCCGCGCGACGATGGTGGCCTGGTGCACTCCGCGCATGGACAGATGCTGTTGTCACTTTGCACGGAGAAAAAACTGCTGCCTTCCTCAGTGATCAAGGAGGCCGTGAAGGCCAAAGCGATCGAAGCCGAAGAGCGGCAAGGCTATAAACCCGGTCGCAAGCAATTGCGCGATCTGAAAGAAGAAGTCATCGACGAATTGCTCCCGCGCGCCTTCAGCGTGCGCCGTCGCACCGGCATCTGGATTTCGCCGAAGGAGGGCTGGCTCGCGATCGATGTCGGCTCAGCAGGCAAGGCCGACGAAATCATCGGGCTTATGAATAAATCGATCGATGATTTTGTGGTCGAGCGATTGAACACTGTCGAAGCGCCTGGCACCGCGATGACGGCCTGGCTCGCCAACGGTAACGTCCCGCACGGTTTCACGATCGATCAAGATACCGAATTGCAATCGCCAGTCGAAGAAAAAGCCACGGTGCGATTTGTGCGCCACGCGCTCGACGCAAAGGAAGTGAAACGGCATATCGATAGCGGCAAGCAATGCACGCTACTGGCACTCACGTGGGCCGATCGCGTGTCGTTTGTATTGACTGAGGCGCTGGTGTTAAAGCGCGTCGCACCCGTGGATGTGATCCGCGAAAGCGAAGGCGCGCAATCACAAAACGAGGATGAACGCTTCGATGCCGATTTCACGTTGATGACGGGTGAGTTTCAACATTTGCTGACGGATGTGGTCGAGGCGCTGGGGGGAAGGACGCCGGGATCGCCTTAGGCGACCGGGACTCCTCCCTTATTGACGGGGGCAAGGATTTTCGATGGCTACCCCGGGCATCGCGTACACCCGTAAAATCGGCGCGTCAACCATCAATCACGGCGACATCACATGTACATACTCTTCTACTCACCCGGCAGCGCCAGCATAGTCATTCATCAGGCGCTGCTGGAAATCGGCGCGACGCATGAACTGAAGCGGGTGGATTTCGACGCCGGTGCGCAGCGCGATCCCGCTTATCTCAAAATGAATCCGCAAGGCGTGGTGCCGACATTGGTGATCGATGGCCGGCCGATGGTGGAATCGGCCGCCATGCTGATGATGCTGGCCGACCGCCATCCCGAGGCAAAGCTGGCACCTGCCGTCGGCACGGCGGAACGCGAAGCCTGGTACCAGTGGACCGTCTTCCTCAGCAATTCACTCGCGGCCACGTATCGCTACTGGTTCTATCCCGCCGATCTGGGGTCGGCCGAACACCCGCCTGAAGTCCGCGCGGCGCTGCAACGCAATATCGAACGCGTGTGGGATCGCCTCGATGCCCATCTCGCTGCCAACGGCCCCTACATGCTGGGCAAGGAAATCAGCACCGCGGATTTGCAGCTGACGATGATGATGCGCTGGTCGCGCAATATGCCGCGCAAGGCGCTGGAGTGGCCGGCGTTGAAGAACTTGGCGGACAATGTGCGGGCGCGAGAGAGCTGGAAGACGATGTGTGCGAGGGAAGGGTTGACGGAGTGGGTGGCTTGAGGGATTGTGTTGCGCGGGATTGAAACTCAAGCACTGGTGCGGTGTTTGTGGCATAAACGCGGATTCAAGTACGAGTCCCGACACGCGGTCGACGATTGAATGCTACCTCATAGGGGGTCAGGAAACCTAACGACTTGCGAGGACGGTGGTTGTATTTATCCTGGAGTTTCTTGACCTTGGCCGGGGTGAGGTCGTCCATACTTACGCCTTTGGGCAAGTCGGCGCGCATCATGCCGATCTGGTTTTCGTTGGTGCCGCGCTGGTTAGGTGCGTGCGGATCGCAGACAAACGCTTTGCCCTTGAAGACCCGACCGGTCGCCGTGAATTCACTGCCGCGATCGGTGGTGACACTTCTGAACGCAATGCCATTCTTGCCTAACCGGCGTTTCATCGACCGACTCGTTTTCGTCGCGTCCGGGTGCCGCTGCAGCACCAGTTCCATGTACAGGCTCTGACGCTCGTTCATCATCAGAATGCGCTGGGCATCTTTCTTCTTGCCGATGGCGGTATCGGCCTCCCAGTGTCCCTTCTGGGTGCGCGACTGCACGTCCTGGGCACGCCGACGGATCGATTGTGCGTCGCCGTTCCAGGGGCGTCGAGCCGGCCGCTTCAGGTGCTGTCGTAGCCTTGAGGTATGCAGCCAGGCCTGCCAGCAGTACCGCTCCACCGCCGCGTAGATCGCCGGTATGCTGATCGGATGCGGGTCTTGCCGTAACTTGCGCCGCCCGCTGATTTGTTCAGGCGACCAGCCGCCCTTGAACTGCCGCTCCACCTTGCGCCATTCTGCCGCCGGCTTGCGGATACTGTTGGCCGCGCTGCGCGCGCCAGCCGCGTCCCGGTGCCGCTGGGCACGATGCGGGCAATAGTGGCCGTCCCGGCCTTGGCCCCGACGGCGCTCGTCATAGATCGCCGACCGGTGTCGGCCC
>JAYTUX010000082.1:0-8131 GCA_043744315.1 Betaproteobacteria bacterium | reverse complement strand
GCACCACAACAGTTGCAATATCGAAACTTGGATCCCCGCCTTCGCGGGGAAAGGAAAGGTCTCAACAGATTTTCATGCCGGATCGATAGACAACCGATTCATCAATCTCTAGCGCTGGCGCGCATTTTCGGCACAAAAGCCGCCAATCGCCCCGCCAGTGCTAATGGGATTTAAACGTTTGCCATTGCGTTTAGTATGATGCGTGCCTACCTCGCGATTCGGCCTTCATGTCATCCACCCTCATCTTCTTTTGCATCACCACCACGTCACTGATCACGTCATTCATTTCCGGCATCCTCGGCATGGCGGGCGGGATGATACTGATGGGCGTGCTGCTCGCATTGCTGTCCCTGCCGGCGGCCATGATGATGCACGGCATCACGCAATTGGCCTCGAACGGTGGGCGCGCCTGGCTGTGGCGGCACGAGGTGAATTGGCGAATTTTTCGCGGCTACGCGATGGGCGCGATGGTCGCGCTGGCCGCGTTTCTCGCGTTGCAATTGATCGTGAGTAAACCAGTCGCGTACATTTTGTTGGGGCTCACGCCATTCATTGGCTTCGCGCTGCCGAAACGGCTCGCGCTGAATATCGATTCGAAAGGACAGCCGTTTATCTGCGGCATTGTCTGCATGGGCATGCAATTGCTTGCCGGCATTGCCGGGCCATTGCTGGATGTATTTTTTGTGCGCTCAAAAATGGACCGACGCGGCGTCGTGGCAACCAAAGCGATGTCGCAGACATTGAGTCACCTGACGAAGATTGTCTACTTTGGTACGCTGGCGTCGCTGGGTGCGGCAGGTTCACGCGCGACGGCGGGCGGTGAATCCTTCGCGGGCCTGACGTGGCCATTGATCGTGACCTGCGTACTGCTCGCCTTCACCGGCACCACGCTCTCCCGGCGCGTGCTCGAAAAAATGTCCGACGCCAATTTCCGCAACTGGACGCAATGGACTGTGTGGACAATGGGCATGATTTATCTTGGAAATGGTTTGTGGCTCATGTTTGGGCGCGGGTAGCTTTTGGTGTGCGTCGTCAGGCTCAATTTGTGGCGAACGGCTATCTTTCCCTTGCGTAAAATAAGCGGTAACCAATTTCAATCTTGCATGGCCATCGCGGAACTCGCCTATTAGTGACAATGCGGATGATTGACAATAAGAGGTGCCTAAGGGAATGAATATGCAACAACATCTCGGCCTCGTTGCCGTCGTCGTCCGCGATTACGATGAAGCGATCAATTTCTACGTCGGCACGCTCGGCTTCACGTTGGTCGAAGACACCCCCGTTGTCGAGCAGAAAAAGCGCTGGGTGGTCGTCGCCCCACCGGGCGCGCGCGAATCGCGGTTGCTGCTTGCGCGGGCGGTCGGTGAGCACCAATTGTCGCGTGTGGGTGACCAGACCGGTGGACGTGTATTTCTGTTTCTCTACACCGACAATTTTCAGCGCGACTACGATCTGTATCGGTCAAAGGGCGTCAAATTTGTGCGGGAACCGAAAGTAGAGCCGTATGGAACCGTGGCGGTTTTTCATGACGTTTGCGGAAATCTATGGGATCTCGTGCAGTCGGGTAACGGGAATGCTGGGGCAAGTGTCTGATGATTTGATTGGACGCACGCGCTGCAACCTCAAATTTTCTCCGCGCCCAGGGTTTCCGGCAAACTCCACCAAATCAACGCGCCAATCAGGAAAGTAACGGCGCCAATGTACATGATGGTATGCAATCCATATTGCTGAGCGATCGCTCCCGCCAGCAGTGCGCCGAACAGTGAGACGATGCGCCCCCAATTGAAAATTGACGCGGCAGTGGCGCGCAGGTGTTCCGGATAGAGCTCCGCAAAATATGGGCCCCAGCAGCAGATCGAAACCAAACTGCCGCCATAAACAAAACCCGCGCCGGCCAACATCCACGGACTCTGCGGCACATTCAGATACACGACGATGAACACCGCCGCCAGAAAAAATCCGAGGGCATTGAATCGCCTGCCATAGCGATCAGCCGCTAATCCCCACGCGATCGCGCCAACCATCGAGCCGACGTGCATCGCGGTCAGGAGCTTTCCCACCAGATCGGGGCCATAGCCCATTTCTTCCTTCAGGTAGGTGGTGATCCAGCCATTGAAGGCCTGGAAGGCGAAAAAATTGAGCCCGCAAAGAGCAACCAGTCGCAGGGTGATCTTCCAGTAGCCGTCAGTGAAGAGTTCGACAATGGCGAGTTTTTTCGATGCCCCCGCATGGGTGCGTTTGCCGCCCCAGGGAATCAGCACGCGATCATCGGGCACCAGCAGGTAGACAGAGATCGCGGCGAGGATTGCGCCGATGCCACCGAACACCATCACCAGTTGCCATTGATCGGCAAAGTGGCGGCCAAACCAGGACAGCGCCGCATCGCCGCCGTTGTAGACCAGTTGCACGATGCCGCCGAGCAAGCCGCGAAACGTCTGCGAGAACAGCCCGACGTACAGACTCACGGCGCAACCGAACACGCCGCCCAAAAAAAATCCCATTGCAAAACGCTGTGTGAGCGCGCTGTAAAAACTGGACACGCCGAGCGAGGCGATCGAGGCGATACCGAAACCGACGGCAATCAACGCAAAGGTGTTGCGGCGGCTATAGCGATCCGCGAATTGCGGAATGGTGAGCGCGCCGACCAGGGCGCCTAACGCTTGCAGTGTGTAGAACGCCGCTACCTGAGCCTTGCTGAGGCCAAGCGATTCCGCCATGTAGGGACGAAGAAAATTTTCGGTGTTCCAGCAAAACGCGTAGAACACATAGACGCTCATCAATGCCGCGAACATCAACCAGCGCCGGGATTCGGTGAGATCCTCCGCCCGCACCGGCGCATTCGCGGCGACGCTATTCATCGCACCGACGCCATTACGTCCACATCCATTTGCAGCAATAGATCGAGTTGGTCGATGAAGACCCAGTTTTCGCGCAACAGGGTGCCTTCGCGTCGCCAGAAATCCATGACTCGCATGCCAATTTTGCGTCCGGTGGCAGGTACGCCGAGCCACGGACCCAGGTGGGTGGCGCGCACCGACGGCCAACCGGTGGAACCGACATACGCAGCTTCTCCCAGCCGTGCCTTGTGGTCGCCACCGACACGATCCGGAAAGGCGGTCAGGAAGGCGCGCTGATGCACGTCTTGAAAACCCTTGATGGCTCGACTGGTGCCGATGCCGGCGGGACCGTACCACATCATGTGTGGATGCCAGAATCGTTCCTGCGCCATGCTTTCAAGTGAAACCTGATCGTATTCCATCAGCCCTTTGATCATCGCTTCCACGAGCGTCAAGCTGCGCGCACCCTCAATGGGATCGGCGGGCGTGAGCACCACTCCATCCCGGCTCGCGGGGCCGGGCACCCGATCCGCCACGCCCGGACTTCGTGGCAAGCCTCGCGGCCAACGGTTGGCCTGGCGCAATACGTCGAGGATATCGAGGATGAGGTAGACCTCGCAGATCTTGCCGCCTTCGATCCGGCTGAATTCACCGTAGTGAACATTCAGCACGCCGCCGGTTGCCGGAATACCCAACCAATCATTGGAGAACGTACCGGTGTAGTGGCCGGTAGCACCGACCCATGCACCGCCCTTGAAGGTGCCGCAAATCAGAATGTCGTCGCGGCGCTCAAGATCGGGCATCGCGGCGAGAAACGGTGCCCAGAACGCCTGCAACACGGCCGGCGCGCCGACGTGGCTGTTGATGGGGTGCGGACCATGCCATGCGATATCAGGATGGTATAGATCGTCCAACATACCAGGCCATTGCCGGGTCGGGCGCGCAGCAAGCGACGCCAGGCCGGCAACGTAGGTCACTTTTGCGGATTGCGGGGAATGCATCTCGATAGTCTCCACTATTTTTCAGGCGTCAAAAATACCAAGGCCGTCTCACCGTGGTTGGGCGAGACGGCCAATGATGGTGCAATGCCTGCGCGTCAGAACGTCTTGTAAGTGAGTCTCAGGCCCCATGTGCGCGGTGGCGCGGCGCTGATCTGCAATGCACCACCGCCACCCCAGACAAAGCGATTGATGGTTTGCTTGTCGGTGACGTTGTCAACAAAAAACAATACGTTCCAGAGACGGTTCACTTCCCAGTTCAACTTGAGATCGGCTTTCGCATACGCGCCTTGCTTCTCAACTTCCGCGTTGGTGGGTTGGCCGAAGTAACCACTGGAAAATGTCACCACGGCCATCGGCATCAAGCGACCGCCGTTGGGCAGGTCGAACTCATACGCACTGGACACCGAGCCCTGATACTTCGGCGAATACGGCACACGCTTGCCTGACAAATCGCAACCAAACGCTGCCGCCGGCTGGCCCGTGCCACCGGTGCCGGGAATGACGTTGCACGAATAGCCCGGAGCGAATATGCGGCGCTGGCCGGCGGGTGCGATGGTGATGCCATTGACGATGGTCGCCGCGGTCGAGGTCGGATCCGTGACCAGAATCGAGGTGCCGAACGGAAGTGCCACATCGGGGAAGTTGGTGTACTTCGCATCCAGCAGCGACAGACCTGCGTTGAGAGTGAGCCGATCGGTCGCGCGCCAATCGAGCTCCACTTCCACGCCGTTCGCGCGCGCTTTTGCGGCGTTGAAGATCGTCGAAATCGTGACCAACCCAATCGGCACCTGACGTTGCTCCTGCAAATTGGTGTATTGATTGTTGAAGGCCGCAATGTTGACTTGCAGAGTGTTATCGAGGAAACGATTCTTTGAGCCGACTTCAAACGCCTTGACTTCTTCCGGCAGGAACGTGCGGGCTGCTTCGATCGCCTGACCGGAGTTAAAACCACCGGAGCGGAATCCCGTGGAATACGACGCATACAACAACTGTTGTTTGGCGACTTTGTAATCGACCGCAACGCGTCCTGTTGACTTGCTGAATTTCTTTTGATCATAGGTCGCACCCAGCAGGATGCTCGGGTCGGCCGGATCGCAATAAAACCCCGGCCCGCGTGCAGGCACGCAATTGGATGTTCCCGCGGTACCGAACGCCGAATCCGGCGGACCGGGCGTGTCGAAATTGATGAGCGTGGCATCGCGCAAGCCACTCGCATTGCGTGGCGCGATCGAATTGGTGTTGGCGAACTTGAAGTCCTTCTTGTCTTCCGTTCGCCGACCGCCTAATGTCAATGTCAATTGGTCGGACACTTTCCATGAGAATTGCGCGTAGAACGCATTCGACTCTGTTTCCGCGACCGGGTCGTCAAAGAAAGCGCCGCCGTTTTGTGCCAGCGTCAACGGGGCCGAAAGGGCTTCGGAGCGGATGATGCGCGGCTGCTGAACGCTGTTGAGGGTGCCGCGTAATTTATCCTTGAAGTAGTAATAGCCCGCTACGTAGCCAAGCGGACCTTTGTCGCCTGAAAGAATCTGTAGTTCCTGCGAAAAAGTCTTTGCTTTGGTCAATTGATAGTCAATGAAAACCTGCGAGGCCGACATGTCCGAATCGGCCGTGCGCTCAACCTTGAAATCAGCGGCACCGGTAATGGATTTCAAGGTGAAAGCGTCGAATTTGTACGCCATGTCAAGCGAGCTGCTTTTGTCGGTGAGTTTCTGGAAGGATTGATAGTTGGTGTCGATCCGATAGGCGTTTCCGGCGGCATGAATCGGAATGCCGAGGTCGACGCCGGCACCAATTGCATTGGCACCCGTTCCTGCGCCCGCCCCAACTGTACGGGTGCAATCATTCACAGCATCGCGATTGCCACCGCGTACGTTCAAAATCAATAGCGACGAATTGAAGAGTTGCAGGCATGAGGCGCGATCGAGGTAGGTTCCACCCTGTTTGTAGCCGAACGCGGAACCGCCGTTGCCGCCCTGGTCCGCGACTTCGGTTCTGAAGGTTGCGTCAAATTGTGCGTTGGGTTTGAATCGAACCGATAGACGACCATATTTCAGATCCTGATCGAACAAGTCTGCGGCAGGATTGAAACTGTTCTTTACATAGCCGTCGGCCTTGTCGTAGGCACCCGCGAGGCGGATTGCCACGGTGTCGCTCGCCGGAATATTCAGCACGCCCTCGACACGCGTTTTCTTGAACGCGCCGAACAACAAACTCGCCGACGATTGAAACTGGCCGAAGATGGGCTCATTGGTGATGATGGAAATATTTCCGCCGAACGTATTGCGCCCATAGAGCGTGCCCTGCGGGCCACGTTGAATCTCGACGCGAGCGATGTCGACGAAGCCCGAAAGTGCCTGCTGCGACCTTGATTTGTACACGCCATCGACAAAGAAGCCGATGGTGGTATCGCCGTTGACTGCCACGTTCTCGGTACGCACGCCGCGCATCGCTGGCCGAGCGTCGCTGCCGGAGCGCCCGAAGGTAAAGCCGGGCGAAACCCCTTCCATTTGCGAAATATCGGTAATGTTGCGATTGGCGAGTTCATCGGCGGTGATCGCGGTGACCGAGAGCGGAATTTCCTGTTTGTTCTCGGCCCGACGCTGCGCGGTGACGACGATTTCTTCCAGCGCGGTCGATTTGGCCACCGGCGGCGTTTGCGCGAACGCGGCACCGACACCCAAGCCGTTTGCGGCACTCAATGCCGCCGCAATCTGCACTGCCAATGATTTGCGGGTCCACGTTTTCATAGTCTTTCTCCCATTGCGATCATTACGGGGTGCTGGCGGCGACTGGTGCCAGCACATGGAATCCACTGCTTAAAATTGCGTACTGCGAATGCAACTGGGTGCGCAACCGCTTACAAATTATTGACAAATCGCAACATCAGCGGTACGTGCGCCTCAATTCGTGCCAAATATAACAGGATTCATGCATTCGCAGTCAAGTCTTGTTGTTTTTTTGCACAAACTCGACAGGTTCATGATCGACGCCATTCACATCAAGGTTCACCCGCACGCGGCGGGTGCCCGAGGTGGCAATCAGGGCATGGGTCGTACAAAAGGGGGCGCAACACCAAGAAACGTCTGGCCGTGGATGCGTTTGGTATGCCGCTCAGAGTCATTGTTACAGACGCTACCTGCGCAGATTGCACACAGGCTCAGCCGCTGATTGCCGGCATGACCGCCGAGCACTTGCTGGCGGACAAGGGCTATGACAGCGACGCCATTGTCGAGCAAGCCTGGTGTAGTGCTTCACCCTATATGCGACTTAAAAACGCGTCTTTTTCGTCGACTCTGCGTTGCAAATGCGCGCAATAGCGGTGCTATAGCTTTGCCTCAGTGGGCAAACCCGGTCTTGATTCGACGAAAAATCCATCGTTTTGTTGAGTCGCATCAAGAGTGAAGCACTACACCAGGAACAAGGGATGAACCCGGCCATCCCGCCACGCAAGAACCGCAAAGAGCAACGCGTCTATGACAAAGATTTGTATCGACTGCGCCATCTGGTCGAGAATGCTTTTCGGCACCTCAAGCGCTGGCGCGACATCGCCACCCGCTATGCCAAGAACCTGTCGTCTTTCCTCGCCGCCGTTCAGATTCGATGCCTCGCGCTGTGGTTGGCAATCTCGTGACGACACTATCTATGATGTCGCCTTGCGCGCCGGTGTATCTCAATCGGCGGTGTCGCGCTGCTTCAAGCCTGGGGCCAGCGTTTCGCGACGACGCGCGCGATTCGGAAGGCACCACGTCGTCGTTCGACGTGAAGGCTTCGCGTTCGCTGTTTGCGATGGACGGTGGTGATGCGGCATTGGCGCTGGGACTGGAGGCGCGCGGTGCGCTTGGTGCGCGCAGGGCTTCGCGGTCGCCTGCTCACCCTTCGGCACCATCTGCGAACGCTGCTTCGCATGTGGCGCCAGCACGCCGTGATACGCGCGAAAGTCGAACGTGCTACGCGTAACTGTTGCTAAGGGGACATTCGACTGTTGACGACCCGTTGTCGCTCTGTGGAGTCGCGAGTGTTGAGAACAGATTCTTCGGGTTTTCGAGCGACGGAATCAACGCGATTCGCTGGCCGAATCCATGCGCTTCGGCGCTGTCGTACATAAAGCGTAGCGCCGAGAAATCCTCCAGCGCGAAGCCGACTGAATCAAATACGGTAACTTCGGTTACGGACGTGCGCGCCGCCGCCTGCCCGGTGAAAACTTGCCAGAGTTCGGTCACTGGAAAGTCTGCGGGCATCTGCTGAATTTCGCCCTCAATGCGTGATTGAGGCGCGTACTCCACGAAGACA
>JAYTUX010000081.1:0-8140 GCA_043744315.1 Betaproteobacteria bacterium | reverse complement strand
GAAGGCTTTCTAGGTCTCTACGGTGCACTCGGCAAAGCGAGCGTCGACAAGAAAACCCAGGAGCGCATCGCGCTCGCCGTGGCTGAAGGTAACGGCTGCGAATACTGCGTATCGGCACACACGGCGATCGGCCGCGGCGCAGGGCTCAGCAATGAAGAAATGGCACTCAACCGGCAGGGCACCTCTAGCGATGCCAAGGCGGCTGTCACGGTCACGTTCGCCAAAGCGCTCAACGCACATATGGGCGAGATCACCAACGCCGAATTTGAGGCGGCGCGCAAAGGCGGACTGAGCGACGCGGAAATTGTCGAAGTAATTTCGCTAGTGGCACTCAATATTTTCACCAACATCATCGGCAAATCCACGCACGTCGATATCGATTTCCCCAAAGTCGCGCTGTTCTCGCCCGTGCGCGCCGCCGCTTGATCCATTCATTTCATCGTTCTAATTTCAATCGAAAGGCAACATCATGAAAACCTCATTCTCGACACTCCTGCGCGCCTCCGCTCTTGCCGTCGCACTCGGCATTGCCGGTCTCTCGACGCCCGCTTTTGCCGTCAAACAAACCGGCGGCGAATACAACACCTTGCACGCCGGTCTAGGTGCCAAAGGCTACGATGTGGTCGCGTATTTCACGGTCGGCGCACCGGTCGCGGGATCGGATCATTACACCTCGGAATACGGTGGCGTCAAATGGCAATTCTCCAGCGCTGAAAATCTGGCCGCATTCAAAAGCGATCCTGCAAAATTTGCACCGCAGTATGGCGGGTTCTGCTCATGGGGCGTATCTGTCGGCAAGTTGTTCGATGTCGATCCGGTCAACGGCTGGAAGATCGTGGACAACAAGCTATATCTGAATTTCAACGGCGATATCAATGCTACTTTCAGCAAGGATCCGGCAGGCTTCATCAATAAAGCCAATCGTAATTGGGGTTCGCTGAACAAGTAATCCGGCATGCTCCCGGGCACGGCATAAGCGATGCTCGGGGGCGCCGTTTCAGTTCGGACAGTTTTCAATTACCGCTCGCCTCCCCGGAAATATTCCCTCCTAAACTGACAGGAACCAACATGTCACGCGCATTCTCCGACATCGCCTTCACGCCCGCCGTCCGTGCCGTGCAAACCCGCATGGGTAGCCGGCGCAACTACGCATCGCTCGATACGACCGATGATCGGCGCGATCGTCTGGGTGCGATGGAAGCGGAATTCATCGGCGCACGCGACAGCTTCTATCAAGCCACCGTCAGCGAAACCGGTTGGCCGTACGTACAATTTCGCGGCGGTCCTGCAGGTTTCTTGAAAGTGCTCGATGAGAAGACGCTCGGCTACGCGGATTTTCGCGGCAACGTGCAGTACATCAGCGTTGGCAATCTGACCGGAAATGATCGCGTATCGATCATCCTCATGGATTATGCCAACCGCGTGCGACTGAAAATTCTCGGCCGCGCACGGCTGGTCGGCATTGAAGACGATCCGGATCTGATGGCGAAGCTGGAATCGCCCGACTATCGGGCGCGGGCCGAACGTGCCGTCGTCATCACGGTAGAAGGTTTCGACTGGAATTGTCCACAGCACATTACACCGCGTTTCACGGAGAGCGAAGTCGCTGCGGCCACGGCATCGCTGCGCACAGAGCTCGCGCAATTGAACGCACGGTTGGCGTCGCCGAACACGTCGTATACATTGGACGCGCCCACTGAGCTGGGTAACGGACCGCTCGCCTTGATCGTTACCGGGGTGCGCATCCTGACGCCGCGGATTCGCGCGTACGAATTGCGCGCACTCGATGGCGGCGAGCTTCCATCGGTTGAGCCGGGTGCGCACATCGATGTGCCGGTACGTGTGTTGAAGTTGGCGGCAGAGACACATTCTGATGCGACTCGCCGCTACTCGATCACCGCGTCCTCATCCGTCCACTTTGAAATCGCGGTGCAACGTGAACCGGATGGACATGGCGGATCGGCCGGCTTGCATCGGGACTATCAACCCGGCCTGACAATACATTGCGGTCGACCGGGAAACGATTTCAGGCTACACACCGATAGTCGGCCCGCCATCTTGATCGCCGGCGGCATCGGCATCACACCGATTCGATCGATGGCGCGCGCCATGGCGGCCGACGGGCGAAGCGTATCGCTTCACTACGCCGCGCAATCGTACCGCGATGCGGCGTATGAAGGCGAATTGCGTGCAGCGTTGCCGGGCGCATTCCACTTGTATTTGTCTGACGCGGGCGAACGCATGGTTGTCGAAGCGATTGTCCGTGCCGGCTCGATCGACAGCGTGTTCTATGTGTGCGGCCCCGCCCGCCTCATCGATCATGTGCGCAACGCGGCGCACAAAGCGGGCATTGACCCTGCGCGCGTGCGCTACGAACGGTTTTCAGCGCCGCCCATCATTGCGACCGACAAGCCCATCCGCGTCACGCTGCGGCGCAGTGGCAAGGTCATTGACGTCAACATGTCGGAAACAATACTCGATGCCGTTGAGGCGGCCGGCATCGACGCGCCTTCTGCGTGCCGCGCTGGCAATTGCGGAACTTGCGCGGTCAAAGTGATCGAAGGGGTTCCCGACCACCGCGACGCAGCACTCTCAACCACCGAACGCGATCAGGCAGGGATGATGTGCATTTGCGTGTCGCGCGCGAAGTCGACGGATTTGACGCTGGACCTTTAAATGCTGTTGTTGCAATAACGGACACCGTTTTCGGCGAGGGTCCGGGCCGGACAGCAACGGGCAAGTATTGGCGCTGCTCGCCAGTCAAAAACGCCTGAAGAGGCGCGCCGATATTCAAACGACTTGCAACGTCCAAAGCGCGACCAGACCAGATTTCAGCCCAAAAAAAATGGGCCACATGCGCTGTGGCCCAAATATCCTGCTCACTCATTCCAAAAGGAGATTACTACCGTAAATGGAGTGTGAAATTTCAGGAAAGTTCCGCGAACGCCAAGCAGTCTATGCTTACGCTTTAATTTCAATTGCTTAGCGTCCACATCGAAGTTTTCGACGTGCAAATCCTTTGAGGCAGGTTCACACACTTGAAAATCGGATTTTTGCCCGCATTTGCGATGCAAAGTTGATAAACCCCTGAAAAAGAAAGACTTGCCAATGACCACCGCAACCGCGACCGATAGCACCCGGGAAGAACCACAAACCCTTGCCTTCCAAACCGAGGTCAAGCAACTCCTGCAATTGATGATCCATTCGCTGTATTCGAACCGCGAAATATTTCTGCGCGAATTGATTTCGAATGCGTCAGATGCGATCGACAAGCTGCGTTTTGAATCGCTCGCCAATCCCGCGCTAAACGAGGCCGACACCGATTTCAAGATCCGCGTCGCCATTGACAAGGATAAGGGCACCATCACGCTTACTGACAACGGTATCGGCATGACGAAAGATGAAGTCGTTGCCAATATTGGCACTATCGCCAAATCCGGCACCAAGGAATTTTTTGCGAAACTGACGGGAGACCAGCAAAAGGACGCCAATCTTATCGGCCAGTTCGGCGTCGGTTTCTACTCAGCATTCATCGTTGCCGATCGCGTGGAATTGCGCACCCGCGCCGGCGGACACGCGGCCAGCGAGGGTGTGTTGTGGTCTAGCACCGGCGATGGCGAATTCACGCTCGCGCCATTGGATAAATCTGGGCGTGGCACCGAAGTCACCTTGCACCTGAAGGAAGACGCCAAAGAATTCCTCGACGATTGGCGCTTGAAATCGATCATCCGCAAATACTCCGATCACATCCAGATGCCGATCGTGATGAAGAAAAGCGAGTGGGACAAAGACAAGCAGGCGCAGGTTGAAAAGGACGAAGACGAAACCGTCAACAAGGCCAGCGCGTTATGGGCGCGCAGCAAGAGCGACATTACCGAAACCGAATACGAGGAATTCTACAAACACGTCTCGCACGATTGGGAAAAACCGCTCGCCTGGACGCATGCTCGTGTCGAAGGGCGGCATGAATACACCGAACTGCTTTATGTGCCGGGCAAAGCGCCGTTTGACCTGTTCGACCGAGAAACCAAGCATGGCGTGAAACTGTATGTGCGACGCGTATTCATCATGGACGACGCCGAACATTTGCTGCCACGCTATCTGCGTTTCGTGAAAGGCGTGATCGATTCCAACGATTTGCCGTTGAACGTTTCGCGCGAAATTCTGCAGGAATCGAAGGATGTGGAAGCCATCAAATCCGGCAGCGTCAAGAAAGTGCTTGGCCTGCTCGAAGAGTTGGCGAATGGCGACGACGCGGCACAAAAAGAAAAATACACCGCATTCTGGAATGCATTCGGTCGGGTTTTCAAGGAAGGTCTGGGCGAAGATTTCGCCAACCGCGAGCGGCTGTTGAAACTGATCCGCGTCGCCTCGACGCACAATAGCGATGACACGCAGTCCGTCTCGCTCACCGATTATGTTTCACGCATGAAGCATGGCCAGGACAAGATTTATTACGTCACTGCCGACAACTTCGCGGCAGCTGCCAACAGCCCGCACCTCGAAGTGTTCAAGAAAAAAGGTATCGAAGTTTTGATCCTCACCGAGCCGGTCGATGAATGGTGGTTGGGCCAGGTCGAGGAATTCGACGGCAAGAAATTGCGGTCCGTGGCCAAGGGTGATCTCGATCTCGGCGCGTTCGCGGATGAGAACGAGAAAAAGCAGCAGGAAAAAATCTCCGAAGAATTGAAACCACTGGTGGAACGTATCAAGACGGCCCTAGGCGATAAAGTCAAGGAAGTGCGTGTCACGCATCGCCTTGTCGATTCGCCTGCCTGTTTGGTTGTCGATGAAAATGAGTTATCCGGCAATCTGGAACGCATGTTGAAAGCGGCCGGACAAAAGGTCGGTGCAAGCAAACCGATTCTGGAAATCAATCCGGGCCATGCCGTGATTGAGAAACTTAAAAACGCCCCCGACGTCGACGTTGGCGATTGGGCCAGCTTGCTGTTCGATCAATCGGTGCTCGCGGAGGGTGGCCAATTAGAGAATCCGGCTGATTTTGTGAAGCGCATGAATTCACTGATGTTGAAGGCCTAGCCTGCATATTTCATGGGGGCGCGTTCGAGAGTAGGTCGATAGGCGTGCGATTTTTCGCTCGACTGATTGAGGAATGTCGAGACATTCCGAGTGAAGAGAGCGGAATAGCGCATGTCCAGCGGCCTGCTATCGAACGCGCAGGCCCGGCGCAAGCGGCCGGTACAATTTAGATTCGATGCGAGAAAAGAAACGCCCTGCGGGACCCGCCTTGGAGAGGGGCCGATCCCATGAAATATGCAGGCTAGCAGCCTGAAGGATAATTGCGACCAACTGCAACAGTTGGTCGTAACCGGTAACAGCAGCGTGTTTTGCGCTTGCCAACAAAAACAGATCGGCGTAGCGTTGTGCTGCTGATCGGCAGGACATCGCCAATCAGCGGTGTTGCAACTTGTCTCCGTAGATTCCAAGGAGCGTGCCATGAAGAAATTATCTGTTGTAGGTGCCATTGCGCTGGTCGCAGTTTTGTCGGGTGGATGTGCGACATCCTCGTCATTTGGCGTTGCGCCGGATCGGGTCGAAGTCGTCGATATGCAAAAAGTGAAATTGATCGAAGACTATGCGAAACGCACCGGCCTCACCGTGATCTGGATGCGTCAGCCGACCAAGATTGTGGATCGCGTCGCCTCAGGCGTATAGCCGCTTTTCGTTTCACCACGCGCCTGGCAGCACGCCAGGCGGCGCGTGGCAAAATGGGGGATGACTTCTCCCGTCTCCCCGGACATTCAGTCGGCCTTCAATGCCGAAAGGGTGGCAGCGCGCGGCAAAATAGCTGCGAATGCCGTGGACGCGCGTGCGCAGACGGTGAAAATGTATGGTCGCCTTGCGGAACTACAGGCGACAGTGATTGCGCGCAATAAGGTGGTGGTTGCCTGCGAACGCGGTTGCAGTTTTTGTTGCCATTTGCGCGTTGAGATTCGGCCGCACGAGGCGTTTGTATTGGCGCACCACATTGAATCGACATTCGATTCTGGGAAACGCGCCCACGCAATGAAACGCTTTGCGGAAAACTTGCAGCGCATCTCGCCATTGACGTCCGATCAGCACATTCGTGCGGGCATCCCCTGCGCATTGCTTGAAGATGGCGTCTGCAGCGTCTATGAGGGCCGTCCCGCCGCGTGTCGTAAGTACTATTCAGTGTCAGTGGATACCTGCCGTAACGCATTCAACGATACTGCCGCGCCCATTTCGGGACCGCTGGAACACGAACAAGTGCGGCTGGCTGGCAATGCAGTTGCGCTCGGATTTGCAAAGGGCATCGAAGAAGCACGGCTCGATACAACGCTCTATGAATTGCATTTCGCATTGCATCATGCACTAACGAATCCGAAGGCCGAAAGACGATATCGCGACGGCAAGAAACCGTTTGTGGGCGCTTGATTTATTCGCTCTGTGCCAGTGCCCACGCCGTATGCTCGCGCACCATCGGCGAGGCGTGATTGGCGCGCGTCTGCAACGCCTCAAATAAACGTCGCCGGGCATCAGCTGAAAGTTTTTCATTCGCCAACGCATTACCCAGCGCAACCGCAATATTGCGCAGCCAGCGCTCATGGCCAATTCTGCGAATCGCAGAACCCGCCATCCGCTCGTTAAAATCCGCTTCGCTCCATCCGAACAATTCGATCAGCGTCACATCATCGAGATCATTGCGAATCGCAAAATCCCCCTCAACCGTGAGTTGCGCGTATTTGTTCCATGGACACACCAGCTGGCAATCGTCACAGCCGTATATACGGTTACCCATTAACGGGCGCAGCGCTTCAGGTATCGCCCCTTTGTGCTCGATGGTGAGATAAGAAATACAGCGCCGAGCATCGAGTTGATAAGGCCCGATGATCGCTTGTGTCGGGCAGATATCGATGCATTTCTGGCAGGTGCCGCAATGCTCGGTGACGGGTGCATCGATCGGCAAGGGCATGCTGGTGTAAATCTCGCCCAAAAAAAACATCGACCCTGCATCGCGAGTGAGCAACAAGGTGTGCTTGCCGCGCCAGCCCAGGCCCGCTTTTCGGGCAAGTGCCACTTCCATCACCGGGGCCGAATCGGTGAATACGCGGTGATGAAATTCGACCGCGCTATTAATCGTTGCCGCCTCTATGCGCTCGCACAACGCCTGCAATTTGGATCGCATGACCTTGTGATAGTCGCGACCCAGCGTGTAGCGGGAAACAAACGCCGCCGTCTCGTCATTCAACACCTCCCAACTGTCGCGCGCATTGGTCGCCAGATAATTGAGCCTCACCGAAATCACCCGCACGGTTCCCGGTAGCAATTCGCCCGGGCGTGAACGCGCGCTGCCATGGCGCGCCATATAATCCATGTCGCCGTGGTGGCCGCGCACGAGCCATTGCTGCAAGTAATTTTCTTCGACCGAAAGCTCGGTGTCGCTGATACCAGTATCCGCGAAACCCAGTTCACGTCCCCACGATTTGATGTCCCGCGCGAGCACTGAAAAATCGAATGTTGCATCCATCGCCAAAGTGTAGCAGCCCGCCCATGTCGCTTCCTCCGCACACCACCGCACTCACGATCGATCTTGCCGACGAGGCTGCCACGCTCGCACTCGGTGCAAGAATCGCAGAAGAAGTTGCGCCGGGAGTTTGCATTCACTTACGTGGCGATCTGGGGGCTGGTAAGACCACACTATCGCGTGGCATCCTGCGCGGCCTTGGTGTTGCAGGCCGCGTGAAAAGCCCCACTTACACTTTAGTTGAACTTTATGTAATTTCTAAGTTAAACTTGTATCACTTTGATTTTTATAGATTCAACGATCCTGAGGAATGGAACGACGCCGGGTTTCGCGATCTCTTCAACGAGACGAACATATGTCTTGTCGAATGGCCGGAGAAGGCCGGGGAACTGCTGTCGCCACCGGAGTTGAAAATTCATCTGACGATGTCGCCAACGATGGGGCGAGTCGCGATCATTCAAGCCGACACCCCGCGCGGTCAGGCGATGCTGCAATCGTTGCAACACAAAATATCGCGCGCGTAAGCGTTGAACATTTCGCGACGCCGAATCCTGTGCGTCGCGGCCTGTTGGCACTTCCCTTGTTGCTGTCGCCGCTATTAGCAACACCGGCCTATGCGGCGACCCGCATCGG
>JAYTUX010000080.1:0-8146 GCA_043744315.1 Betaproteobacteria bacterium | reverse complement strand
CAGTATGTTTGAAAACAAACAGTTAGGCGCACAACTTCTCATTGCACTGCTCGCCGTAATGCAACTTTCCGCCTGTACCAAGGATGTTGAAACGACGCAGGTCATACGTCCTGCGCTCGCGTACAAGATTGGTGCCAGTTCAGGCGTCGATGCGGACGTTTATCCCGGTGAAATTCGCGCCCGCCGCGAAGCCGATCACGCGTTCCGGATCGGCGGAAAAATTATCGCGCGCCTTGTTGAGCAAGGAAGCGTGGTCAGGCGCGGCCAGGCGCTCGCGCAACTCGATCCACAGGATGTCAAGCTTGGTGCCGATTCGGCCGGCGCCAACGTCAACGCCGCCGCGACGGAAGCGACCTTCGCCGATGCCGAATATCAGCGATTCAAAGACCTCTTCAACAAGGGATTTGTCAGCCAATCAGCACTCGATCAGAAACTCAATGTTGCCAACGCCGCCAAGGCACGACTCGAAGCGGCGCGCGCACAAGCTCACGTGTCAACCAATCAGGCGAGCTATGCGACGCTTACTGCCGAGCAAGATGGCGTCGTCACGCAGGTCATTGCCGAAGCGGGGCAAGTGGTTGCGGCGGGCCAAGCGGTATTGCGCATTGCCGACCCGGCAGAAAAAGAACTCTCAATCAGCGCCCCGGAGTCAAAGATTGCCGACTTCCGCCGGCTTGGTGCCAAGGCCACCCCGGTGCGCGACCTCAGGATCGCGACGTGGGCCAATCCCGATAAATATTACGCGGCGAAAATCCGTGAAGTCAGCGGCGCGGCCGATCCCATCACGCGCACGTACGCAATTCGCATCACACTACAGAATGCGGATGAGAACGTGCAACTCGGCATGAGCGCGTATGCAGTGTTCGTCGGTGCCAATGAAGAAGGCGCAATCGCAGTACCGCTCTCGGCGTTGTATGTAAAAAATAGCGCGGCTGGCACCGTTACCGGCGTCTGGCAGATTGCCTCAGATGGAAAGGTGAACTTGAAACCGGTCACCGTGATTCAATATCGCGAAAGCGCGGCGCTCATCAAAGGCGGCGTGAAAATCGGCGATGTGATTGTTGCTGCCGGCGTGCACAAGCTGCGCGAAGGCGAAGTAGTCAAACCGATCACCGATCCGCAAGTGACCGGCGATGGAAAGGTTGCGGTCGCGCCCGCCGACGCATCCAGTGCGTCACCGAAAATCGCGAAAAATCGTTACTTGAATTGATAGCGTACCGATGAAGAATTTTAATTTATCGGAATGGGCGCTAAAGCACCAACCACTGGTGCTTTACATGATCATCGTGCTGGGCTTCATGGGCGTGTTTTCCTACGGCCAACTGGGGCAATCCGAGGATCCACCGTTCACGTTCAAATTCATGACCATCCGCACCATCTGGCCGGGTGCATCCGCCGCCGAAGTCGATCAACAAGTAACCGAGCGGCTCGAACGCAAATTGCAGGAAGTACCCAACGTCAATTTTGTGCGCAGCTACTCGCGCCCTGGCGAATCACTGATTTTTTTCGCGATCAACGATGCGGCACCCGCCTCCGTTGTGCCGGAAACTCTGTATCAGGTGAGAAAGCGCGTTGGCGACATTCGTCAATCATTGCCACAAGGTGTCATCGGCCCTTCCTTCAATGATGAATTCGGCGATACCTTCGGTAATATTTTTGCCATCACTGGCGAGGGTTACAGCTACGCCGACAAGAAGCTGTTCGCCGACCGCGTGCGACGTGAAATGCTGCGCCTGCCCGATGTGGCCAAGGTCGATATCATCGGCGAGCAGGAAGAGAAAATATTTATCGAACTTTCGAACGTCAAGCTTGCGACACTGGGCATAGACGGCGCCACCATAATTGCAGCGATGCAGGCACAGAACGCGGTCGCGCCAGGCGGCGCATTCGAGACCGCGACCGACAAGATTTTTGTGCGCGCGACCGGTGCCTTCGATAGTGTCGATGCGATCAAGAATTTCACCATCCGCGCCAACAATCGCGTCTTCAAGATTGGCGATATCGCGCATGTGGTGCGCGGCTTTGCCGATCCGCCCTTTACTAAAATGCGCTACCTCGGCCAGGAAGCGCTGGGTTTGGGAATTGCCATGCGCCAAGGTGGCGACATCGTGCAATTGGGTCATAACCTCGATGCAACGCTCGACAAGCTCGAAAAAACTTTGCCCGTTGGACTCGAATTGCACCGCGTCAACGACCAGCCGCGCGCGGTCCGCAGCAGCGTTCGCGAGTTCATACGCTCGTTGGCGGAAGCTATCGTTATTGTGCTTGCGGTGACGTTCTTCAGTCTCGGTGTGCGTACCGGTTTGGTGGTCGCACTGTCGATTCCGCTGGTGATGGCATTGACATTTTTCTTCATGTACCTGTTCGATGTCGGTCTTCACAAGATTTCGCTGGGGGCCTTGATACTTGGCCTGGGACTGCTGGTGGACGACGCAATTATTGCGGTTGAAATGATGGCGATCAAAATGGAGCAAGGCTGGGATCGCGCCAAGGCGGCAAGCTTTGCCTACACGTCAACAGCAATTCCGATGCTCACCGGCACGCTCGTCACAGTGGCCGGGTTCCTGCCGATCGCAACGGCCCGCTCCGGCACCGGCGAATACACCCGTTCGATTTTTCAGGTGACCTCGCTCGCGCTGATCATTTCCTGGTTTGCAGCGGTGATATTTATTCCTTACCTGGGGTTTCATCTACTTCCCGACTACCTGAACGGCAAGCCCGTGGTGACGCCGCGCACGCGTCGAGTAGCAGGGTGGCTCGCAAAAATTTCGTTGATCGGCGCGCGTCTGGCAGCACGAATTGCCCCGCAAGCAACGTCAGACAAATCATCCATGCACGATGAGCACGCCGTTTACAACACGCCTTTCTATCGCCGATTCCGTGAAACTGTCGCATGGTGCGTGACGCATCGTCGCTTGGTCATCGCGGTAACGGTAGTGCTCTTCGCAGGATCAATTTTTGCGTTCAAATTTGTGCAGCAACAATTCTTTCCGTCGTCGACGCGAGTGGAATTGCTCATCGATTTGAAACTTGCAGAAGGCTCCTCTTTTCAGGCGACCGAAGCACAAGTCAAAAAGATGGAAAAATTCCTGAATGGGCAAAAGGAATTATTCGACAACTATGTGAGTTACGTTGGCAGCGGCAGCCCGCGATTTTTCTTTCCGCTCGATCAGCAATTGCCGGCGGCGAGCTTTGCCCAGTTCGTGGTCACCACCAATAGCGTCGCCGCACGGGTTGAGCTGCGTTCGCGCCTGATCAATTTGTTCAAGACCGATTTCCCGGAAATCCGCACCCGCGTACTTGAGTTGCAAAACGGCCCACCGGTTGGTTTCCCGGTTCAGTTTCGCGTCTCGGGCGAAGACATCCCAACGATTCGCGACCTCGCCGCTCAAGTTGCGACGGTCATGCGCGGCAATCCGGGCCTTGAAAATGTGCAGTTCGATTGGGACGAGCGCTCAAAGGTCATCCGGCTTGAAGTTGACCAGGACAAGGCGCGCTTGTTGGGCGTGACGTCCCAGGAATTATCGACATTTCTCAATACCTCACTCAACGGGGTTCAAGCCACGCTCTACCGCGAACGCGACAAGTTGATCGAAATACTAATCCGCGGCCCGGCCAATGAACGTGCCAAATTGCATCTGCTGGAGAGCCTCGCCGTCCCCACGCGCACTGGCAAGGCAGTGCCGCTCACGCAGATCGCCAAAGTGCGCTATGAGTTTGAAGAAGGCGTCATCTGGCGTCGCGACCGATTGCCGACCATTACCGTACGCGCAGATATTTATCAGGCGGGTTTGCAACCAGCCACCGTTACTGGCCAGGTCGACGCGCTGCTGAAACCCGTGCGGGCCAGTATGCCGCTGGGATATCGCATCGATGTCGGCGGCGCGGTCGAAGAAAGCGCCAAGGGACAAGCCTCGATCAATGCCGGCATGCCGCTGTTTTTCGGTGTGGTGTTCACGGTACTGATGATTCAGTTGAAGAGTTTTCAGCGAGTGATATTGGTCGTGCTCACGGCACCGTTGGGATTGATCGGCGTCGCCATGGCATTGCTGCTATTCAACAAGCCGTTCGGTTTTGTCGCGATGCTCGGCACGATTGCATTGTTCGGCATGATCATGCGAAATTCGGTGATATTGATTGACCAAATCGAGCAAGACATTGCGGCAGGGCATGCGCCGTTCACAGCCGTGATCGACGCGACCGTACGCCGGCTGCGCCCGATCGCACTGACAGCGCTGGCTGCGATGCTGGCGATGATCCCCCTGACCCGCTCGGATTTCTTTGGGCCCATGGCGGTGTCGATCATGGGTGGGCTGTTTGTCGCAACATTGTTGACGCTGCTTTTCCTGCCGGCGCTGTACGCAGCGTGGTTTCGAATTTCGCCGGACGCGCCCCCTAAAATCGTGGCCGCATAACGTTTTCACTACGACTGTCGAGCGGGAATGGCGACCGCTCCGCGTTACAATACGGCGGTGATTTTTCATCGATCCCTTTTCACTCTCATTTTGATCGGCGCGCTGGCGTTGCTTTTGGCGTTTCCGGCAACCTCGGCGCTGGCCCAAACAAGTTCGCCTGAGCCCGCCGCGGTCAAATCAAGACCGAAAGTCGGACTGGTACTTTCCGGCGGCGGCGCACGCGGCGCCGCTCAAGTCGGCGTGATTAAAGTGCTTGAGGAACTTCGCATCCCGATCGATTACATTGCAGGCTCCAGCATGGGCGCGCTGGTCGGTGCCGCCTATGCGTCGGGCACCTCGGCCGAGGAAATGGAGCAGCGCCTGCGCAGCGAAGATTGGGATCGGTTGCTCACCGACGAATCCCCGCGTGGCGATCGCAGTTTTTTGCGTAAGGAGGAAGATCAGAATCGACTACTGCGCTTGGAGCTTGGCGTAAAAGACGGCGGACTGCGGCTGCCGCCAGGTGCAATTTCCGGGCAGAAATTTGACATTCTGTTCAGCCAATTAACCCGCAGCGTGTCGCCTGGTGTGGTGTTTGACGATTTGCCGATTCCATTTCGCGCCGTTGCCACTGATGCCGAAAGTGGGCGCATGGTGGTGTTCGATCATGGTCGGTTGACAGACGCGATGCGTGCATCAATGTCGGTGCCCGGCGCGATTGCGCCGTATCAGATCGGCGATCGGATTTATCTTGATGGCGGATTAACCCGCAATCTTCCGGTGGATGTCGCACGGACAATGGGTGCCGATATCGTCATTGTGGTTAATATCGGCACGCCGCTTTTGAAACGAAATGATATTCAAACGCTGGTTGGTGTGTCGTTGCAAATGGTCAATATCCTCACCGAACAGAATGTGCGTACGTCAATCGAATCTATGACCAAGAAGGATTTCCTGATTTCGCCGCCACTGGAAACGATTGGGGCGACTGATTTCAATCTGGTTGGCGACGCGATCACCATTGGCGCCGCCACTACGCGCACCATGGCGGAGTCTTTAAGCCGTCTGAGTCTCTCTCCTGAAGAATATGCCGCGCATCGCCACGAACAACTCGCGCGCGCGACCGCGCCGACAGGAATCAATGAACGCCTTGGCGAATTGCGCATTACTGGCCTTGAGCGCGCGAACGTGGACGAACTTAAACGCACCATGGACATTAAGCCGGGTGAAACCATTGATTTCAAAAAAATCAATTCCGGCATCAGCCGCGCGTTTGGCACCGGCTATTTTGAACGCATCAATTACAGCCTGCTGAACGATAGCGGCCACAATGTGCTGACAGTGGACGCAAGAGAGAAACAGTGGGGGCCAAACTATTTGCGATTTGGATTGACGTTGTCCGCGGATACGCAAGGCGAAGGGCGATTCAATTTATTAGCCCGGTACCTGCGTACGCAAGTGAATTCCTTCGGTGCCGAATGGCGAAACGATCTTCAGCTTGGGCGGGACCGGCGATTTGCTTCGCAGTTTTTCCAGCCGCTCGGTGCGACCGGGTTTTTCAACGCCGTCAGTATTTCGCCGGGATTTGAGGTCTCCTATCACCCCATCGATTTTTTCGTCAATGGAATTCGACTAACGCAATTTTTGCTTTCCACCAACGCAACGACACTTGATGTTGGCTATGACTTGACGCGCAATTCGATTTTTCGTATCGGCGCAGTTCAGTCAAGTAACAAATCCGCACTGAACATCGGCAACAGCCAGTTTCCCGAACAAAAATTCAAGGAAGGCGGAGTGCGAGCAAAATTTTTGTATGACAGTCTCGACGATGCCAATTTTCCGCGGGAGGGCCGTCTCCTTCAATTCGACTTCTATGCTAGTCTGGATTCATTGGGCGCCAAGGACGAGTTTCGCAAAACGGAAGTTAACTATCGCGACCATCTAACTTTCGGCGCAAACACGTTTTCACTGGCGGGCCGTTACGGGCGATCCTTAAAAAGTGTGGGCCTCTCCGCTTTCAATCAATACTCGCTAGGCGGATTCTTGCAATTGTCCGCGTACCGACCAGGTGAACTACTTGGCGACGCGGTTGCATTTGGACGACTGTCCTATTACCGGAATATGGGGCAATTCACCAACGTGTTCGGCCGAAGCATGTTCGTCGGTCTTTCAGCAGAATTTGCTCGTACTGCCGCATTCCCCAACCAAAAGCTCGGCGATGTTGAGACCAGAAACTCATTCACGGCCTTTCTTGGAATCGAATCTCTTGTCGGTCCGCTGTATTTTGGCTATGGTCGCGCGCGTAGCCGCAATGGCATTTTTTACCTCTTCCTCGGCCAACCCTGACGTGAATCCATGTTAAACGTCTTCGTCCTCAACAATCGCCGATTGAATCAACTGCATGTTGAATCGCTCGAGGATCTGAAAAATTCAGAGCCGATCTGGATTGATCTCGTTTCGCCGACAGCGACCGAACGTGAATGGATCAAGGCACTTTTCGGCCTTGAATTGCCATCGCTGGAAGACATGCAGGATCTCGAAACCAGTGCACGTTTTTTCGAAGGTGAAAACGGTGAATTGCATCTGCGGTCCGATTTTCTGCTGGAACTGAACGAAGATGATTCACGCAACGTACCGGTCGCGTTCATCCTCAAGAATAATTCACTATTGTCTCTGCATCTCGAAGACTTGCCCGTTTTCCGACTGGTGCGGATGCGGGCGCGCACCCGGCCCGGCTACATTGAGGACGCGCGCGAAGTATTGCTGGATTTGTACGCAACCGACGCGGAATATTCAGCGGATGCGCTCGAAGGTGTCTACGCAGAACTGGAAAAAATCAGCCAGAGCGTATTGACGACCAAGATGACCGACGTCGAAGCGGCAAATATCCTTGCCCGCGTTGCCAACGAAGAAGACTTGAACGGACGCATCCGCCGTAATGTGATGGACACGCGGCGCGCGGTGTCATTTCTGATGCGCCAGAAGTTACTGGAGGCTGATCAGGCAGAAGAGGCGCGCCAAATTTTGCGCGATATCGAATCGCTTGATGGTCACACTGCGTTCCTGTTCGACAAGATCAATTTCTTGATGGACGCAACCGTCGGTTTCATCAACATCAATCAGAACAAGGTGATCAAAATTTTTTCTGTCGCGTCAGTCGCGATGTTGCCGCCAACGTTGATCGCAAGTATTTACGGAATGAATTTCAAGCGATTTTTCCCGGAACTCGATTGGGAATACGGCTATCCGTTTGCGCTGGCGCTGATGGTGATATCCGTGGTGGTGCCGTTTGTGTATTTCAAACGAAAGGGCTGGTTGGACTAAAGTCCATATTCGGCGGGCATCTTCAGGCGGTTTTGCTCGGAACGGCGCACCAGCCCTTGTTCTGTGCGACTAGCGCATTAGGGAAGCGTTAAACCCGCGCGCGACTTTACGGCCGTCAAATCGATTGGCCCGATTGTCCCTGACGCATCGACATCAGCTTTGAAATTGGCGAGGTTTACCGGCTGACCAATGCGCGCCTTGACGCTACTGATATCTGCCGCATTGACCGATCGTGTCTCGCTGACATCGCCGACCAAAAAGCCAACGGATGCCGATATGGCAAGCGTGCCATTGACGCCGGTGAGCGCGACCTGCACGCGTTTGTTGTCGGGCACGCCCACTATTGTCGCGACAATATCGTTTCCCGACGGCAGCAGTGAACCGGTGCCAATGGGGTTGGAATTGACGTCAGTCACAACCACATTTCC
>JAYTUX010000079.1:0-8155 GCA_043744315.1 Betaproteobacteria bacterium | reverse complement strand
TCGCGTCAATTCGGTTCATGGCGTTGCGGGATCCGGGTATAGGTTGGTTGATCATGATTTCGCCGCGGGCGACGATGCGGTGGCGCGAACCGCGAGGCCGCCGGAATAACGAAGATCGATGCGCGCATTCGCCGCTCGCACGACGGCATTGCTCGGGTAGGCGCGCACATAGCGCGCGAGGCGCTCGCCGGCATCGCTGCGACCCAGCAGCAACGTGCCGCCGTTGCCGAGTTTCAGTTGCCACGCGCGGCGCGGTGAAAGCATTAATTCCGCTGGCGCTTCGCCAATGGCCGCAAGTTGCGTTTTGAACGCTAGGTATTGAATCAACATCTCGCGCGAGGATTCTTTCGGCCCAGTGAATGCCGGCAATTCGGTGTCGCCGAGGAATTCGGCGGCAAAGACTTCGCCTGCGGTATTGACCAGCAGATCCGTCTGGGTCTCGTCACGCCGCCAGCGTGCGTAGGGAACATGTTCCTCGATGTGCACTTCGAGTGTTGCGGGAAAGCGCCGGCGCACTTCGGCATTCCGTACCCACTTGACCTCCATCAATGCCGCTTTCACCTGATGCAAATCAGTACCCAACATGCTGCCGCCCATGTTTTGAATTGCGCCCGCGATGCGCTGCAATTCGCCCTGATCGACGCGTTGCAACGCGCCATCGGCACCGGAGAATGTCATGTTGCGAATCGGCAGAAACGGCGACGAGGCCTTGGCATCGATCGCATTCTCGTCGCGCGACATTGCCGAGATCGCAAACCACGCGGTTACTGCGGCAATCAACATCGCGGTCAGCGCAGCGCCGATCACGACCACGCGCTTTCGCATGAAGGTATCGATCGCCGCAGAATCCGGCAATGAGGCGTTGGCGCGTGGCGACAGGGTCATTTTCGGCCTCATCCTTTCAACGATGCCGACTGCAAAATGCGCAGACATAAATCGGGATAGCTCATGCCGATCGCGCGCGCGGCGATCGGCACCAGCGAGTGGCCGGTCATTCCTGGCGAGGTGTTCATTTCGAGAAAGCTGTAGTGGCCATCGGGTGCCAGCATCATGTCGGCGCGGCCCCAGCCGTCGCAGCCCAGCACCTTGAATGCCTTCATCGTGACCGCGCGAATGTCGTCCTCGATGCCGGCGCGCACGCCGGACGGGCAGTAGTACTTGACGACATCGGTGAAGTACTTGTTTTGATAGTCGTACGCGCCATTGGGCGCTTCAATGCGAATCAGCGGCAGCACATCGGCACCCACCACCGAGGCCGTTAATTCCTGGCCGCTGATGAATTCCTCGGCGATGACCAGTGGATCGAGTTTGTATGCCAACGCGAACGCGGCGGGCAAATCCGCCGCGCTCTTGACTTTGGTCACGCCAATACTGGATCCTTCACGCGCGGGTTTCACGATCAGCGGCAGCTTCAAATCGTTGACCACTTTCAGCCAATCGCTTTCCGGTGTGAGCATGCGAAACGCCGGTGTCGGAATTCCCGCTGCCTGCCAGACCAGTTTGGTGCGCCACTTGTCGACGGCCAACGCAGAACCCATCACGCCGGATCCCGTATAGGGAATTCGCAGCGTTTCCAGCACGCCCTGCACGGTGCCGTCTTCGCCGAAGCGGCCATGCAAGGCGATGAATACGCGCTCGAATTTTTCGCGCGGCAGATTGAATAGCGAATGCACCACCGGATCGAAGCCATGCGCGTCAACGCCTTTCTCGCGCAGTGCGGCGAGCACGCCGTTGCCGGAGAGCAGCGAGATCTCGCGCTCGGCACTCGGCCCGCCCATCAGCACCGCGACTTTGCCAAGTGATTTCACGTCGATGCTCATTGCGTATCTCCAGCAACGACGAAGCGTTTAAGCCATTTATGCCCGGAACGCCGCTCCAGTGCTTGACCTTTAAAAATTGACGTTTTCAGCATCATGCTGTTTTCCCAACAATCTTTACCTCGCGTACCAACGAGACACCGGTTTTATCCAACACCGTTTGTTGCATGTGATCGATCAAGTTTTCAATATCGGCGGCTGTTGCGTTGCCGGCGTTAATGATGAAATTCGCGTGCTTCATGGACACTTGCGCGCCGCCGATGACGTGGCCTTTCAATTGGCATGATTCAATCAATCGCGCCGCGAAATCGCCCGGCGGATTGCGAAACGTGGAACCCGCGTTCGGTTTGTCGAGTGGTTGCGACGCCATGCGTTTGGCGAGCAATTCCTTGATGCGCGTTTGCGCGGCGGCGGCATCGCCCGGCGTGAAACGAAAACGTGCCGCGACGAACCATTCGTCCCATTTGGCTTCCCCCTTTGCAAAAAGGGGATTGAGGGGGATTTTTGCGTTGACGTGGCGATAGCCGATTTCAAAATCTGCTTTGGTGCGCAAGTGCAGAACACCCGCGCGATCGATCGTTGTGCAATCGACAACCTGATCCCAGGTCTCCGTACCGTAGCAACCCGCGTTCATGGCGAGCGCGCCGCCGATCGTTCCTGGTACACCGGCCAACCATTCGCCACCTGCCAGACCATGTTTCGCGGCGAACTTCGCGACGTGCGGTGACGCAACGCCGGCACCGGCGCTCACGACAGTCGCGTCGATGCTGTCGATCGACAAGCCGTGCAACGACGGTGTCGTCAACACCACCGTGCCGTCGAATCCGCCATCACGGACCAGCAGATTGCTGCCAAGACCCACAAATAACATCGGCTCGTCTTCTGGCAGTGTCGACAAAAACACCCGCAAGTCCGCCAGATCGGCGGGCTTGAAAAAACGCGCCGCGCGCCCACCCGCGCGCCACGAGACGTGTTTCGCCATCGGCTCATCAACACGCACGTCGCCACGAATTGGCGAAATTGGCGCGGCGGAAAATGTGCTCGGTTCGGCCATATTCATTCCCCGCCTCCCACGCCGGCAAGGCGCGGCGCCACGCCGCCGACCGATCCCGCGCCCATGGTGATCACCACATCGCCATCGCGCACACGGCCCAACACGGCGGCGGGAATGTCGGCGGGTGTTTCCACAAACAGCGGCTCGACTTTTCCCAACACCCGCAACGCACGTGCAAGCGCGCGACTATCGGCCGCCACGATCGGCGCTTCGCCCGCCGGATAAACGTCGGCGAGGATCACTTCGTCGGCCGTCGAAATCACCCGGACAAAATCCTCGAACAAATCGCGCGTGCGTGTGTAGCGGTGCGGCTGGAACGCAAGCACGATGCGCCGCCCGGGAAAGGCGCCACGCGCGGCGTTCAACACTGCCGCCATCTCTGCTGGGTGATGGCCATAATCATCGATCAACGTAAATGCGCCGCCGCCCTCGATGGCGATTTCACCGTAACGCTGAAAGCGCCGACCGACACCGCTAAACGATGCGAGCGCTTTCGCGATCGGCTCATCGGCGATGCCGATTTCACGCGCGATTGCGATTGCCGAGAGCGCGTTCAATACGTTGTGCGTGCCAACGAGATTCAGTTCAATATCGAGTACTTTTCGGTCGCGACGGCTGACTGCGGTGAATTGCATCTTGGCTCCGGCTGCCGCCACATTCACTGCGCGTAGCTCAACATCCTCGCTCATGCCATACGTCAGCACCGGCTTGGTCAAGCGCGGCAGAATTTCGCGCACGTTTTCGTCATCCGCGCACAGCACAGCAAGGCCATAGAACGGCAGGTGTTCGAGAAACTCAACGAACGCGGACTTCAATTTGCCGAAGTCATGCGCGTAGGTTTCCATGTGATCCTGATCGATGTTGGTGACCACCGCCATGATCGGTTGCAGGTATAAAAATGATGCATCCGATTCATCCGCCTCTGCGACCAGATATTCGCCTTTGCCGAGCCGCGCATTGGTGCCGATGGAATTCAGCCGCCCGCCAATCACGCAAGTGGGATCAAGCCCCGCTTCGCCTAGCACGTGTGCAATCAGCGAAGTGGTGGTGGTTTTTCCATGCGTACCGGCGATTGCGATACCCAGCTTGAAGCGCATCAATTCAGCGAGCATCATCGCACGCGGTACCACCGGAATGCGCGCGGCCTTGGCGGCAATCACTTCCGGATTGTCGGCCTTGACCGCGCTCGAGGTCACGATCACGCCGGCGTTGGCAATGTTGCCTGCCGCGTGGCCGATCAGCACGTTCGCCCCGAGTGTGCGCAAGCGTTTCACCACTGCTGAATCGGCGATATCTGAGCCGCTCACGGTGTAGCCGAGATTCAACAGCACCTCAGCGATGCCGGACATGCCGGAACCGCCGATGCCGATGAAGTGGAGATGTTTGACTTTATGTTTCATAGGTACTCATCGGCATTGGCGGACGCTTGCGCAAGCAAGCGTAGCCGCCCCGAGCACGGTCAAAGGCCGTGCGGGCGTTGTCCGCGATGAAGTGGAGGTGTTTGACTTTATGTTTCATGCGGCCAATTCCATGCAGGCGTTTGCGCACGCGTGGGTAGCATCGGGTTTTCCCAGAGACCGAGCGACGCTTGCCATGGCCAATAATTTTTCGCGCGTGAATTCGCACAGAATTCCTGCCAATATTTGCGGTGTCGTTTCCAATTGCCTCAACATCACACCGGCACCCGCATCGGCCAGAAAGCGCGCATTTGCATCCTGTTCTTCGGCAACGAAATACGGCAGTGGAACCAAAATGCTGGCAATCCCCGCTGCCGCGAGTTCCGCGACGGTAATGGCGCCCGAGCGGCACAACATCAGATCGCACCACAAATATTTTTCGGCCATGTCGTCGATGAACGGCAGCACGTCAGCCGCGACCCCCGCCTGCCGGTATGCATGCACCAATTCCTCATAATTTTTCTCGCCCGATTGATGAAACACTTCCGGGCGCGAGGTCACCGGTAACGTCGCCAACGCAGCAACCACCAAATCGTTAAGCGTTTTTGCGCCGAGGCTGCCACCGACAATCAGCAAACGTACCGGGCCGTTACGGCCGCTCATCCGCATGCCGGGCGCAGGCAACGCTGAAATATCGGCGCGAACCGGCGTCCCCAGCCATTCCACTTTTTTCGGTTTCGGCAGCAACTTTGCCAAGGCATTTTTTGGCGGCTGCTCAAATGTTTTCGGAAAGCCCACCAGCACGCGATCGGCGATCAATGCCAGCACGCGATTGGTCAACCCCGCGTGCGCGCCGGGCTCATGCACCACCAGCGGTATGCCGCAAGCAACCCCCATCATGCCGCCCGGAAAGGCGATGTAGCCGCCCATCGAAATCACCACATCTGGTTGCGTGCGGCGAATCACCCTTAGCGCCTGCCAGAACGCGCGCAACAGCGTGAGCGGCAGCAAGGCCCACGCGAGCAGGCCTTTGCTGCGCACGCCCGACATTTGTACCACTTCAATGGCGATCTTGTCGGCGATATCCGACTTGCCAACCAACTTGTGTTCCATGCCCGTTGGTGTTGCCAGCCAGACGATACGCCAGCCGCGTTGCACCAACACCTCCGCGATCGCGAGGCCGGGAAAGATGTGCCCGCCGCTGCCGGCGGCCATGACGAGCGCGGTTTTTTGTTTGGCCGCGTTCATGCGCGCTTGGCTCCGTTTCGCGCTGCGCTGCCGATCGAGCGATTCTCGGCGTCAATGCGCAGCAACACCGCGACGGCCACGCAATTGACAATGATGCCGGTGCCGCCATACGACAGGAACGGTAACGTCAGCCCCTTGGTGGGCAGCAGTCCCATGTTCACGCCCATGTTGATGAACGCCTGTACCGACAGCCACACGCCAATGCCTTGCGCAACCAGCGCCGCGAAATAGTTTTCGCGCATCATCGCTTCGCGCCCGACCATGAACGCGCGGTAAATCAACGCAATAAACAACGCAATCACCATCGCCACACCGGCAAAACCCAGTTCTTCGCCGACCACCGCCAACAGAAAATCGGTGTGCGCTTCCGGCAGATAAAAAAGTTTCTCGACGCTGCCGCCCAACCCCACACCCAGCCACTCGCCGCGACCGAACGCGATCAGCGAATGCGAAAGTTGATAGCCCTTGCCGTAGGCATCCGCCCACGGATCCATGAAGCCAACGATGCGCTGCAGGCGATACGGCGAAAAAACAATCAGCAGCACAAACGCGGCAGCAAGCATCACGATCAGGCCGGCAAACACGCGCCAGTTAAGTCCGCCCAAAAACAACACCGCCATCGCGATGGAGGTAATGACCACCAGCGCGCCAAAGTCCGGCTCGCGCAATAACATCGCACCGATGAATACCATCACGGAGAGCATCGGCAAAAAGCCTTTCTTGAAATCGTGCATGAATGCGGCCTTGCGCACGGTGTAATCGGCGGCGTACAGCACGACAAAAAACTTCATCAATTCGGATGGCTGCATACTCGTGAAACCGAGCGAGATCCAGCGGCGCGAACCATTCACTTCGCGGCCGATGCCGGGAATAAGCACCAGCACCAGCAGAAATCCACCGACAATAAACAGCGGCAACGCGAGCCTTTGCCAGAGTGCGACCGGAATCTGAAACGCGATGAATGCCGCCACGATTCCCAGCACCAGAAAAATGCTATGACGCATCAGGTAGTAGTGCATGCGATAACCCGATAATTTCTCCGCTTCCGACATCGCAATCGATGCGGAATAGACCATCACCAAACCGAGCGACAGCAACAGCACCACGCTCCAGAAAAGTGTGAGATCGAGTTCGGCGCGCGGCGCAGCGGGGCTATACAACATGGCGGGCCTCGCGTTGCGTTTTCAACTCGCGCACACATTGCGCAAATACCTCGCCACGGTGGTTGTAATTGTTGAACATGTCGAAGCTTGAGCAAGCGGGTGATAGCAACACCGCGTCGCCAGGTTTGGCCCGCGCGAGTGCTTCTGCGACGGCATCGGCCATGCTGGCCGCATGAGTCGTCGGCACTCGCGCGTCGGCAATTGCGTCTTCAATTAAGCGTGCGTCCTGGCCGATCAACACCACCGCCCGCGCATGCGCCTGTACCGCAGGCACCAACGGGGAAAAATCCTGTTCCTTGCCGATGCCGCCGGCGATCAACACCACCGGCACAGTCATGCCATTCAGCGCGGCCACGGTCGAGCCGACATTGGTGCCTTTGGAGTCATCGAAGAACGTCACGCCGTCGATGACGCCGACGTTTTCAAGCCGGTGCGGCAAGCCTTTGAACGCTTTCAATCCTGCCGCAAGTTTTTCGGCGTCTGCAGCAGGGAAGGCCGCGTTGCACAGTGCGAATGCGGCTAACGCATTGGCGGCGTTATGCAAGCCCGCCACCGGCATCTCGCTCAAAGACATCAAGCGGTGGTCACCTTCAACCAGCCAGCCATCGTTGATGCCGAGCGCATGCGCGTCTTGCGGTGAATCGATGCCGAAGGTTGTCAATGCGGACTTCGCATTGCGCATCGAAAGACTTGCAATATCGTCGCGATTCAATATCTGATGGTGCGCGTGCGTAAAAATGCGCCGCTTGGCAGCGGCGTAATCATCCATCGACGCATATCGGTCGAGATGATCCTGCGACAAATTCAGCATCGTGGCGGCGTCGCATTCCAATGACGAAGTGGTTTCCAACTGGAAGCTCGACAACTCGACCACATACATATCGGGCTGGCCACGGTCACGCGCGTCAAGCATTGCGTCGATCACCGGCAAACCGATATTGCCGGCCACCACCGTCTTCAAACCGGCGGCGCGACACATCGCACCCGCCATCGCAGTAACGGTGGATTTTCCATTGGAGCCGGTGATGCCGATCATTTTGGGTCGCGTTCCTTTTTGGGCTAACTCGATTTGTTCCCACGCAAAAAGCTCGACATCCCCAACGAACTTTTTCCCTTGAGCGCGCGCGCGCGCGATGGCCGGGTCACACGCGGGCCCAGCAACGGCCACGCCCGGGCTTGCAACAATGAGTTCGGCGTCGCCAAAGAGGGCGTCGCGGTATTGCCCACCGATGAACTCGACGGTGGGATGCTTGCTTCGTAATTCATCGAGGCCGGGAGGAGTTGAACGTGTGTCGGCGATTCGCACACGAGCACCCATTCGTTCGGCCCATCGGACGACGGAGAGGCCGGTGTCACCCGCGCCAAGAACAACAATGCTTTTGTCATGCCACTCCACCTCGCTGCTCCATCGCCTAGCGAAAAACCGGGAAAGTCGAGCCCTGGTGCGGCGTTTCAGGCATAAATAGCCTGAAAGGC
>JAYTUX010000078.1:0-8159 GCA_043744315.1 Betaproteobacteria bacterium | reverse complement strand
CGCGCGTCAGGAAATGTTGCGTTCGAAAGACTTACAATAGTCTTCTATTTGATTTTAAGGAGTGAAGCTATGAATGCAATTCGGCCATTTCCATTGTTAGGCATTTTTTTCGTCTTGCTGGTGCTGCAAGGTTGCACCGGACTCACCGCGAACACTATTTCCGACGGCGCTGATAAACACCTTGGCTTAAAGGGCCACGACCCTGTCGCATACTTTACGGATGGCAAGCACATGCCGGGCAACGCCAATATCAAGATGGATCACGAGGGGGTGACGTATCGCTTCACCAGCGAGGACCACAAGAAAATGTTTGCAGAAAATCCGAATCGCTTCGCGCCGCAATACGGTGGCTTTTGCGCCAATGGCATTGCCTATGGCATCCCTTGGGGCGGCGATCCCGATACCTGGCGCATCGTCAACGATCGCTTGTTCATCTTTGGCGGCGAAGGGTCGAAGCGCTATTGGTCGATGGAGGAAAAGCGCAATCTCGATCTGGGCGACCAGTATTGGCGCGACGAGGTCAAGGGATCGACACCGGTAATCCAGCGCTACAAGCGGCTGGTGTTCCGCGTGCCGCATTACAAGTCGGGCAAGGAACTCGAAGCCGAGTGGTTGTCAAAGCAGGGGAAAAGTTAGTGGGTCTATTCAAACTGCAGTATGAAGATGAGGCCCAGGTTTGGAGTGACGTTAAAAACGCCCAAGGCGAGGTGATGACCTTCGACGACGAGAAAAAAGCGCGCGCTACACTGGAGGAACTTTATCCCGTGGAAGTGAAGTTGGAACATTACCAATCTGGACCGAAACGTACGCGGGTGATTGCAATTTGGGCGGATGAGGATTAGGCAGAAATTTGAAGTTGCTTATGTAGGTAAATGGTTTTGGCTTATCTGTAAAAGTCGGAATCTGATCTAACAGGCATTGTCCGATCTGATCGGGTCTCGATTTTCAAAGCAGCCATTCAAAAGTCATGAAGAATGTTTTGATGGTAGGCAACAGTCGGCCAAAAGCCGACTGATGCACTGCACAATCGCGGTCATGTCCGCAGCGATAGCCGACGTTCAGCACCGAATCACTAAAGGAACAAAATCGACGTTCAACTAAAATAGACCGCACGATTCTCGAGGTTCGGAACGGCGCCATGCATTCAATAGTGGCGCAACCCAAGCGGGCTTGCAAATCGACTAATATCTAATTCGTGGTAAGCGTGCAACGGTTCCACTCATACACGCGTGTGGGTCATGGGGTCAATCTTGCACGCATGCAAGCGTAGTGCGCGCCCTGCGCGCGCGGATACATGTAAATCGTAGGCCACGACCCGCTTGCCTTCTGGCAATGCCTGCCTGGAGAGCCCCTATCCATGGGCTTCGTGGCGAGCCTCCGTTCAATCCACATCCCTCGCCTTCGCGTGGCATGAAACGTATCACCTCGTTCCTTGCACTCACACGCGGGCTTTTGTTTGCGCACATTAATTCGCTTTGAACGTCAATTTTCGGAATACTCAGAATCCATCAATGTCAACTTACAGGCGAGCTTTGTAGGATGCTCTAAAGGATCTCGGCCCAAAGAGTACGTTCAAACGCCCTGGTTCATCGAGCCGTCAGCGATGGCGCTTCGATTGCCGCTTCCCGTTTGCGTACAAATTGGTTGTTTCGCGTAATCCTGCATATTCCACAACAATGCAAAGTCACGCCGGCGCGCGTGTTTGCCAGGGATATCCCAATCAGGCTAGGTAAACTGCGTCCCCGACCTTGACGGTGGTGGATCCGGAAACCAGACCGTAAACGCCGACGTTCTGGTCGGCTTCCTTGACAACGGTGCGGAGGATCGTCTTGTCAACAGCAAATTCCGGTTGCGCGCGAGTAATGGCACCGCAGCGCGGTGTGGCGCCTGCACACTCGACCGCAGCGCTGCCGAATATCAACTTTTTGCCGACCCACTCCTGCTCGACGAAGCCCTGCTTGCCGCCGCTAGGCTCGATCAGAAAATTAGGGCGGAAGCGCCGACGATCCCAGTCAGCACGTTGATTCAGGCTCTTCAGCTGTTCGAGCGTAGCGGTGGTGACAATATGCAACGGCGTAACCAGAAAAAACGTTCCCGGTATGGAAACGAAGTCAATCAGGGGCGGCGGGATCTCGCTGAAATCCGGCAGCGGTTCGCCAGCCTCGCGATCGAAGGTCGCCTTGAGTTCATCGAGCCAGGTGTGATCGTCCAGTTTATGGCGCCGATAGAAATCGAGTTCGGTATCGGCCCGCAACGTTTGCAATGTAGACGCATGGCCAGTCAAGGTCGACAGCCGTGAATGAATGCCAGCGTTGTCGCTGCCCATTTTCGAACCGTCCGGAAAGGAGACATCCACCTGCCCATCGGCGTCGCGCCAGCGTGCTGTGCACAACAGTAACTCAGGACGAAACTTGCAACTCTGGATTTCCTTACGCGCCTCATCCCGCAACGCCCAGGTACGATCACCCTTGAGACCTTTTTCGCCGAGCGCACACGACGCGAGACTTTCTCCCGCCATGCCTTTGACCGGATAGCGCCATATCTCCCTGATCGTTCCGACAACCTGCATTCTGTCTGCTCCTCATATTTCGCACAATTGTACTTGATCGATACACGCCGCGATGTTGCGGACTCTTACTTGGACGTCAACCCGACTTAACGTTGCCGCGGGGGAAAAACGCTTCGCCCGGGCAAACACATTCTGGTACACTTCAGCGATGTCACGTAATGCGCCGGATAGCGCGATCCGTCGCGAAACCGCAACACCGCCCTGCTTATCACAATTATGCAAGTTCAACGGAGGAATTAGACAAGATGGCCGCTAAGAATAGTAATAAGAACCTCACGCACGATCGACCGTCTGGCGAAGACACAGCTCCCGTACAAATGGGGCCGACAGAGGAAGGCCGGCGCGAATTCCTGAAAGCGTCCACCGCTCTTGTCGGCGGTGCTCTACTTTCGCGGGCCGGTGCGGGCTTTGCTGCAGCTTCAGGGCCGATTCACGTTGCCAGCATGTTCGACGTGACCGGGGGCTTGAGCATTTATGGCGAGCCGGAAATGAACGTTTCGCGCATGGCAATCGAGCATATCAACAATTCCGGCGGCGTGCTCGGCCGCAAACTCGAACTCCATGAATACGATACGCAATCGAAGATAGAACTGTATTCGCGCTATGCGCAGGAAATCGGCGCCAACGACGAAATCGCGATCGTGATCGGTTGTATCACCGGTGCCTCCCGCGAAGCGGCGCGGCCGATTCTGAGCAAGAATAACAAACTACTGTTTTTCCCCAGTGTCGACGAAGGCGGCGAGTGCGACAAGTTAACCTTTATGCAGGGTAGCGACTGCCTGCAGATGGAAAGCCCGCTGGTGACCTGGGCGGTCAAGAATGCAGGCAAAACGTTCTACGTCGTCGCGGCCGACTATATCTACGGCCACGTCGCCACGGCCTGGACGAGATCGCTGGTCGAAAAGGCGGGCGGCTCCATCGTCGGTACGGAATTCATTCCGCTCGATGTATCCGATTTCGGCGCTACAATCCGCAAGATCCAGACGGCCAAACCGGCCGTGATCATGTCTAACCTGGTCGGGGGCAATCACATGGCGTTCTATCGCCAATTCGCCGCCGCCGGCCTGAACCGTACGATTCGCATCGTCTCGCCGTCCTTTGGCTTGGGCAATGAACAGCAGGTGCTCGCGCCTGAGGAAACAAAAGGCATCGTTGTCGCGTACTCCTATTTCGAGTCATTGACCACGCCAGAGAACAAGGCGTTCGTGTCTGCTTATCGTAAGGTGTACCCGAAAGCTGGCCCGCTGATGGATTTGCCTGCGCAGGTGTGGAACGGCTGGCATCAATGGAAGATGGCCGTCGAGAAGGCGGGTACGACGGAAGTCGGCAAGGTGGTCGCAGCGCTGGAATCGGCCATTCCGTTCCAGGGCCCCAGCGGCAGGATCATCATGGACCCCGCCTCCCATCGCAATATCCAGGACATTAATCTGGCAACCGTAAACGACAAGCGCGAATTCCAGATACTGGAAACCTACAAACAGGTGAAGCCAACCTCGCAAGTGGTAGGCGCGGAAGCTTGCGACCTTGTCGGCAAGGACAAGGGGTCGCACCGCATGATTCTGCCGAAGATGTAAGGGTTCGCCGACGAATCCAGGCATGGATGTGGCCATCGTCATCGGGTTGTCGGTGCTGACCAGCATCGCCATCCTGCTGCTGACGTCAATCGGCTTGGCGGTAATTTTCGGGTTGATGCGCATCGTAAACATGGCGCATGGCGAATTCCTGATGATCGGGGCGTTCACCACCACCATGCTCGTGCGCAGCACTGGGATGTCTGTCTGGCTCGCCATCCTTTGTGCCCCGCTTGTCTGCGCCGTGATTGGGGTGGTCGTCGAATTGCTGTTCATCCGCCCGCTTTATGGCAAGCGGCTGATCGATACGCTGCTTGCAACGTTCGGCCTCAGCCTGATCCTGTACCAGATTGCCATCGATATTTTCGGCACGGCTTCGCCTGGCATTGGCACCCCGGCGGGGTTCGTCGAGATCGGGCCCTATGCGGTTTCCTGGTATTCGTTGTTTCTGCCTTTCGCTGCCATCGCGATCACCGCCGGGCTCTACGCGTTGTTCAAGTGGACCCGATACGGATTGCTCGCGCGCGCCGCAATACAGAATCCAGAAATGGCGCGTGTGCTGGGTGTCAAAGTCAGCCGCGTCAATCTATACACTTTCGTTCTTGGTTGCGCACTCGCCGGTTTGGGCGGCGGATTGCTGTCACCCATCGTCGCAGTGAGTCCCGGCGTAGGCCAAAGCTACATTGGCCAGGCGTTCATGACGGTGATCACGGGTGGCCCGGCGTTCCTTCTAGGCACACTGTTTGCGTCCGTGTTGCTCGGCGGTGTAGCCAACATCGTGTCGCAGTTCTTCACGAACTTATGGGGCCTCACCGCCCTGCTGATCGTCGCCATCATCCTGGTGAGGATACTGCCCCAAGGGCTATCCGGAAACTGGTCTCGTCCGCTCTGACCATGCCGCACTGGATTAGGCTGCTGTCTAGGCGCGGACTGTTGTGGGCCCCGATCCTGGTTGCCCTCGCGCTGGTGCTCGCGCCTCAACTTTCCACGGCGACCCTGCTGAAGTGGACTCTGTGGTTGAGCTTCGGCATCGCCGCGCTCAGTCTCGCGCTGGTCTGGGGTGTCGCCGGCATCTTCAGTTTCGGGCAGAACGCATTCTTTGGCGTAGGCGGGTATGCCTTCGCCATCGCTGCGCTTAATCTCTTTCCGACCACGACGGAAACGGCGACCGCGCTTATTGCGGGTGCCTGCGCCGCCACGGCATTTGCCGCCCTGCTCGGGTACGTCACGTTCTACGGACGCGTCGGTGACGTCTATCTCGCCATCGTGACACTGTCGGTGACGTTGATCCTCTATACGGTCATTTCCAGCACGGCGGGCCCCGAATACCACGTCGGCGTGGCCCAGCTGGGCGGATTCAACGGCATGCCATCGGTGCCGGGCATCGCGATCGGCCGCGGAGAATTCAGCAACCGCGAAATGTTTGCCTTCGCGGTCTGCCTTGCCGGCGTCCTGTACGCGTTCACTTGCTTTCTGGTGACGAGTCGCTACGGGCAGATTCTGGCCGGCATTCGCGAAAACGAAAGCCGCATGGAACTGCTTGGCTACGACGTACGGCGGCACAAGCTAATCGTCTTCATGATCGGCGGGGCGATCGCGGGTTTGGGTGGCGGTCTATTCGCAGCGTGGGGCACGTTCATCAACCCCGCAGTGTTTTCGTTGCCACAGGCCGCGTTGATTGCAATATGGGTGATGGTCGGGGGCCGCGGCTCGCTGGCCGGCGCATTTGTCGGCGTCGCTACCGTGCAATGGATTTCCGACCAGGCCGACAAGATCGTGGTACAGCAAACGCCGCTGATTCTCGGCGTCCTGCTAACTGCAGTTGTGCTCGTATTTCCAGGCGGCATCGTACCGGCACTGACGAAGTTGTCGCAACGTTTGAGGATTCTGAAGCGGTGTGGCGAATCGTTTGCAGGTGATGCCGATGCCCGCGCGCAATCGGCCCCGCGCGTCGCAAGCGCGCCGGTTCAATCAGCCGCACGCGGACGACTAAGCGCACGCGGCCTCGCAAAAACTTTCGGCGGAGTCATGGTACTCGAGGACGTCACCATCGACTTCGGCGAGAACGGTGTCCACGCCATAATCGGACCCAATGGCGCGGGCAAGAGCACGTTCTTCGGATTGCTGACCGGCCACCACCGCGTTACACACGGCAATGTGAGCCTGAATGGCGTGGACATCACTCTCCTACCCCCTTTCCTTCGCGCGCGCCATGGGCTGGGCATCAAGCTGCAGGTACCCAGCATTTTTCCGGGACTCACGGTCGGGCAGAACGTCGAGCTCGCCCTGATGGCATCGAGCAAATACGGGCACCGCGATGGCGTGGCAGGCGTGCTTGCGAGGCTGGGACTTTCCGCAAGGCGAGCTTCCCTCGCGTCCAGCCTTTCGCACGGCGAGCGGCAGTGGCTGGAGATTGCCATGGTGCTCGCGCAAAATCCCTCGGTGATGCTGCTCGACGAACCGGCAGCGGGCATGACGCAGGAAGAACGTCGGCGCACGATCGAACTCATCCAGCAACTCTCGACCGATCATACGATCGTGGTCGTCGAGCACGACATGGCCTTCGTCCGTGCATTAGGCGCGCCGGTGGCGATGTTCCACCAAGGCCGTGTTTTCCGGCACGGCAGCTTCGACGAACTGAGCCGCGATCCGCAAGTGATGACTGCCTACCTGGGGCGACCCCATGCTGCTGCGGGTTGAGGGCCTTTCCTCCGGCTACGACGAGATCGTCATCCTCACGGATCTAACGCTGAACCTCGGTGTGGGGGAGGTCGTCGCGGTACTAGGTCGCAACGGCATCGGCAAAACCACGCTGATGAAAACGCTTGCCGGCCTGCTCAATACGCGGCGCGGCACTGTCGTCTTCGATAGCCGCGAGATCGCCGACATACCGGCGTCTTCGCGCGCGGAACTGGGCATCGGCTATGTCCCGCAGGGCCGGCTGATTTTCCCCAAGCTCACCGTGCTGGAGAACCTACTTGTGGGTGTCTACGCGGCCGGCCTCTCCCGTAGCCTCGTCGACGAAGTCCTCGAGTATCTGCCGACGCTTCGCCCGAAGTTGAAAATACCCGGCGCCAGCCTAAGCGGTGGACAGCAGCAGCTTTTAGCGCTTGGGCGCGCGCTGGTGACTCATCCCAAGCTGCTGCTGCTAGATGAACCGTCGGAAGGCATCCAGCCGTCCATCCTTGACGAAATCCACGATGTTCTCGTGAAGGCAAAACGCGAGCGCGACCTGGCCATCCTGCTTGTTGAACAGAATCTCGATTTCGCTGGCGCACTTGCGGATCGCGCCTACCTTCTGGACAGCGGGCGCATTTCACGAGAAATCGATCCGGCGAAGTTGGTGGATGACCATTCTCTCTTCCCCGAGTTCATCGGCGCCGGAACTTGATTGCGCATGGAAGGGCCTGTGCACAGCACTCATCTATTTCAAATTTTGTTGGCCAGCGAATGTCCGGTTTGGGTCGTCTGAGTTGATCGCGGTTAGCCGTAGAGAATGAACGCTTTCGCTCTTTTCGAGGGCTTGAGGTTAAAAGCCATCTGACACTGTCCGTTGGGTCAGAATCCAACTTTTACAGCTTATCCATCCTCCAAACGGTTACTTTGTCATTCCCGTCCCGAAGTATCAGCGCGCCAACCCCCCCCCATTTCACCTGCCTCCTGGCAATGCATGCCTGAAGAGCCGCGCCCCGCTTGCCTTTGCAGGCATCTCACTTCATCCACTGAATCTCTCTTGCGGTCGCATCGCCGATCAAAGTCTCGTGCAATCCGCGCGGCATCGCGGCCGTATTCGCGCTCAGCGGAATGCGGCCGCCCATAATTTCAGCCCAGCGCTGGGGATATAGTTTTTCCACGTCGGGTTCGGCGTAGCCTTGCGGGTGCAGTGGCTGATTGGTACGTGGATCGTATTTGTCCTGGGCACCGACGGTGTGAAGCAGCTCATGGGTCACGACGACATTGTTACGCGCCTCGAATTGTTTGCTCGCGTAAATGTTGGCAATGCCCATCATGCCCTGTTC
>JAYTUX010000077.1:0-2497 GCA_043744315.1 Betaproteobacteria bacterium | reverse complement strand
ACCCTTCAGTTCACCCTTTGCGAGCAAATCGACCATGGTGCAGATACCGGACGCCGTGGTGAGTTGAATCGCGGATAGCAGTTTGCCACCAACTTCTTTGGCGTATATTTTTTTGGCGAAACTCTCTTGCGATAGCCGCCCATCGCGCTGGCCGCTGACCGATACAAACACCAGCACGACGTCCTGATACGCCATCGGAATCGCCGTTTCCATGACGTCTTTCAACAGCTCACGGCGTTTGCCAAGCCCCAAATCATTGAGCAAAATCTTCATGATCCCGCAGTGGCCCGGATAGCGAACGGTCTTGTAGTTGAGGTTCTGTACCTTGCCTTCCAGCGTTTCGCACAACGTCCCCAAGCCGCCCGACGTATTGAACGCCTCGTAGTCGAGCCCGTCGAGCGCAAAGTGCTCGAGTTCTTCGAGCGGCGGCGTCTCGCGTGCCTTGCCGTCGATGATCGCCTCGCAAGGGTTGAGGTACTCGTTGATGAGGCCGTCAGTACTCCACGTCAGGTTGTACTTCAGTGCATTGGTCGGGTAGATCGGGAGCGCGCCGACGCGCATGTTCACGTCGCGCAGGGATTCAAACTTCTTGGCCAGATCGTAGCCGACCACCGAGATAAAGCCCGGCGCCAATCCACATTGCGGCATGAATACCGTATTCGCGTCCTTGGCGATATCCTTGACGATGCGGGTGCTTGCGACGTCTTCAGTCAAATCAAAGTAGTGCGCGTTCAATGAATGTGCCAGTTTGGCGAGCACCGGCGTCAGATAGAACGGGCAGGCTGAGAGAATGACGTCGGTGCCCTTGAGCGCCGACTCGAGATTCTCGTTGGCTACATCCGCAACGCGAATGCTGGCGCCCAACGCTTGCATGGGCGCGAGGCGCTCGGCGTCTTTGTCGACGACGGTGACTTTGTAGCCACCGAGCGTGTTGAATAGGGTGACGATGGCTTCGCCGATCTTGCCTGAGCCGATGAGTGCGATGTGTAGCATGTTCTGTTCCTTGAGCGATTTGTCTGACCGATAGTCTATAGACAGCGCATGTCAAATCGAAGCAGCAAAACTAACGAAAAGATGGATAGAATTAGTCGAAACGCAGTAACTTGTAAGCACAGTGCTAAAAAAAGGGGGTAATAATGAGCGCGCCACCCAAATCCGTAACGAAAGGCGAGCAGGCATTGTTATCGCTGCTCACGCAGGATGCCCGCAAAAGCGTGGCTGAAATTGCGCGCGAACTCGGGCTGGCCCGCGCGACGGTACAGGAGCGAATACGTCGATTGGAAGAGGGCGGCGTGATCGAGGGCTACACGGTTCGGCTGAACCCGGCGTATTCAAGAAGTCGGGTCACCGCGCATACACTGGTACGTATCGATGCCAGAAAGGCCGACAGCCTTCACGCCAAGCTGAAAAAGCACCCAGCGGTCGGTGGTATCTACGCCATCTCCGGTGAGTACGACATGTTGGTGGTGCTGCAGGCCGAAACAACGGCCGAACTCGACGAAGCGCTCGATGCGCTGGGTAAGCACGACGGCGTCGAGCGCACGCAGACTTCAATCGTGCTGAGTGTGAAGTACGAGCGCTAAGCTGGTTTGGCAATTTGAAACACGCCTATTGGCGGGCACTTTCAAGCAATATTGTTCGAAAACGCCCGTCAATATTGGGGTTCGCTTTACTTTGGCGAGTGGAGACCTAGGCATCGCCTAACTTGGCATTTCGCGTGCATGATCTTCGCCGCGTCTAAGGAGCCAGTTTTTCAAACTTTACTTCTAGCGTACCGTCTGGGTTGCTGACTAATTCCAACGTGTGGAGCATTTGAACGCTATTGGCATCTGCAATGATGCGCGCCGACAAGATTACGCGCCCCGAATCATGCTTCGTGGTGCAGGTCGATGTAATCGGGCGCAGAGCAGCACACAGGCGCTTTGCCTCAGCGCTTGGATCAACGACTAACCGAGTCTGCGGCGTCGCTTTGCCACGCATGATTTGCGACGCGTCTGTTGGATCAAATATTGTTCGTAGGTCCGGCAGGATCACGGCAATCCCCACAATCGTGGCGGACGCCGCGAGCAACCACCCTGCGCGAGGCCAGCGAAAGAATGGTGAGCCTGTGCGGCGTGGCGTAGGCTGGGCATGGGGAGAGGAATTCGCAAAGTATCCCTTTCGCTCAAGGTTTGCCAGGAGCCGTTGCAGCTCCGCTTCCCGGTGCGCAATCAGATCTTCGCTTGGCGCATCTGCCGATTCCGAATGTACCGATTTCCGCAAGTATTCAGCGCGAACCCACGACGCCGCGCCGCGGCCATTTTCGCCGTTGGCAGCTGCGTCACCACCAAGCGCGTCAAACCAATCATCATCTGGTGTCCGTCCACCGCTACTCAAAGTGAATCCTCCTTGAGGAAATCAATCAGCGGCCCGAGGAAACGCTCGAGCTTTTTTCGTACATATGAGACTCTTTCGCGCATTGCCGCCGGAGTCGTCCCATAGTATGTCGCCAAAGCAT
>JAYTUX010000076.1:0-2500 GCA_043744315.1 Betaproteobacteria bacterium | reverse complement strand
AGTGACATCGAAATCGCCTACCTCGACCTGTACGCGCCCGGCGAGGGCTACGTCGTTTATGCAGGCACCGGTTCGATTGCCGCCTTCATCGATTCCGCAGGAACGCTGCACCGTGCGGGTGGTCGCGGTGCGTTGCTCGATGATGCGGGCGGCGGATTCTGGATTGCGTGCGAGGCACTGCGCCACATCTGGCGCGAAGAAGATGATCGTCCCGAAAGCTGGCGCGATTCGCAAATGGCAGTTGAAATTTTCTCTCGACTCGGCGGCAGCGACTGGGCGCAAACACGACAGTTTGTGTATGGTTCGGCGAATGACACTGCTCGCGGTGAAATCGGCAAACTTGCACTGGCGGTTGCGGTAGTTGCCGACGTCGATCCGGTTGCGCGGCGAATTCTGGAGTCAGCCGGTGGCGAGCTCGCCCGACTGGGCCGGGCAATGACGTTGCGCTTTGGTTCGCGTCCGATCACGCTGACGGGACGCGTCGCCCAGCTTCATCCCGCAATCTTCGATGCGATGCGCGCAGCACTGCCGGATTCAACGCCGTTGCAAGTCAAGACCAGCGAAGCTCACTGCGCTGCAGCGCGGATTGCCGCGCAGGGCGCACCAGTTCATGGTTCATAGGGAAAATTTTGGGGTGGTTATATGAAAAAAATACTTTGCATCATCACGTTTGGCTTGCTATCCGGCTGCGCCACACCTTACATCGACAAAACCTACACCTCTATCGGCCAGGATAGCCGCGCGCAGTTTCTCATCCTGCATTACACGCACGAGGATTTTCCGACCTCTCTAAAACTGCTCACGGAGGGTCAGGTCAGCAGCCATTACCTGATAAACGACAATCCGCCAACCATCTATCGTCTGGTCGATGAAAACCGCCGCGCTTATCACGCAGGTGTTAGCTATTGGAAAGGTGCGACCCAGTTGAACGCAAGCTCAATCGGTATCGAGATCGTCAATCGAGGATACGACGAGTCACCCGCGGGCAGAATCTGGTATGACTACCCGCAAGAGCAGATGGATGCGGTGATCGCACTGGTCAAAAAAATCGTCAAGGAGCACGAGATAAAACCAGAGCGCATTCTTGGGCACAGCGATATTGCGCCGGGGCGCAAGGTCGACCCGGGGCCACGATTTCCGTGGAAACAACTCGCTGACGCGGGCCTGATTCCGTGGCCGGACGCCAATTTGGTATTGTTGAAGAAGGCCACATACGATCAGCAATTACCCGACATTGCGTGGTTCCAGCAAAAACTTTCTCAGCATGGATTTGCAGTTCCCCTGAATGGCGAACTGGACAAGCGCACACAGGATGTCGTGAGTGCTTTCCAGATGAAATACCGTCAGGCGAGTTTCGATGGCACGCCGGACGCGGAAACGGCGGCGCTGCTCGATGTGTTGACGACGCCATCGGTTGCAAAGCCGAAATAATGAAACGCTTGTTCTGCGTAATCGCCTTGTCGACACTGGTCGGCTGTGCCAGCGGCCCGCGAATAGACACGACCTACACATCGCGCGGCCAGGATAGCCGCGCGCAATTTCTCATCGTTCATTACACAGCGGGCGGTTTTTTGGGTTCACTCAAATGGCTAACCGAAGGCCCCGTCAGCAGCCACTATTTGGTGAACGACAGTCCGCCGACCATCTATGGTCTCGTTGATGAGAATCGTCGCGCGTATCACGCGGGTGTGAGCTACTGGAAAGGTAATACACAATTGAATGCGAGCTCGATCGGTATTGAGATCGTTAACCCTGGATCAAAGCGCATGCCCGATGGCGAGCAGTGGTTTGACTATCCGCAGGAGCAGATTGAAGCGGTTGTTGCGCTGATCAAAAAAATCGTCAAGGAACACAACATCAAACCCGAACGGGTGCTGGCGCATAGCGACATCGCGCCGCAACGCAAAACCGATCCCGGTCCGCAGTTCCCGTGGAAGCGGCTAGCCGATGAAGGCCTGATTCAATGGCCCGATGCCAATTTGGTTGAACAGCGACGCGCAAACTTTGAGGCGCAATTGCCGGACGTGGAGTGGTTCCAGCGCAATCTCGCCCAGCACGGTTTCCTGGTGCCATTGAACGGTACGCTTGACGAAGAGACACGCAAAGTCATTGCCGCATTCCAGATGAAATACCGACCCGCGAATTTCGACGGAATCCCCGACACCGAGACAGCGGCACTGCTTGAGGTATTGAATTCACCGACTGGAAACGTAAAGTAGCAATGCCTGTGAAAATGCAAAACGCTTTCCGTTTTTTTATCGCACTGTCCGCACTCTTGATCGGAGGTAATGTGGGCGCCCAGCCAACATCATCCAAACGTAACGCTGCGGCAACGACTGCGACGCTCGATGCTGAACTGTCGGCGATCGTCAGAGATGCCGCGTATCCATTGGCGAGCCTGTCGGTACTTGCGGTGCGCGATGGCAATATCGTTTATCACAAGCAATTCGGCCATCGTTACATTGATGAGAAGAATCCCGCAAATAGCAAACCCGCGAAC
>JAYTUX010000075.1:0-2503 GCA_043744315.1 Betaproteobacteria bacterium | reverse complement strand
TTTGGAAATCAGGGGCTTGAAGCCCGGAATCGCGTTGCGAATCAGGAGCGGTTGCTTCTGCCAGAAACCCGAGAGGAAGCCCGCCGGGGTGAGGCCGCCGAGAAGTTGATGAAGATCGCTTGGCAAATGTGTTTTCATCGCTCTATTATAGGAATACAGTACGTTGTCAGAGCATCACGTCGTCATACAGTCGCTGTTTTTGTTCGAGGAGACTCACATGTTGTCACCCGGATCTGCAGCACCTTCCTTCAAGTTGGCCGACGCCGATATGGAGTTGGTTCAATCGTCAAAATTTCGCGGCAAGCGAAATCTGGTGCTGTACTTTTACGACAAGGATAACTTGCCGGGCAGCACCGTGGAGGCAATCGAGTTCTCCGACCTCAACGAAGACTTTCGCCGTTGCAACTGCGAAGTGCTGGGGGTGTCGCCGGATGACTGGATGAGCCATGCCGAGTTTCGCGACAAGCATGGCCTGTCGGTGCGCTTGCTGGCCGACCCGGAATGCGAAGTGTGCAAGAGCTACGACGTGGTGAAAGCGAACGGTGTCAATGGCAACGGCGGCGGCAGCGAAATCGTCGTATGCAAACGCCCGCATGTGCTGCGCTCGACGTTTGTGATTGACCGGGAGGGCGTGGTGCGCCACGCGCTCTACGGCGTCGTCAATGCCAAGGGCCACGCCCAGGAAGTGCTGAAGCTCGTAAAATCGACGCTTCACTGACTTCTCAGCCGCCCGAAATGCGGTGCAAACAAAAATGAAAATCGGACGCGATGCCGTCGTCTCTCTCTCCTATACCCTCAAGGACGCACAGGGTGAAGTGATCGAGGAAAGCAAAGAACCCATGACTTACCTGCACGGCGGTTATGGCAATGTGTTCCCGCTGGTGGAGCAAGCCCTGCAAGACAAAGGCGTTGGCCAGGCGGTGCGCGTCAAACTCGAGCCGTCGGACGCGTTTGGCGACTACAACGAAGAGTTGCTCAAGGTCGAAGAGCGCGCGAAATTCCCCGAGACGCTCGAGGTCGGGATGATGTTTGAAGGCATCCCCGGCGATGCGAATGCATCTGAGGAAGACCGCTCAACGGTGTTTTCCGTGACCGACATTGCAGACGGCAAGGTGATTCTTGACGGCAATCACCCTCTGGCCGGCATCGGCTTGTTGTTCGAGTGCAAGGTGCTGTCGATTCGCGCGGCGTCGGATGAAGAACTGTCGCACGGCCACGTGCACGGGCCGGGCGGGCATCACCACTGAGCTACGCGACCGGCTCCAAGTAACTTTGGAACACGCCGACATGCACCAGCGCGGCGTCGGCTGAGTCAGGCCACAAGTCTTCCGCGCGAAAGCGCACGTCATAGGTCGGCTCGTCCTCGGCATGAATACCGTGCGCGTGCGCATCGGGGAACGGGTAGGCCGGTGACTCACTGACGACGACGCCGGTCTTGCCACGAACGTAGCCCGGCATGCGCACGTGGCCGGGGATGTGCAACTCAAGCACGCGCACGCGATCACCCGGGGCAAATCGCTGCCGCGTTGGTTCGTTGGAGCGTCCCGGTGCGCCCGGCTGCGAGAGGGGGAATGCGCCACCGGCGCGTTGCTCCAACTCCTCCTTGGTCATCACGCCTTTTTCGACGCAGAGCGTGGCGAGGCTGGTGAGGGTACGTTCGTAATAGCTTGCGGTGAGATAGTGGCGCGGCTCCATTCGTTCGATGGCGTGGCGGTACTCGTCCATATTAAAGATGCCACGCCGCACCGCGAGTGAATAGAGGGCGTTGATCCGCACCTCCCAAGCGGCGTGGAAGGATTTTGCGTTGGCTTCAAAGCGCACCTTGCCGAAGCCCTCTTTGCCACCCAGATCATGCATGCCGTTCATGATGTGCTCTCTATTTTTTAGCGGTTACAAGCTGGCGACGCCGATCATGCCGTCACGCGTGACGATTTCCGCCAGCTTCTCCTCCGGCCAGCCCAGCGTATGCGGCGGCTGCGTCGGCAGCACGATGTAACGCGTATCCGCGGTGGTGTCCCAGACCCGAATCTCGATATCGTCGGACAGATCCAAACCCATCTCGCGCAGCACGGTGCGCGACTGCCGTACCACGCGCGCGCGGTACTCCAGGTCTTTGTACCAATCGGGCGGAATGCCGATAATCGTGAAGGCCGTGCAGGAGCACAGAGTGCAGCAGATGACGTTCTGCAATGTATTGGTGTTCTCCAGCGCGACGAGGTGCCGGTGATGCGGTGGCATCGACAGGCCCAGCTCTTCAACCGCGCTGCGGCCATTGGCCAACAGGCGCTGCCGAAACGCCGGGTCGGTCCAGGCGCGGGCGATCACGCGCGCGCCGTTGAGCGGCAGCCATTGCTCTTGCGCCAGATGCTCCAGGCCGGCAATCGTGTCGGCATCGAAGCCGCGTTCGGTCAGTGCGCCCTCGATTGCCTGCATGCGTTGCGCGACGGATGCGGTGCTGGTATGCGCCGGTTGGTTTGCCAATTCGGTATGTGACATGGAAGTC
>JAYTUX010000074.1:0-2506 GCA_043744315.1 Betaproteobacteria bacterium | reverse complement strand
CGCCTGGCCGAACACGCAAGAAGTCACCGAGATGCACATGCGTGAGCGGGATGTCGTCCTCGCTGCCATCGGGTTTGATGCGGCGTGCGGTTTTGGGTGCGAGCCCGAGGAGCGATTTGATGGCCGCAGAAGTTTGCGAACGCGCTTTCAGTTCCAGTATCTGCCCGAGCAAGGTGAGTGAAATGATCGCGGCGGCGGCCTCGAAATAAACTTCAACGCGGCCCATTGCGACGAAGGAATCCGGGAAAAGGTTAGGCGTGATGGTGGCAACGATGCTGTACAGATACGCAGCACCAGTGCCAAGACCAATTAGGGTCCACATGTTCGGGCTGCGCATGAACACTGATCGAGCACCGCGCACGAAGAATGGCCAACCGGCCCACAGCACAACCGGCGTTGCCAGCAGTAGCTCGATCCAGCTTTGTTGCGTGCCGTGAAACCAATCCAGATTGTGGCCAAACATTGCGAGGGTAACTGCAACGACGGTCAACGGCAGCGTCCACCAGAATCGACGCTGAAAATCCGCAAGCTCGGGATTCTCGCCATCATCAAGTGTGGGCATCACCGGTTCAAGCGTCATGCCGCATTTGGGGCAGCTACCTGGCTGGTCACGACGAATTTCCGGATGCATCGGACAGGTGTAGATCGTGCCGGGTACTGGAGTTGTGGAAGATTGTGAATCAGTCACCGGTGGCGATGCGACAAGTTCATGCATGTGCGCGTGATCTTGATGCCCCGCTTGGTCGTGCGACTGCGGTGCTGTACTCATCAACCGCTCCTTTGGAATGACGGACAAGCGTGGCGTTTATTCACACGCTGGCCGGGCAACCTGATCATTAACGCGAGTCCTTGCTGTCGCCATTATGTTGGTGCCCGTGGCCACCATACATGAAAACATGCATGAGCGGGCACGCCAGTAGCAGCAGGTATGGCGCGATTCCCAAAACATGCCCCCAGTGTTCGCGAAGTATATAGAACCCCACGATCACGCCAACCATGATGGCCGCGCCTTTCCATGCAACGCGAGCGTGATCGTTCGGCGGCGGACTGGTTCTGCGAATGCCGTCATGGTTTTCCAAAGTGGTACCTTTCTAATTTGAAACGCACGGAAATCTTCATCTCCTTCAACGTACTCCAATGGCGCGTCGACGGTTTGATATGAATCAAATTCGGGAATGCTGTGGCTGCCCCCAACAGGCGCAGGACAGGCGTCACAGAACATCGCGACAAAGAACCAGGATTTTGTTTAAGCCCTCAAAAAGTGACGCGAGGCATCATGAAAATGCCAGGCAGACTTGACGGCGCGACAATCTCAATCGCGCCTATTACGTCTGCGGCGAAAATCGACTTTCGTCGCGATGGTAACTATGCACGACCCGCGCCACGCAACAAGCGCAGACTATTGGCAACCATAAAACATTGTAGAGCGCCATTTGGTGCGGGTTTTCAGCCACTTTACGCTTGAGAACCGCGCCAGTGCTATTGTTTACCATTCCGATGGATTCGTGGCACACTTCCCACGGGCTTGGCGACACGGTGAATCTCCCGACCGTTGCACGCATGTGTAAACGTGCGGAGTGCAATGTGGGGGAAATGGGAGTTCCCACCCAAGCACATTTCTTTCCGACCTGCACTGGCAAACAACACCAACCAAAATCTCAGCGTGCACCCTCTCGAACAATATCTCACGCATCTGGCCGCAATTCGCAACACCGGCGCGGCCACGCCAGAAACTTCGTACTATCCGCCGCTTGCTGAATTGCTCAACGCCGTCGGCCAAACGCTGAAGCCGAAAGTACGCGCCGTCAATCAGCTTGCCAACACCGGTGCAGGTATTCCGGATGGTGGCCTGTTTGCCGAATCGCAATTCAAGAAACGCACCGATGCCGAGCCGTTGGCTGGCCAGATGCCCGAGCGCGGAGTGATCGAAATCAAAACGCTGAAGGAAGAAGTCGCCGCGATTGCCGACACCAAACAAATCACCAAATACTGGGAAAAATACAAGCTCGTCCTCGTTACCAACTATCGCGATTTCCTGCTGGTAGGTGAACGCGACGGCAAGCCGGTGCAACTGGAAAGCTATCGTCTTGCCGAGAGTGAATCCGCGTTCTGGGCGCTAGCTGCCCATCCGCGCAAAGCCGCCACAGAACAGGGCGTACGCTTCGCCGATTTCCTCGCGCGTTGCATGCGCGCCAATGCGCCCCTGTCGGACCCGAAAGATGTTGCATGGTTTCTCGCCTCATACGCACGCGACGCGCGCACCCGCATCGAGCAGGCGGACCTGCCCGCGCTCGCGAGCATTCGCGCCTCGCTCGAAGAGTCGCTCGGTCTCAAGTTCGAAGGCGAGAAAGGCGAACACTTTTTCCGCTCCACACTCGTGCAGACTTTGTTTTATGGCGTGTTTGCTGGCTGGGTGTTGTGGCATCGCGACGGCTCAAAAGGAAAGTTTGATTGGAAGCTGGCCGCGTGGCATTTGCATGTGCCGATGATCCGCGCCCTTTATGAG
>JAYTUX010000073.1:0-8247 GCA_043744315.1 Betaproteobacteria bacterium | reverse complement strand
CGGCAATGCATCCGGCGATCCGTAATGTCATTGGCGTACCGTTACGCGCGTTGAAAAAAAATCTGACATCGAGTGCTGCGTGGCGACCTTTTCTCGCGGCGCGCAAGCAGTTGTCGAAACAAACCTACGACGCGATTCTGGACACTCAGGGTTTGGTCAAGAGCGCGTGGATTTCACATTGGCCACAATCGCCAAATGGACCGATCTACGGTCATGCCTCCGCCTCCGCGCGAGAACCCTTTGCCGCGCGCTTCTACGATCAGACGTTCGACGTTCCGCGTGCAATGCATGCGGTCGAGCGCAATCGCCTGCTTGCCGCGCGCGCATTTGGCTATGCCTCGGATTTGCCACTTAACTACGGCCTCACCGCGCCGAAGTCGGAGCTTGGCGACACGCCATCAAAACTAACGGTCGTGTTTTTGCACGCAACCAGTCGTGCCGACAAAATGTGGCCGGCGCAAAATTGGATCGAGTTGGGCAACCGCCTCAATGCTGCAAATATTGTGGTGACGTTGCCGTGGGGCAACGAAGCGGAGCATGACATCAGCCGGCGCATTGCGGAAAAAATACCGCAGGCGCTGGTGCCGGCAAAACTGACTTTGACGGCGGCGGCACAATTGTTGGCAGGTGCAGTGGCGGTGGTCGGTGTCGATACCGGCCTCGCGCATTTGGCGGCCGCGTTGGGGCGGCCCACGATTGGAATTTATCTCTCCACAGATCCCGCGCTCACAGGTTTGCATGGCGGTGCCACTGTCGTGAATCTGGATGGTGGTACTCGCGACGCATCGAATCCGCCGACGGTGGATGCGGTTTGGCGCGCGTTGACGGCACAGATCGAGGCCGCACGGTGAGAATGCTCTTTTCCCTCATGCTGTTTCTCGCGATGCCAATCGTCATCCTGCGACTGCTATGGCGCGGCGTCCGGCAACCCGCCTATCTGCGGCATTGGGGCGAGCGCTTCGGTTTTTTTTCGTCACCGATCGACGCGAAGGCAGGATGCATTTGGTTGCACGCCGTCTCGGTCGGTGAAATGCGCGCTGGCTCGCTGCTGGTGCGGCAATTTCAGCAGCAATATCCGAATTATCGTATCTTGATCACTTGCATGACACCAACCGGGCGCGCCACTGCCAATGATCTGTTTGGCGGCAATGTGACGTGCGTGTATTTGCCCTACGATTTTTTCTCTGCGCAACGCCGTCTGATCGCCACCTTTTCCCCGCGTGTTCTGGTGATCATGGAAACAGAAATATGGCCGAACCTGCTTGCCGCATGCCACCGCGAACATGTGCCCGCGCTGTTGGTGAACGCGAGACTCAGCGACAAATCGTTCCGCGCTTACACGCGTTTTGCCCCGGTGCGTGCATTGGCTCGAGATGCCCTGCAATGCCTACAGGTGGTTGCCGCGCAATCGCGCGCGGATGCCGATCGACTGAAAATACTTGGGGCAGCAAAACTCGACATCACTGGCAATATCAAGTTCGACATGGCTGTCGATGCAGCGCTTGTTGCCAAAGGCGAATCATGGCGTTCAGGTCTGCCAAATGAAAAACACATCTTGCTGGCCGCCAGCACCCGCGAGGGTGAGGAGACGCCGCTCCTTGATGCCTATTGCCGCGAATTTTCCGTCGTCGAACGAAAGAAAATATTGCTGGTATTGGTGCCGCGCCATCCGCAACGTTTCGATGCCGTTGAGACATTGATCCGCACGCGAAATCTCGCTTTGCAGCGCCGCAGTACCGGCATCCTCAACGACGAATGCGAGGTTTGGCTGGGTGACTCAATGGGTGAGATGGCCGCCTACGTGGCCATGTGTGATGTCGCGTTCATTGGCGGCAGTTTGTTGCCGCTAGGCGGGCAGAACCTGATCGAAGCCTGCGCACAAGGTAAGCCCGTAATCATGGGGCCTTCTACGTTTAATTTTGCCGAGGCAGCGCAACTCGCCATCGACGCGGGGGCGTTGCGTCAGGCAACCGATGCGAATGCGGTGATGATGATGGCGAAATCACTATTCAATGACTCGCAGGCAAGGCGGACGATGGGGGTTGCGGCGAAGTCGTTTGCACTCGCGCACGCAGGGGCAACGGACAAAACCATGGCGCTTGTCGCCGCGTCTATTTCACAATCAACAAATCAAACCACGTGAATCGATTTATTTCGCCAGCAACGCGTTGACTTCGGCCAGATCCGTATCCTTCAGCCGTCCGGTGGCGGATTTCAGGCGCAATTGCGAGAGGATAGTGTTGTAGCGCGCCTGTTGCAAATCGCGCTGCGCCTGGAACAGTTGCTGCTGCGCGTTCAGCACATCAACGTTGGTGCGCACGCCCACTTCCTTGCCCAGGACGGTCGCATCGAGCGAAGATTTGTTCGATACCAGCGCCGCCTCTAGCGCTTTGACTTGCGCGACACCGTTGGTCACGCCGAGAAAACTTTGCCGCACACTTTGCGCGACCGTGCGCTTGCTGTTTTCCAGATCCTGCGCGGCGCGCTCCTTGGCAGACAAGGATTGCCGAATCCGCGATTGTGTGCCGCCGCCTTGATAAATCGGCACAGTCAAGGTGAAGCCGATTTGGCCGGACTTGGTGTCAATCATGTTGGCGAATGCACCGCTCGAGTTGGTTATCGGGCTGTTGCTATTGCTGTAACCGGCCGTCAAATCGACCGTCGGCAAATGACCCGACTTGGTGCGGTCGATTTCCTTCACGGCGATTTCGTAATTAAGGCGCAATTGGGCAATCACCGGGCTCGCTTCTTCGGCGGCGGTGACCCATTGTTCCATGTCGCCAGGCTGCGGCAAACTCAGTTTCGGGTTGTCGCGTAGCGGCGCGAGACTCGCGGGCATTTTGCCGATCAATTGCTGCAACGCACGTTGTTTGATATCGAGATCGTTCAAATCGGAAATTTCTTTCGCGATCGCGAGATCGTACTTGGCCTGTGCCTCGTAGGTGTCGGTGATGGTCGCCGTGCCGACTTCAAAATTGCGCTTGGCCTGCGCCAGCTGTTCGCTAATGGCTTTTTTCTGCGCGCCGGAAAGTGACACGTTGTCTTGCGCAAGCAGCACATCGAAATAGGCTTGTGCGGTGCGCACGATCAAGGTCTGGCTCGCGTCGGCGAGCACGGCCTCGGCTTGCTTCACTTGCAGGCCGGCCTGATCGACGACGATCCAGTTCGCCATGCGGAACAGCGGTTGCGAGAGTGTCACGCCGTAACTGTGTGCGTTGTAATCGAGTGTCGGCAGGCCTTCGGTGTCGCGGTGATTGCGGTTGCCACCGAGCGAAAACGAGATAGACGGCAAGATGCCCGCGCGTGCCTGAGGGGTCGCTTCCTTGCCGACTTCATACGCGTAGCGTGCGGAGGCGTAGACGGGATCCTGCGAGAGTGCTTCGCGGTACACGTCCATCAAATCGGCGGCGAGAATCGGCGAGCTGGCGAGGAGTGCAAGTACGGCGAGAGCGGAGGCTTTCAGTTTCATATTTTGTTTTTCCTGAAGTATTCGGCGTTTCGGTGTGGAGGCAGTCAGCAACACGATTGATCGACAATGAGAGATAAGACGCATCGGGTGCTTGCCCCGGATGTCAATAAACAGGTACCGCCGGATCGATATGTTTCGACCAGGCGTCTATACCACCCTGCAAATTATGCATGTTGGCGAATCCCATTCGCGTCAGGAATGCGACGACTTGCAGACTTCGCACCCCGTGATGACAAATAACGACCGTGGGATGCGTGCGATCCAATGCGTCGGCCGCTGCGGGTATGCGCTGCATGGGGACGTTTTCGCTGCCTTCGATCCTGGCGATTTGCAATTCCCATGGCTCGCGTACGTCGAGCAGGCGAGGACGCATTTCCGGCGGTTCCGCCAGCGCGGACTTGAGTTGCTGGACGGTCAATTCACGCAATTCCGACATTCTAAAATGCGAAACGCGAAGGGTGGGCGGCGTGAATCAGCGGTGGAACCATCGTTTCAAACAGTTCAACCGAGGCGTATTGCGCGTCGCTGGTGTGGGTGAACAGCGTCGCTTTCATCACCGGCGCATCACCCGTAACCGCAAACAAACGGCCGCGCGCGGCGAGCGTCGCAAGGAATGCAGGCGGCAAAATCGGTGTTGATCCGGTAAGGACGATGACATCGAACAAATCGCCACCGGCAATCAACGGCAGCGGCGACAGCGCCGCATCGCCAACGCGCAATTTTACGTTGTGGATGCCGGCACGAGCGAGTTTCTCGGCGGCTTCATCGGACAGATCCTGAAAATATTCGATGCTGGTCACATGGGCAGACGATTTGGCGAGCAGTGCGGTCAGATAACCACTGCCGGTGCCAATCTCCAGCACCCGATCCGTTGGTTTCACGCCAATTTCCTGCAAAATACGCGCTTCCAGTTTCGGCGACATCATCGATTGATCAAAGCCGAGCGGGATTTCCATATCGGTAAAGGCGATCGCGCGGTAGGCGAGCGGCACGAAATCTTCGCGCTTGAGCGTGAGCAGCAAATCGAGCACGGTCGGATCCAGCACCTCCCAGGGGCGGATCTGCTGTTCGACCATATTGAAACGGGCTTGTTCGAAATCCATGAAGTTGGCCTTCGGCAAAGAATACGATTTTAGCAAACGTGTGCGCTACTTTTGCGGGCTCTCGCGAACGGTCAAGCCATTCAACAGCATGTCGGTGATGGTGGCGATGTATTTCTCGGGGTCGATCTGATGATCCACGCAGGGTGCGAAGGAATGCTTCCATAGCATCATCATCACCATCGGCGCGCAGGATATGCGGCCTGAGTATTCGTGGTTCACATCGCGGAATTCGCCGCGCTTGATACCACGCTGAATGGCGTGATCCAGCAGCGCGTGGCTGCGTTGGATGACTTCATCGTGATAAAACCGCGCGAGCTCGGGAAAATTGCCGGCTTCGGCGATGACGAGTTTGGTCATTCCCGCCTGATCGGTGGCGCCCACTTGCACCCACCAGCGACGAAATATTTCGCGGATCAAGTCCGACGAGCTGCCCTCGAACGATTCGAGAAATTGTTCGGCTTCGGCGAGCGGTGCCACATAGCCTTCGCGGATCACCGCTTTGAACAGGTCTTCCTTGGAGTCGAAGTATAAGTAGAGCGTGCCCTTCGATACGCCGGCGCGTTTGGCGACATCGTCCAGGCGTGTGGCGGCAAAGCCGCGTTCGACGAACAACTCCAGCGCCGCCGCCGCGAGCTCGCCCGGTCGCGCGTCTTTGCGGCGCTCCCAACGTGGTTCGATGACTTTCGCGGGTGAGGACATAAGAGTTGAATTTAGTAAATGACTTATCGGTCAGTAAGATACTCGCAGTGTCGCAGGTCGTCAAGTGGACGGCTTGCGAAACATCAATCGAGCGTCTGCCGATATCGTAATAGCGCAATGGTGCCGGCCACCAGCATGAACAATGCAATCGGCCACATTTCCGGCGCAATTTCATTCCAGCCGCTACCTTTCAGCAGCACACCGCGCACCACCCGCAAAAAGTGAGTGAGTGGTAACACTTCGCCAATCGCCTGTGCCCACTTGGGCATCCCGCGGAACGGAAACATGAAACCAGACAACAACATCGACGGCAAGAAAAAGAAAAACGTCATTTGCATCGCCTGCAACTGGTTCTTGGCGATCGTCGAAAAGGTGAAACCGACGGCCAAGTTAGCGGCAATGAACACCACCAACGCGACCGACAATAACAACAGGCTGCCGACGATCGGCACGCCGAACAGAAGTTTTGCGGCGAGAAGGATGAGGCTCACCTGAAGGTAGCCGACGATAATAAACGGAGCGATTTTGCCGGCCATAACTTCGATCGGCCGGACAGGGGTGGCCAATAAATTCTCCATCGTGCCGCGTTCGCGTTCGCGTGTCATGGCAAGTGACGTCATCATGATCATCGTCATCGTCAGGATCACGCCCATCAGGCCGGGCACAATGTTGTAGCGGGTCACGCCTTCCGGGTTGTAACGGCGCTGCACGCGCAGATCGATCGGCAAATCTTCCACGCGCAACACTTGCAGCGGCCCGGTCAAATCGCGTAGCAACGATTGCCGCACGACTTGCGTAAATGCTGCCAATGCATTGCCGGTGGCGGCAGGGTCGGATGCGTCGGCGGCAAGCAATAATTGCGGGCGTTCGCCACGCTGCAATTTGCGCGAAAAATCCGCCGGAATCACCAGCGCAAATTGCACATCGCCGCGCTTCAACAATATTTCGGCATCCGCCTCGCTGGCGGCGCGGTGGGTAAATTTGAAATACTGCGAATTCTCCAGCGCCCGGACGAGTGATCTTGAAAACACGCTTTCGTCATTCGATACCAGTGCCGCCGGCAAACCCTTTGGATCGGTATTGATCGCAAAGCCGAACAAAATCAACTGCAAAATCGGAATGCCGACAATCATGCCGAACGTGAGGCGGTCGCGTTTCATCTGCACGAATTCTTTGAGCAGCACCGCGACAAAGCGCGGCCAGGAAAATACCGTGTTCATTGGTAATTGTCCTTCGCGGAATCCATGAGACCTATGAATACATCTTCCAGCCCCGGCTCGATTTGCAACCAGCGCAGATCGTCGCGGGCGCGGAATGCAGCGAGGGCATGCTCGAGCGCCACCGCGTTCGCACCGCTCACATGTAACGTCGTGCCAAACGGCACCACCATCGACACGCCCGGCAGCGACCGCAATTGCCGTGCGAGATCGTGCAGCTTTTCCCCGGTCACCGACCAGGTTGATAATCCAGATTGCGCAACCACTTCTGCCGCCGTGCCCTTCGCCAGCAGGCGACCATAGGCGATATATGCAAGCTCGTGACAGCGTTCAGCCTCGTCCATGTAATGTGTGGACACCAGCACCGTCAATCCGCCCGCGGCGAGTTCGTGAATTTGATCCCAAAATTCGCGCCTCGCCTTGGGATCGACGCCGGCAGTGGGTTCATCAAGCAACAGCAATGCAGGTTCATGCAGCAGGCAGGCGGCTAGCGCGAGGCGCTGCTTCCATCCGCCTGATAGTGCCCCCGCCAATTGGCCTCGGCGCGCGGTGAGGCCGAGTCGTTCGAGCGTTTTATCGACGGCGTCATTTCGATTTTTGACGGCATAGACGCGGGCAATAAAATCGAGATTTTCCGCAATCGACAAATCCTCATACAACGAAAATTTTTGCGTCATGTAGCCGACATTGCGCTTGATCGATTGCGCGTCGCGGCGAATATCAAACCCGAGACACTGGCCCTCGCCCGCGTCCGGAGTGAGCAGGCCGCAAATCATGCGAATCGTGGTGGTCTTGCCGCTGCCGTTGGGGCCCAGAAAGCCGTAAATCTGCCCGCGCTCGACGCGGATCGCGAAATTGTCCACCACCGCACGACCGGCGTAGCGTTTGGTGAGTCCCCGAACGTCGATGACGGGTGCCGCCGCGATGCTCACAACCTGATTTCCACCGGTTGACCGGGGTGCAAATTGACTGCATCGGCTGGTGAGGGCAGAGCTTCGATGAGGAACACCAATGTGGCGCGATTCTCCTTGCTGTAAATCAGGGGGGCGGTGTATTCGGCCTGTGTGGCGATGAAGCTGATATTCGCGGTGAGCGGTTTGCAACCATCGCACGTGACCTGTACAGACTGACCCAATTTCACCGTACCCAGTACTTTTTCCGGGATGAAAAACTTGAGCTTGATATTTTCCGGCGGCAACAGTGAGACCACCGGCATTCCCGCCTGCACCCATTCGCCCGTGGTGTACATCGTGTCCGCAACGCGTGCGGCGCGCGGCGCGCGTTGCGATTTCTGGCTAAGCCGCCATTCGGCTTGTACGAGTTGCTCTTTGGTGGCGCTCACTTCAGCCGCGAGTGCCGCGATTTCATTGGGCCGGCCGGCAAGGTGTGCGACCGTTAATTGCGCTTTCAATTCGGCGACGCGCGCACGATCACGCTCCTGCGCGCCGCGTGCTTCATCGAGTTTCGCCGGCGAAAGAAATTTGGACGCGACCAGGTTTTCGGTGCGCTTCAGTTCGGCGTTTGAAAGTTTCAACATCGCATCGGCTTGCGCAAGTTGCGCTTGCACGGCAGCAACTTCATCGGGCCGCTTGCCAGTGCGAATGTTTTGCAGATTCGCTTCGGCTCGTTTCATGCGCGCGATCGCCTCTTCGCGTGCAGCGCGTTCATTTTCCTGTTCGAGCGCAAACAGCGGTGCATTGGCCGCCACCAAGTCGCCACGCTTGACCGCAAGCGTGCTCAGGCTGCCGCCATTGGGTGA
>JAYTUX010000072.1:0-2515 GCA_043744315.1 Betaproteobacteria bacterium | reverse complement strand
GGCGATAAATTGATTGGCGCGACCATGAACACCAGCGGCGGCCTGGTGATGCGCGCGGAAAAAATCGGCAGTGACACCATGCTTTCGCAGATTGTGCAGATGGTCGTGCAGGCGCAACGCTCGAAAGCGCCGCTGCAACGTCTGGCGGATACCGTTGCGGGTTACTTTGTGCTGGTGGTCGTTTCCATCGCCATCGCCACGTTCTTGACGTGGGGATTCTTCGGACCGGAACCCAGCTGGGTGTTCGGCTTGATCAACGCCGTCGCCGTGCTCATCATCGCCTGCCCCTGCGCGCTGGGTTTGGCCACGCCGATGTCGATCATGGTCGCGACCGGCAAAGCGGCCACCAGCGGCATCCTGTTTCGTGATGCAGCCGCTATCGAAAATTTTCGGCGCATCGATACGCTGATCGTCGATAAAACCGGCACATTAACGGAAGGGAAGCCCACGTTTGAAAAAGTGATTGCGGCACCCGGCTTCGAAGAAAACGAGGTGCTGCGTCTGGCCGCAAGCCTGGATCAAGCTAGCGAACATCCTCTCGCACAAGCGGTAGTTGCGGCAGCGTTGGCGCGCAAGTTGGTGCTGGAAAAGGCTGAGGAATTCGAGTCAGGCACCGGCATCGGCGTACGTGGTCGCGTAGGCGGAAAGACGCTTGCGCTTGGCAATGCAACACTGATGGCGGAAATGAAAATCAATCTGGAAGCACCACTTGCCGACGCAGACGCGCTGCGGAAGGAAGGTGCGAGCGTCATGTTCTTCGCAGTCGACAACGTCCTCGCCGGCATACTTGCCGTGTCAGACCCGATCAAGGCGAGCACACAAGAAGCGTTACAGCAACTGAAAACTGCGGGTATTCGCGTGGTGATGGCAACGGGTGACGGCACTATCACCGCCAAAGCGGTAGCGGCCAAACTCGGCATCGACGAAGTACACGGTGAAGTCAAGCCAAAGGCCAAACTTGACCTCGTGACAAAACTGCAAAACGAAGGTGCAGTGGTTGCAATGGCTGGCGACGGTATCAACGATGCGCCCGCATTGGCGAAAGCGGATATCGGTATCGCCATGGGCACTGGCACGGATGTGGCGATGAACAGCGCAGCGGTCACGTTGGTGAAAGGTGACTTGCGTGGCATTGCACGCGCGCGGCTGATTTCCATTGCAACTATCCGCAACATGCATCAGAACCTGGTGTTCGCGTTTATCTACAACGCGCTCGGCGTGCCGCTGGCGGCGGGTGTGTTGTATCCGTTTACCGGATGGTTGCTATCGCCGATGATCGCGGCGCTGGCGATGAGTCTCAGTTCGGCGTCGGTGGTGTTTAATGCGCTACGGCTGAAACGTATTGAATGACGTAGTGACAAAACTCTGGTGCGGGCGTGGCGTCCAGGCTACTTGTACATGAACGGACTTACATAGCGACCAACGTGAGGCGAGTTGCTTTCGCGGGTGTCGGCTGTGGGCGCCTGCGCGAGGCAAAGTGGATCGCTCGCACAACTGTTCGTACAACCGAAAGCGCTGACGTAATTCTCTAGTGAATTTGGGGTGCACCTATGGTTCCGGAATTCGATATGAAGAAAGTTACAACGCCGCTCCTGCTTCACATGCTGGGAAAGAGCTGAGATTCCCAAAGATTTTTCTTATACGTTGCAAGTTCACGCTCGGTCATTTCAAAAAAACGATCAACAAGCGATTTCCGCCTGAACTGATCTTACGCCAGGATAGTCGCGAGCTTCGGCCATGCACGCATCGTCGCGACGTAACCCGCCGCGATCAATTGTTCATGCGAATTTTCTTTGCCAATTAGTTGGTGCAAATTCATGCGTATCGCAATATCGGCGCGGCCTATTTGCTCATTGATCAATGCGTTTGTCATGATCTGCATTGCCTGAAATGCAACGCCGCTCAGTCCCTGGACTTGACCCTCATTCGGCCGAAACGCGACATCCACACCAATGACAATGTCGGCACCCATTTCTCGCACGGCGATGACCGGCACCGGTTCGGTCAATCCACCATCAACCATGTCGTGACCATCGATCTTGACTGGCTCGAACATCACCGGGATGCTGCACGATGCGTCGACCGCCATTCCCGCCGACCCGCTCCGAAGGATTGCACGCGCACCAGTAGCCAAATCGGTCGCAATCGCGGCGAACGGGATCGGTAATTGCTCAAGCTTGCGGCCACCCACGGCGTCGTCAATCACCGACTGCAGTTTGGCGTTTTGCATCAATCCTTTGCCGGACCAGGAAAGACTCATCACACCCGGCCATTCGATGCGCCGTGCGATCTTGTCGATTTCGCTGTACGGCAACTTTGCTGCGACCAACACGCCAACAATGGCGCCCACACTGGTGCCGGCGATGAACCGAAAATTGACACCCTTCTCCGCCAACGCTTTCACCACGCCAAGATGTGCGATGCCGTGGATCGAGCCGCCGCCAAATGCGATACCGACTTGGCGGCGACCGGAATTCCCCGTCGCAGTTTTTTTCGGAACCGCGTGTGACGCGGT
>JAYTUX010000071.1:0-8280 GCA_043744315.1 Betaproteobacteria bacterium | reverse complement strand
ACGCAAGAGCCGAACGGTGTGCCAATATTCAGGAACTTTCCGGTATAGCTGACGCTCGGTGTGACGATCCAGTCCTGATAGGTCCAACTGACGCTGGCGGTACCGCGAATCTTCGGTTGATTGTAGGTGCCGTTGTACTCCACGGCTTCCTCGCCGACGTTTGCCGAGTTTTTGTACGACGTGATGTAGTTCGCATCGACCGCCCATCTCAGCTTGCCGCCTTCGCCCAGATTCATGTTGTACTTCGCGCTGAAATCCATGCCTCTGACGGTGGTTTCGCCGAGGTTAAAGTAGCGCGACTGAAAACTGATCAACGGTCCTGGAATGCCGGCAACGTCAACCGGTCCGCGGGTAATGATGCCGGGATAGCGCTGTTCATTCGCGATCAGGAATTCAGGATCCAACAGGCCGATCTCGTTGGTGCGTCGAATCCGGTAAAGGTCGTAGGTGAACGACAGATCCTTGGTCGCATCCCAAATCGCACCCACCGTGCCACTGGACGAATTTTCCGGCTGCACGCCGGGGTTGGCGCCAAACAATACCGGTACCGATGCCTGGCAATCAGCCAGAGTCTGTGTTGTCGGGCAACGGCGTGAATCGACCAGGCCGTTATAGAAACCGGCGGAGAAGCTCTTCGAGATTTCCGGTAGCGACGGCGCACGGAAGCCTTTTGCCGTGGTGGCGCGGAAGGCCAGTTCCGGCGTCAGTTTCCATTTGATGCCAAATTTCGGCGTGGTCGAGCTGCCGTAATCGGAGAACTTGTCGCGGCGGATGGCAAGCTGCGATTCCACGTTCTTTAAAAATGGCACGCTCAACTCGGCGTACATTGACGTGACATTGCGGTCGCCGGAGGCCGATGAGGCACCGACACCGACAATATCGGACGACTTGAAGAGGTCACTGGGTTGGCTATTCAGTTTTTCCGAGCGATATTCAAATCCGGTCGCCAGTGCCAACGCGCCGCCCGACATCTGCATCAATTCCGTTGAACCTTTCGCATCGAAAATTTGCATCTGGGAATCACCGACGTTGGTCGCGACCGGTGAAACGGCGGCCAGGGTGGCGGCAGAATTCGCTGACGGATTGATAAAGTTATATCCGCCATTGGCGATAAGCGGCCGGAGTACGCTGGCGCGCAATCGACCATTAAACTTTGCGGTCGTGTCCGATGTCATGTGTAGCGCACCGACTTCCCAGTCCCAGCTTCCCGAAACGCCTTTCAGGCCGACAACTACGCGTTTGGCTTCGGTGTCAACGACCGTGCGCAGGTTGCCTAATTCGGCAAAACGATGCCGGAAGCCGACCGGGAATGCATACGGATTGTTGGGGTTTCCCGGTGCAAACGTCAAATTGATCGTGTTGAAGGCAAGTGTATTCAAATTGAACCAGCTGGTGAATGCCTCACCCAATGTGGTTGGCGCACTTTGGAACTCGGTATTGTTCTTGGAGAAACTCGCCTCCGCAAATGCGGAGAGATTCTCGCGAATATCCCAGGTTGCTTTCGCGAAAACCGTGTCGCGTTTGGCCTTCGGTACGGTATCGAGTTCCCTGAATTGGTCGTATATGCAACCGGTGGCGGTGCCGATAATGGGGGTGCAACCGGGGGCAGCCAGTCCGCCGGCCGGAATTGTGGTGGTATTGGTCCCCGCAATGCGCCGATAGTTGCCCGGAATCGCAAACGAAGAAAGCGCGGTGCCGGTGCCAAATAATGTCTGATACTCGGGCCGCTGCAGGAATGGCTCGGATTGGCGGAATGTGGTGCGCTCGCGTTCGTAATGATCCAGATTGACCATGACGTTATAGCGATCCCTGGCCAAATCGCCCAGGCCATAGGTGATGCTGCCGCGCCACGTCTTGTATTCACTGTCGCTATTGATGGAGTACGACCCGGCGGCTTGCGCGCCGACATAGTCTTTACGCAGGATGACGTTGACGACGCCTGCAATGGCCTCGGAGCCGTAAATCGCCGATGCGCCGTCTTTCAATATTTCGATGCGCTCGATGGCGGAAAATGGAATGGTGTCGAGGTTGACGGATTGCGTCTGCCCGCCGTTGGCAAAACCATAGTTCGCCAGGCGGCGCCCGTTCAATAGCACCAAGGTTGCCGATGCACCCAATCCGCGCAGCGAAATAAACGACGCGCCGACAGCGAAGGAATTCGACGTCGCCAGATCATTCAAAGAGCCGGCATTGGCGATAGGCAGATTGCGCAGCGCTTCCGAGATGGTAGTAACGCCACTCTTTCTCAGATCGTCGGCAGTGATAATCTGGATCGGCGCGCTGGTCTCTGCATCGACGCGTTTGATATTCGACCCGGTCACTTCAATCTTTTCGACTTTTTGAGCCGTCGGGGTTTGTGCTTGCGCAAACGCTATCGGCGTCATGATCAATGCGGCGAGCAGTGCTTGTGGCAGTGCTTTCATTTTGGAATGGTTCAATTTAGGCCTCATATCTGGGTTACGTACTGAAAAAAAGGAAATTTGCGCGAACAATTGACGCAGACAATGTTACAAACCGTAAAAGTGTAGCGTCAAGACGTTTCATCTGCCACAAAATTCGCCGAATGTGGTGTTTTTGCAACAATTGGGCAGGTCTGTCGTTCCTTCATTTGGAATGACGGGAATGATGGGGATGAAAGCGATTGCGATTCGTGCGATTTCAGTTCAATGCCCCGTGCGGGCCTTGGCTAGTCGCCGTGTCCCCAAACAGATGGTTTCTTTTCCCAGATCGTGTTACAATTTTTGGCTATACAGAATTGAATTGCGTGGGCCTTGTGCCCATTTTTTATTTGTGTTGGCGGTTTGCAGGTCGGCGGATGCGGTTGCAATGTTTCATTTGGGGGATGGGCGATGTCCGGAGATGTAGAGGCAATCGTCGAAGCAACGGTTGGCGGCCTAGGCTACGAATGCGTTGATTTTGAACGCAGTGCGAGAGGCCTGGTACGCGTATTTATCGACAAAGCGGATGGCATTTCGGTCGAGGATTGCGCCATCGTCAGCAACCAGCTCAGCCGGGTCTTTTTGGTTGAAGGCATTGACTTTGATCGACTGGAAGTTTCCTCTCCCGGATTGGATCGACCGCTCAAGCGGCTTGCGGACTTTCAGCGGTTCATCGGGCAGTCGGCAAAAGTGAAGCTACATGCACGGATTGGCGATCGCAAACGTTTCGACGGTGTGATTCGATCAGTTGGCGCGGACGGAATTACGTTCGCTTTGCTCGAGACACCCATTGCGCCGGCAGCTGGCAGCACGAAGCCGCCAAAGACCGCCAGTAAATCGGTGAAAGGCAAAAGCAAGACAAGTGACAAGTCTGCCGAGGCAAAATTGATCACGGTGCCACTTGAAAATATCGATCGGGCGCGACTGATTCCCGAATTTTGAAATATGTACCGCAAGACGTCCTTTGCGTGAACAATAAAAAGCGAAGTAACACAGGAGCAGCAAAAAATGAGTCGTGAAATACTGTTGTTGGTGGATGCCCTCGCGAGGGAAAAAAACGTCCCGCGCGAAACGATATTCATCGCGCTGGAATTGGCGCTGGCATCGGCCACCAAGAAAAAATTCACCGATAAGTTCCTCCAGGAGGAGGCCGACGTTCGCGTTGAAATCGATCGTCAGACCGGGGAATACCAGGGCTATCGCCAGTGGACCGTGGTTGCCGACGAGGAGCATGAGGAGCCGGCGCGCCAAATCGCAATAACCGACGCGCCTGAGCGTGGCGAAGATTTGCAATTGGGCGACATCATCGAAGAGCCATTGGAAGCGGTCGATTTCGGTCGCATTGGCGCGCAAACCGCCAAGCAGGTCATCCTGCAAAAAATTCGCGATGCCGAACGCGAACAAATCCTCAGTGATTTTCTGGCGCGCGACGAGCAACTTGTCACCGGCACCATCAAGCGCATTGAGCGCGGCAATGTGATTGTTGAATCCGGTCGCATCGAGGCACTATTGCCTCGTGATCAAACGATTCCCAAAGAAAATCTCCGCGTGGGCGATCGCGTTCGCGCCTACTTGCTGAAAGTCGATCGCAATTTGCGCGGGCCTCAACTGGTGCTTTCGCGTATTTCGCCGGAGTTCATCAAAGTATTGTTCGAGCTTGAAGTTCCCGAGATCGAGGAAGGCTTGCTGGAAATTAAAGCGGCCGCTCGCGATCCTGGATTGCGCGCGAAAATTGCCGTCAAATCCAACGATCCGCGGATCGATCCGATCGGCACCTGCGTTGGCATGCGCGGTTCGCGCGTGCAGGGCGTGACGGGCGAGCTTGCCGGTGAACGCGTCGATATTATTTTGTGGTCAGCTGATCCGGCGCAGTTTGTGATCAATGCGTTGGCGCCCGCTGAAGTCTCATCGATCATCGTCGATGAAGAGCGGCACAGCATGGATGTGGTGGTCGATGAAGAGCAGCTCGCGCAAGCCATCGGCCGTCTCGGCCAAAACGTACGGCTCGCATCGGAATTGACCGGCTGGCAACTGAATATCATGACGGAAGCCGCCGCGAACGAGAAGCGCGATACCGAACATGGATCGATCAAGGAATTGTTCATCGCGAAACTGGACGTGGACGAAGAAGTCGCGCAAATCCTGATCGACGAAGGATTCAGCAACCTCGAAGAAGTTGCCTATGTCCCGATGAACGAAATGCTGGAAATCGACGCTTTCGACGAAGACACCGTGAACGAACTTCGCCGCCGTGCGCGCGACGCACTCGTGACGGACGCGATCAAATCCGAAGAGACGATGGAAACTGCCGCCGATGATTTGCTCGCGATGGAAGGCATGGATGCGGAAACCGCGCACACCCTTGCCGCCAAAGGCGTGCGCACGATGGACGACCTGGCGGATTTGGCGATCGATGAATTGACTGAGCTCACCGGGATGGAAGCCGATCGTGCCAAACAATTGATCTTGACGGCGCGCGCGCCGTGGTTTGCCGAAACACCGAAAGAGCCGACCGCGCAGGATGCCGCATAAGTTTTGGCGGTGCAGTGCAAAAAGATGAAACTCGCAATTTGCTGTTGTTGAATTACTTACAGGAATCGAATGGCCCAAACCACCGTTGCTCAATTTGCCAAGGAACTGAAGCTCACCGAAGTGCTATTGATCGATCAGTTAAAGGCGGCGGGCGTCAGCATGAAGGCCTCGGATGACAAGTTGACCGAGGATGACAAAGCACGCCTGCTGTCCTACTTGCAGGAGGCGCACGGTCATACGGGAGAGAAGAAAAAAATCACGCTGATGCGCAAGCAGACCAGTGAGATCAAGAAATCCGACGCGACAGGCAAGGCCCGCACGATTCAGGTTGAAGTCCGCAAAAAACGCACGTTTGTAAAAGTCGACAAAGCGGCGGAAGTCGTTGAGCCGGAAAAACCGGTTGAAGCACCGCAGCCGATCCTGAATGACGTGGAAGTCGCAAAGCGGCAAGCCGAGGAAGACCGTCAAGCCGCGTTGCTGGCGAAGCAGGCCGAAGAAAAAGCGAAGGCACCGCCGAAGCGCCGCGTCAAAAAAGCCGGCGACGAGCCCGATGTTGTTGAGGTCGCGCCGCCGGTCGAGGCCGATGGCACGATCAAGAAAACTGCCCGCAAGAAAACCAAAGCGGAAGAAACCGCCGATGGCGTAGCGGCCAAGGCGGAAGTCGCGCCAGCGCCGGCCGATGCCGTGCCGGACAATCGTCCGCGCATCGGCGAACGTGTCGTGCTCAAGAAAGATCCAGTAGCGAGCGAAGGCACGCTGCATAAACCGGTGTTGAAACCCGGTGAGAAAGAAGCAAAAACCGACAAGAAGGCCGTCAAGAAAGCCGTCAAGCCGACCACCTCGTGGAAAGACGAGATGGCGAAACGCCGCACGATCAAAACGCGCGGCGATGCCAGCGGCGGGCGTGATGGCTGGCGCGGACGGCGCGGTAAAGATCGCCATGATGACGACGATGCCGCCACCAATTTTCAGGCACCCACGGAGCCAGTGGTGCGCGAAGTGATGATTCCCGAAACGATTACGGTCGGCGAACTCGCGCAGAAAATGGCCATCAAGGCCGCCGAAGTCATCAAGATCATGATGAAAATGGGCTCGATGGTGACGATCAATCAAGTGCTCGATCAAGAGACCGCGATGATTCTCGTCGGCGAACTCGGCCACGTCGCCAAAGCGCAAAAAGCGGACGATCCGGAAAGCTATCTCGCAGACGAAGTGCAACATACCGAAGCCGATATGGAAACGCGCCCACCAGTGGTGACGATCATGGGCCACGTGGATCACGGTAAAACATCATTGCTCGATACGATTCGACGTACCCGTGTCGCATCTGGCGAGGCCGGCGGCATCACTCAGCACATCGGTGCTTACCATGTGACGACACCCAAGGGCGTGATCACGTTTCTGGATACGCCCGGCCACGAAGCGTTTACGGCGATGCGTGCTCGCGGCTCTCAAATTACCGATCTGGTGATTCTGGTGGTCGCAGCCGATGACGGCGTTATGCCACAGACCAAAGAAGCGATCGCGCACGCAAAGGCGGCGAATGTGCCGATCATCGTCGCGGTTAACAAGATCGACAAGGCCGAAGCCAATCCGGATCGCGTCAAGCAGGAATTGGTCGCGGAAAATGTTTTGCCGGAAGAATATGGCGGCGACGTCATGTTTGTGCAGGTATCCGCGAAGACCGGTGTCGGTATCGACAAATTGCTGGAAGCCATACTGCTTCAGGCGGAAGTGCTGGAATTGAAAGCGGTCAAGAACGCGCCTGCCAAAGGTGTTGTTATCGAAGCGCGGCTGGACAAAGGGCGCGGCCCGGTGGCGACGATTCTGGTTCAATCCGGCACGCTGAAAAAAGGCGACATGCTGCTTGCCGGCGCGCGCTTTGGCCGCGTACGCGCGATGCTCGACGAGAATGGCAAATCCATTCTGGAAGCCGGCCCATCGATCCCGGTTGAAGTGCAGGGTCTTACCGACGTTCCCGGTGCGGGCGAAGACATGATGGTGTTAAACGACGAGCGCAAAGCGCGTGAAATCGCCTTGTTCCGTCAGGGCAAATTCCGCGACGTGAAGCTTGCCAAGCAACAAGTCGGCAAGCTCGAAAACGCGTTCGACCAAATGGGCGAGCGCGCGACCAAATCGCTGGCGATCATCATCAAGGCCGACGTGCAAGGTTCGTATGAGGGCCTCTCGCACGCACTCGCAAAAATGTCCACCGACGAGGTCAGAGTCAACGTGGTTCACGCGGCGGTTGGTGCAATCACGGAATCCGACATCAATCTCGCGCTGGCATCAAAGGCAATCGTGATCGGATTCAACGTGAGGGCCGACGCGGCTGCGCGCAAATTGATCGAGACCTCCGGCGTTCAGGTGCGCTACTACAACATCATTTACGAAGCGGTCGATGATGTAAAACTGGCGCTGAGCGGCATGCTCTCGCCCGAGATCAAGGAAAGCATTCTCGGCCTGGTCGAAGTTCGCAACGTGTTCAAGATTTCCAATGTTGGTGCGATCGCAGGCTGTTATGTGCTCGATGGCGTCATCAAGCGCGGCAACACGGTTCGATTGTTGCGCGACAGCGTCGTCATTCATACGGGTGAGCTGGATTCGCTCAAACGCTTCAAGGATGACGTGAAAGAAGTGAAAGCCGGATTTGAATGCGGCCTGTCGATAAAAGGTTACGACGAAGTAAAAGTCGGCGATCAGATCGAAGCGTTTGAAACCGTCGAAGTCGCGCGCAGCCTTGCATAGTCCCGCCACATGTCCCAGGAAGCGCGAAACCGCAAGATTGCCGACGCCATTCAGCGCGAATTGTCGGAACTGATTCGCCTGGAAATGCGCGATCCGCGCGTGTCCATGGTGACCTTGACGGATGTCGAAGTCACCCGCGACAACGCGCATGCCAAGGTGTTTTTTACGTCGCTCGGCGATGATGCGCAAGTCACGTCGTGCCAGGTTGGCCTGCAAAGCGCGTCGGGTTTTCTGCGCTCGCAACTCGCGCATCGATTGACCATCCGTACCGTGCCACAACTTCATTTCGAGATTGATACCTCGATCGAACGTGGCGTCCGGCTATCAAAACTGATCGATGATGCCGTGGCGGAAGATTCGCGGCATCCAGAAGGTTGAAACCTGTCCGACGCACAGTCAACGGCGTGCTGTTGCTGAACAAACACGCGGGCATTTCATCGGGCACCGCGGTCGGCTGGTCCAAGCGATTGTTCAATGCCGAAAAGGCCGGCCACACCGGCACACTGGATCCGTTTGCGACCGGACTGCTGCCCATTTGCTTCGGTGAAGCCGCCAAGTTTTC
>JAYTUX010000070.1:0-8304 GCA_043744315.1 Betaproteobacteria bacterium | reverse complement strand
CATCAGCGGCGGCACCGTGAAATAAAGCAACGCGCAAAACAAGACGGTCAGCGCCGCATTGAACGGTGTTGAGACCAGCAGCGCGAACCATTGCCGCGGCTTGGCGAAGCGCATGGTTGATCGGCCCAGGTGTTGGGCGGAAAGTTCAAGGTTCATGTGGCGGCCACCGCTCAATTTTCGACGATGGCGATGCGGCGATTGAACCAGTTCGCCAGCGTCGACAGACTCAGGTTGATCATCAGATACACGCCCAGAATGATGAACACGCCTTCGATAGCGTGGCTGGATTTGCTGATCGTGGTATTCATGATCGCGAGAAAATCCGGATACCCAACCGCGATGGCGAGTGTCGAATTCTTGACGACATTGATGTACTGGCTGTTCAGCGGTGGGACAATGACGCGCAGTGTTTGCGGCACAACGATGAGTTGCAAAATTCTTGCGCGCGAAAGCCCCAGCGAGTGCCCCGCTTCCCACTGCCCGCGATTGACGGACAACACGCCGCCACGAATGATTTCGGCGACAAAGCCGGTGGTGTAAATCGTCAGCCCCAACAGGATCGTCGTCAGCTCAGGGGTCAGTTCGAGTCCGCCTTCAAAGTTTGAACCGGCGAACCTGGGCAGTTCCGGCGTGACTTGAAACTTCGCGAGCCACCATCCCAGGATGAACAACGCGCCGCACAATGCCACTGATCCGCGCCGCCAACGCACGGCATCCGGCTTGAACAACCGCCATGCACCAATGATGGCGGCAATTGCCATCAGGGTAACGCCTGCGGCATTGAAATCCATTGTCGCTGATGGCATGTTCAATCCGCGCATGGAAAGAAACACCCCCATCGGCAGCGCCAATGCTTCGCCGGCGGTCGGCAACACCTTCCACCACAGGGAGTACAAGAAAATTAGCAACACCAAAGGTGGAAAATTGCGCGCAATCTCAACCCAGACCTTGCTCGTCGCGGCGACCAGCGGATTGCTGCTGAGCCTTGCGAGGCCAACCACCAAGCCCAACACCGTTGAAAAGACAATGACCAGGAACGAAATGAAAAGGGTGTTGACGATGCCGACCAAAATTGCCCAGTAATAGGACTGGCTCGAGTCATAACTTAGAAGTGATTCGGAAATGACCAGCTTCGATGACGTCGACAAGAAATCGAAGCCGATCGGCATGCCGCGCGCACGCAGGTTTCCGATGGTGGTCGCCACCAACAAAGCGATGACCGCGACGACGAGTGCGAGCAGTACGCTCTGTATGACGATGGCGCGGGTCTTGGTATTGGTGAGCATGCCGGATTATTGGATGAAGCCATCATTCAGTTTGCGATTGCGCGCACGTTGGCGCACTAACCGTCGGCGAACTTAAATTACCGCCGGTTCAATCCCAAGGATAAGGATAATTTAGCCCACCGTTTTTCCACAACGCATTCAGCCCGCGCGGGATTCTCAGGGCCGTATCCTTGCCGAGGTTGCGATCCCAAATTTCGGCATAATTTCCGTTTTGCTTGATGACGTTATAGACCCACTTGTCGTCCAAGCCGATGTTTTTTCCGAAACCTGCGCCGCCCAGCACGCGCTTTTCCTCCGTGTTTCCGCCCTTGGATTTTTCATCCACGTTCGCGGCGGTGATGCCATGCGCCTCGGCCCACACCAGCGAGTTCACCGTCCAGCGCACGATGTCGTGCAAGCGGTCGTCGCCGCGCGCAATCGCGACCCCGTTGGGCTCCGCCGTGTGCCCGACCTTGATGATGTCGTGCTCGTTCGGATCCTTGGCGACCGAGGCGCGTTGTCCGGCTGCCGCTGTGCCGTCGGTGACATACGCATCGCACCTGCCGCCGAAATAGGCGTCGCGCGCCTGAATGGTTGAATCAAAGTACACTTTTTTCATCTTGATCTTGTACTGCTCCTCGGTTTCGAGGATCGCGTTTTCGGTCAGGCTGCCGCCACCTTGCAGACAAACGGTTTTGCCGTTGAGCATCTTGGGATTGGTGATCTTGTCTTTCTTGCGCACCAATACGCCGTCGGTGTCGTACAGCGTCAATGCCACAAACCTGACGGCCGTGTCGCGCGAATAGGTGATGGTAGAGGTGCGCGAAAGAATGTCGATTTCACCGGTTTGCAGCGCCGGAAACCGCTGCCCCGCGTTCAATGGAACGAAGCGAATCTTGTCCTTGTCGCCCAACATCGCCGAGGCAAAGGCGCGGCAAACATCGGAATCGAATCCCCGGTAGTAGCCCTTTTCATCGGGCCGTGACAGCCCCGGCGCGCCCTGGCTCGCGCCGCAACTCACATAGCCGCGCTCCTTGATCTTGTTCACGACACTTTGCGACCATGCGTCAGACGCAGCACCCATGGCACCGAGCAAAACGACGGACGCAAGTAAATTTTGTTTTAGGCTGAGTGTCGGGTTTGGCATCGCAGTATTCCTGGTTTGTGTAAATGGGTTGATGCAATCGAGATTGCGCAAGGTGGCGGGTTGCAAGGTGGATGCGGCGCGCGGTCAGGCCGCCGACTTCGGGGTTCGCGCCGCACGCCGCGAGTCGAAGGCCTTCAAGCGCACGAACCCTTCCCGCAGATCTTCGTACAAGAGCTCGATCGGCTCAAGCCCAACGTGCAGGCGCATGATGTAGCTGCCCTCGGGGTGCGGTTCAACACTGCGCGCATTCGACAAATCGCCGAGCGCAACCAGACTGGTGGTTCCGCCCCAACTCGCACCGATCCGGAAGTGCCGAAAGCCGTCGATCATCGCGCTGATCGCGGCGAGATCCCGGCTCTTCAGAACCAGGCTCACGAGGCCGTTTCCGCTGGAGAAATAGCGACCGAAACGGGCGAAATAGCGGTCGCCGGGTGCCGCCGGATTCATGACTGCCTTGACCTCGTGCCGTTCGCGCAACCATTGCGTCAACGCGAGTCCGCGCCGCGCATGCTCGGCCATCCTGACCTCCAGCGTGCTCAGTCCGCGCATGACCAAATAGGCGTCATCGGACGAAACACCGCTGCCCATGCCGGTCACGAATGTTTTCAACGATCGGTACAACTCTTCCGCGTTCACCGTCACCGAACCCATGCAGACGTCAGAGTGTCCGGACGCATATTTGGAAAGTGCTGTGCAGACGATATCGACCCCATGTTCAAACAAACGCGCATTGCCGAAACCCCAGGTGTTGTCCATCAACACCAACGCCTTCGCGCAGTGCGCTTGTTCGCAAATTGCCGCGATCTCCTGAATTTCCGAGGTGAACGAGCCCGGCGACTCCAGCAGCACCATTCGCGTTGTCGGCGACAGCAAGGCTTTGACGCTGTCCGCGCCCGCCGAGAAAAAAGTCACGCCGATCCCCAGGCTGCCGAGGGTGGATTCGCAGAATGCGCGCGTTGGCCCGTACACGCAATCCGCGACCAGCACATGATCGCCAGACTTGAGGAACGCCAACAAGGCGTGGGTCAGCGCGGCCAATCCGGAGGGCAATAGCAACGCGCGTTTTCCGCCTTCGATCAGCACAATTTGTTCTTCGAGGGCTTTGGTGGTGGGCGTGCCATAAAGGCCATAGGAGAACCCGTCGAACAACTGCGATTTGCGCGACAGAAATGATTGCGTCGAATCGAAAACAATCGTCGATGCGCGATGAACCGGGAGATTCAAGGCATTGAAGCCTTGCCCGCCACTGTTGGATTCAGTTTTGTCTTTGACGGTCTTCATTTCTTCCTATCCGCCCTGTTTGGGGGATCAACGGTAATTTAACGTCTATTCTTGCGCCGCGATGCGCCCGCGCCGTGCGGGTTGCGCACAATCCGCCGAGCCGCCGGATTGCGCGGTAAGGGTAGTATCTTTAAATTCAATGGTTCGCTCAACCGCATAATTGCCTAACTCAATAAGCAGGACTTATATCCATGGAAATGCGCGAAATCGAAGTATTCAGAGCCGTCATGCAGGCAGGAAGCACCAGCAAAGCGGCAATGTTGCTAAACATTTCCCAACCCGCCGTCAGTCAAACGATCAAGAAACTGGAAAACGAATCAGAGCTTCGATTGTTCGAGCGCGTCAGGGGGCGTCTGGTTCCGACCCAGGAGGCGTTGGCATTGCTGATTGAAGTTGATCTGTGTTTTGCCGGTTTTGAAAGCATCAAACATCGGATCCGCACCTTGAAAACCTTTGGGCTGGGACGACTCTCGATCGCGTCTTTCCCGGCGCTCGGCACGGGATTCATGCCGCGGGCGATCGCTGCGTTCGATCTTGAAAAACGCGGCATTCAGATGTCGTTCCAGATCATGAGTTCTCGCGATGTGCATCAGAAAGTTCTCTCAGGCGGGATTGATTTCGGATTGATGGCCGATGAGTTGTCGGTGGTCGGTTTGGAGCATTCCAAGTTCATGAGCCTGCCGGGCGTGATCGTGATGCCGGATACGCACCCGCTGGCGCATAAGGCAATCTTGTCTCCCGACGACTTGGCGAGCTACCCATTCATTGCCCTGAACCCGGAGGATGCCAGCCGCCGCCGGCTGGAGCAGGCTCTGGGCGAAACCCGCAAGGAATTGAGGCCGATCATCGAAACGCCCTATTCGCATTCGGTCTGCGAACTGGCGCTGCGCGGTGTCGGCATCGGTATGGCGCATCCCATCATCGCGCTCGACTATGCGCAACGCGGATTAGCGATCAAGCCCATGTCGATCGACATCAGCTTTACCGGTCTGCTGATTTTCCGTCCCGGCATTCCACTCTCGGAAAATGCCAAGGAACTGCTGAAAATCATGCGGATACAAATGAACGCCGACATGAAACGGCTGCAAGAAGTGTTGGGCGCCAGGAAGCGCTGACTCGACCGGGCGCGCGTTTTCGAAAACGAACACCTGGCCTCGACCTCCTCGCGCCAACGTCACCGCGTCCGCGCCGTGCTCAAAATTTGTACTCCAGCTTCGCGAACATCGAGCGGCCGATATAGCCGAACGGCGAAATGTAGTTGTACGGGAAGATACCCGCGTTGTCGGATCCATTGGTGCCCGCCGCCACGGTCGCGGGCGTCGAGGCGATATTCTTGTCCGGGTAAACATCGAACAGGTTGTTCACTCCGACGGTGAGACCGAGTTTTCCAAACTGAAAATTGGTGGTCAAATCGGCGAGAACTTTTGCGCCGAACGTTTGAATCACTTGGGAATTCGCCCCCACCTGTGCGGTCGGCGCGAGGCGGACGTTATATCCCGGCGTTACCGCCGCGATTTGCGTCGGCGTCAAGCTGGTGAAGGCGACCGCCGAAACCTCGCCGTAACGGACGATGTTCAGATTCACCGAAAAGAAGTTGCTTTGCTTCCAATTGAGGCCCAGCACGTATTTGTCGCGGGGCGAGGCGTCCGTCAGGCGTACCTGTTGTGTGAGGTCGTAGAGCGGCGTGACAATGCCCAAGTCGCTCAACGGCGAAGGCGTCGGCGAAATGCGCTTGATGGTGGTCTTGTTGTAATTCGCTGCGGCGGTCACCGTCAAGGCCCCTTGATCCTTCATCACATGGCGATAGCTGGACGTCAAATCCACGCCCTTGGTTTTGGTGTCGATGGCGTTGGTCATGTAGCTGACCGCGCCGATGCCTGGAAAACCCTTGCTCGCGAGAAGATTCGTCACGCGCACATCCTGAAAGGTCGAGGACAACGCGAGGCGGTCGCGAATATCGATCTGGTAAATGTCGGTGGTCACGGCAAAGGCACCCTGCGTGATCACCATTCCGACCGAGCCATTCTTGGACTTCGCGGGCCGCAAGTCGGTCGCACCGAGCAATCGTGCGATCGGATCGGCAACCGGAAACAGCCGCAGATTTACCGGATTGCCCGACAAAAATGTCACCGTTGTCGTGCTGGTATAGGATTGCGCAAGATTGGGCGCGCGAAAGCCGCTGCTGACCGACCCGCGCAGCGCGACGCCATCGGAGATTTTCAAGCGCGTCGATAATTTGGCGGTGCTACTGTTGCCAAAATCGGAAAAGCGCTCGAATCGGGCCGCGCCGGTGACCACCCAGTCTTTCGAAATATCTTTTTCCAATTCGGAATATACGGCGAAGCTGTTGCGTTGGGCGTCGGCCGCATCACCCGGCGTCAGGCCCGCGAGCGGCTGGATGCCGACCGATGCCAATGCGCCCACATTGGGGCCATCGAGAACCGCAATGCCGCCATTGCGAAAGCTGGCCGGCTCGCCGGCAACCGCTTCAAAGAATTCCTTGCGGTATTCGGCACCGAGCGCAAGCCGGGTTGTGCCGCCCGCGCCGATTTGCAAATCACGCGTCAAATCGAGGTTATTCGTCCATTGCCCAAATTTTGTGCCGCCAAGATACACGGCAGTCGGGCTTGCAGCACCGAGAGACGGATTGTTCGAGTTGTAAATGTCGTTGTCGATCTTGCTCTGCCCAAACTGGGTCGACAAATCCCAGGCGAATCCGCCGAAATTGTCGCCCTTCGCGCCCAACGCAATCGAGAGATTTTCAAATATGGAGCGCTGTTGCGGCTCAAATCCGTTGGGATGGATTGCGCGCACGGTGTTGTTGTCGCCTGGGCGGCGGAAAAAGCCTTGTGAATCGCCGCTCAATTTGCTGTACCCGCCGAAGGCGTAGAAAGTGCCACCACCGCCCATTGGTTTTTCGGCGTTGACAAAAATGGTGCTCGAATGATTGGGGGCATCACCGAGCCAAAAGACGTTGCGGTTGAACGTGGCTTCGCGCGGATCGAGCGTACCGTTGGCGGGCGTCAAGCCGGTGCCGGAACCAAAATTACCGGAAATCGCGCGGGTGCCGTTTGAGCCGAAATATTGCTGACGTGTGTCCGGCAGGGCGCGATTGCTGCGCTCGCGATCCTGATACCGGAACGTGGTTCGAATCACTCCATCATTTCCCAGCGGGACTCCGAGTGCCGCGTTAAGTTCCTGCATGCGGCCATCGCCTTCATCGGTCACGCCGGCCATGAGGCTCGCGCTGCCGCCGAGAGATTTGTCGAGAACCACGTTCAACACACCCGCAACCGCGTCGGCACCATATTGCGCCGACGCGCCGTCGCGCAAGACTTCGATGCGGCCGATCGCAGTCGCCGGCAACGTGTTGAAATCGTAGCCCACATCGCCGCGGCCGATCTGATTATTCAGATTGAGGGCACCCGTGGAATGTCGGCGCTTTCCGTTCAACAGCAGCAACAGGTCGCCCGGCCCGAGGCCGCGCAGCGTGGGGGAACTGGTGAAGTCAAGCGCCCCCGCCGTCGCCGGCGCGGAAACACTGAACGACGGCACAACCGTTTTCAGCGCCGTCTGCAATTGTGTCTGGCCGCCGTTCGCCAGATCCTTGCCGGAAATGAGATCGATCGGTGTCTGCGAATCGCTCACGATGCGGCTGCTGAAGCGGGATCCGGTCACGACCAGCGTCTCCAGGCTGTCCGTATCTTTTGCGACATCTTTCGCAACCGGTGCGACTTGGGCGGCCCCCTCGCCGGCTATCAACATTGAAAGCATCAGCGCGGTCGATATCGTCATCGGTTTCGCGGCGCGCGTTAAAAACATTGAACGAACGGAACGAGACAATATCGTTTCCATGGTCATGGTTGTTTCCCCTCGAGTGATTGGTGAACCGGCTGCGGCGGATTCCGTCTTCGTCGAGAGTATTCGCGATACCCGTTTTCGCCTCAATAGAGCGAAACACTAGCTCTATAAGCGGCGCTTATATCTTTTCACGTTCGGAGATCGATCCGGTGTGTTGCAAGTGGCGACGAGGAATGCTTTGCACATGACCGCCAGCTTTGGATAATTCCCGCGCCGATGCAGTCATCCCGTCGGGCCGCGCAAAACGGATTTAGGAATCCTGATCACCCGCCGCAAAATTCAATTCCACGCCGTTGCCGGCCGGATCTTTCAGAAAGAATTGCACCTGCCCGGCGCCCGGCACTTCCGCGACGCGAAATGCAACGCCGCGTGCGCGCAGATGCATTTCCATTTCGCGCCGCCCTTGGCAGGTGAACGCGACGTGATCGAAGGTGCCGTACTCCCCCGCTTCGCGATTTTCATCCACGCGCGCCACCACCAGGTGCAGGATCGGGTCGGCTCCCGCATAGAGCCAATAGCCGACTGAATCGAAGGGTGGTCGGGCACCCACCTTCAGGCCGACGACAGCGCAATAGAAATCGCGGATCGCGTCAAGCAAAGGTTGTGGCGCGCGAAGATTGTAGTGATTGAGGGCAGTGACGGGCATGATTTCTTCAATGATTGATGTCGCATAAACGTAGGATGGGTGGAGCGAAGCGATACCCATCAAATCGCCATCGATGCATTGATGGGTATCGCTGCGCTCCACCC
>JAYTUX010000069.1:0-2523 GCA_043744315.1 Betaproteobacteria bacterium | reverse complement strand
CGATATTGCAGATCATCCATCGCGCGATTGCCACGTTTCTCATTGACCAGACCGGCATCCAGCGCGATCAGGCCGCCACCGGTGCCGTCACCCTCATCCAGCGCTTTGGTTCGGCCGCGAACCTGAACATCCACCTGCATGCGCTGGTGCTCGATGGGGTTTATGGCAAGCTGGATGCCGCAGACGCCGTAGAGACCGTAAGCACCATGGACGAGAGCACGTCCGCACCCGCCGCCGCACCCATCTTCCACCAAGCCGGTACGCCCACCCATGCCGCACTGCCGGCGCTACTGGCCAAGATCATCACGCGCATCCTGCGGCTGCTGACACGACGTGGTCATCTCGTCGAAGAGGATGGCCAGACCACTTTGGCCTGCGGCATCACCGATCCGGATGACGTGATGACACCCTTGCAAGCCGCCGCGACCCACTATCGCATCGCGCAGGGTCCGCGTGCGGGGCAGAAAGTGCTGAGCCTGCAGCTCGCACCGCGCAGACAGCGTCCCTCTGCCAACCCCAAGACCGACGCTCAATTCCGCATGGCCGCGAGACTCTTGGAATCAATGCTTGTCGGTGCCAAGGAGGCCCGATTGTCGGCCGAGCAGCTTTCGAAGCTGCCTCGCGAAACCATATTTGCTAGCCAACAGTTTCATAGTCAACATCAGCAGATGTGTTTGATGCTGCAGACGTGGTCGGGCCTTTTCTCAAGTATTGACAGGAGTTGGGCTGATGCAGAATGGTTCCACAATCAATGGAGAGCTGTTGTTACCTTCGCCAATCGCGCTAGAGCTCTTCGGCTTGCACTAATACAGTATGGTGCTTCAACCGAACAGGAGGCTGCCTCGGCGCTCATGCGCCAAACCCTCGAGTTGTATGAGGGATTTGCCAAGTACATCTCGGATAAGCCACATCTAGATGCTGCACTCGACAATGCGAAAAAGCTTCTTGCCGCCGAAGGTGCGGCCTGACCCGGCGGTCAACCGGACGCGCCGATTCATGGCTTCAACTTGGCGAGCGCCACTGCGGCGCGCCGGTTGCCTTGCTCGTTGTAGGAAAACCCCTTTCTGTGGCGTTCGTGAAGGCGCGAGATTGCACTGGCGTAATCGCAATTCGGGCGGCGCAGAAAATCGTGGGGTTGATCGCGATGAAACTGTGCGCTTGATATCGAGGTGGGAGGTTCTACTTCGCTTCTCTACTGCGCATACGGGGGATTGGCGTCTTTTCTCGACGAATTCCGTTTAGAGTAATGGAGGGGTAGTGCGTCTTGACTGCCCCTGCCTCGCTATTCCCTCAACGTCACCAAGAAGGAGTCCGACCATGAAAACGTTCATCGCAATCCTGTGCCGCATCGGCGGGGCGCTTGGCGCCATCACGTCGATGACGGTCGCTGCCCAAGAGTGCAAGAACATCAACACTGAACTGGTGGGCAAGATCTCCCCGTGCGCAGAAAGTCCTGTTGGCCTTTGTGCGCCCGCCACGGCCGCGAGTGGCGTCCTGAAGGGAGAGAAGCAATTCGTCTTTCAAGGGCTCGCGCCCGGTGCCGGGTTGACGCCGCTCCAACCGGCCACGGTGCTTTCCTATTCGGGGCCGGTCACGTATCACACCCGCAAAGGCGACCTCCATTTGAGCGCTATTGGCGTGCTCGACCAGGAGCGACTCGTGTTTTCCGAAGTCCAGCGCGTCGTCGGAGGGACCGGCCACTTCGCCGCCGCGACCGGGAACCTGTTCGTTTCGGGTAACTCGCCCGGACCCGAGCCGACGGGCGCCGTCCCGTTTGAAAGCCGGATCACGGGCGAGATTTGCCTCTCGAAGTGAAGGCATCGATGGACGAACCAGCAGCGGTGCTGGTACGGCCAAAGTTGAGGTAAAACGATGAAACTCCAGCATTGGCGGGCTTCGCAGACCGAAAATGGCTGGAATAGTTCGTCAATGCTTGTGTTTGTAGCAGGAGCTACTTAAAACCCCGTCGTCCCAGCTGGGACCCAGTCCGCCCAAGTACTTGATTAAACGATGGACTGGATTCCAGCCGCAGCCTGCCCTCGAATGCTTGAATCGGGGGCTGGAATGACGATATTTAGAGATTTCGAGAAGTTGCCGGTATTCAATCCCGATCTGGCGGATCAATCCGCCGCGACACCTTGCCCACCACCTGACCGTCATCGCCCATCATCACACTCAAATCCACCCAGTATCCCCAGGTGTCGCGATAACGATAATCCAGCGCCGTCGATTTTAATTTCTCGAACCGAACGCGCCCATACGGCATTCCCAGCAAGGCCGTCACTTCCGATTCACTTTGCCCTTTTGTCACACGGTTAACGTCGTCGTCGTTGATATCGGGGCGGTACATCCCCGTGCCCACTTGCACGCACGCGGCAACGCCTGCCACCATCACCATCACACACGCGCGAGAAAAATTCAGCTTCATATCGACACCCAATGGAATGAACGATTCGTTTGGTAAGATGCTCCAAACAACTACAAGTTTCAAGGCATTTTATTTATGGAATTTTTTACCTTCAC
>JAYTUX010000068.1:0-2524 GCA_043744315.1 Betaproteobacteria bacterium | reverse complement strand
GTTGGTTCCGAATCGAAGTCCGCCGAGCGCAATACTCCACTTGCACCTCCGGGAGCCTCGGTCTCACCAACCAAGACGGGAGGCAAATCGTGACGCTGCCGGAGTTTTGTATCAAGCGACCGGTATTTGCGACCGTATTGAGTCTTGGTGTGCTGCTGATCGGCATCATTTCCTATAGCCGGCTGTCAGTCCGCGAATATCCGAAAATCGATGAGCCCGTGGTCAGCGTCGAGACCAAGTACAAAGGGGCCTCCGCCGAAGTAGTTGAATCGACGATCACCAAACCGCTCGAAGATTCCCTTTCTGGTATCGAAGGTGTCGATGTGATGACCTCACAGACTCGCGCCGAAAACAGCCAGATCAATATCAAATTCAAGTTGACGCGCGATCCCGATTCCGCGGCGGCCGACGTGCGCGACAAGGTGGCCCGTGTACGCGGGCGCCTTCCCGAGGCGGCGGAGGATTCGATCATTTCCAAAGTGGAATCCGACGCTGACCCGATCATGTTCATCAGCTTCAACAGTGACAAACACACACCGCTCGAAGTCTCGGATTACGCCAGCCGCTATATTAAGCCGCGCTTCTCGACGTTGCCGGGAGCCGCAGATGTGCGCATATTCGGTGAGCGCAGGATATCCATGCGAATCTGGCTGGATCGCGGAAAATTGGCCGCCTACAAGCTCGGCCCGTCGGACGTCGAGGATGCATTGCGCCGCCAGAATGTGGACGTGCCGGCCGGTCGAATTGAAAGTCAGTCACGCGAATTTTCGGTGCTCGCGCAGACAGATCTGCAAACGCCAGAACAATTCAGCAATATTGTCATCCGGGATGCCGGCGGCTATCCAGTCAGGTTGCGTGATGTCGCGCGCGCCGAAATTGCACCGATTGATGAACGCATCCTTGCAAGATTCAATGGACGCAACGCGGCAACACTGGCGATCGTCAAGCAATCAACCGCAAATCCGCTGGAACTCTCGGTCGCAGTGCGCGCGGAAACGGCAGAGCTACAGAAATCCTTGCCTGCCGGAATGAAACTCGACGTCATATACGACTCTTCACTGTTCATCGAGCAGGCAATCAAGGCGGTGTTTCTCACCATTTGGGATTCAATATTGCTGGTCGCACTGGTCATATTCCTGTTTCTAAGAAATCTTCGTGCAACCATCATTCCGCTAATTACCATTCCCGTATCCCTGATTGGCGCGTTCGCACTGATGTATTTCTTCAATTTCAGTATAAATACGCTGACGCTTCTGGCCATGGTGTTGGCGATCGGCTTGGTGGTCGACGACGCCATCGTCGTGCTGGAAAATATTTACCGCAACATGGAATCGGGCATGAAACGTCTGGATGCCGCGATCAAGGGTGCGCGCGAAATCGCGTTCGCGGTGATAGCAATGACACTTACGCTGGCAGCCGTCTATGCGCCGCTCGCGTTCGCGACCGGGCGCACAGGGCGACTGTTCATCGAATTCGCGCTGGCACTTGCAGGTGCGGTAGTGGTGTCCGGATTCGTCGCTTTAACGTTGTCGCCAATGATGTGTTCGCTCATCCTTAAGCACGATGTAAAACATGGCCGAATTTATAACGCAATCGAATCAGGTTTTTTGCGTTTGACCGATACTTACAAGCGAAGTTTGAGCGCCCTTTTACATAAGCGCGCGGTTGGCGTCGGCGTATGGCTGGTATTCGTGTTGATGGCGATTCCGCTGTTCTTCTCCCTCAAACAAGAGCTCGCGCCTTTGGAAGATCGCGGGCTGATATTTGGTATCGTCTCCGCGCCCGAAGGCTCAACCGTTGCCTATACCGCATCGTACGTACAGCGCATTGAAGAAATATATAAAGAAATCCCGGAGATGGTCCGGTATAACTCGATCGTTGGTTTTCCCACCGTTTCCGATGGTCGCGCAATTTTGCGGCTGAGCGATTGGAACCAGCGGACCCGCTCCCAGCAGGAAATCGTCCGCGAACTCATCCCCAAATTTCGCAATCTGGCCGGTGTCAATGCATTCGCGGTCAGTCCCGCGTCGCTAGGGCAAGGCCGTGATAAGCCGCTGCAATTCATCATCATGACGTCAGCGCCGTTTGAGCAGTTGCAGCAATATGTGGATCGCCTCATTGCTGAGACTGCAAAAAATCCTGGCTTGATGGATGTAGATTCCGATCTTCGATTGAATAAACCCGAGTTGAAAATCGCTGTCAATCGAGACAAGATCGCCGATGTCGGTGTCAATGTGGAATCGGTAGGCCGCACCTTGGAAACCATGCTGGGTGGGCGGCAAGTCACCCGATTCAAGAACGATGGCGAACAGTACGATGTCGTTGTACAGGTCGCCGATGTCGACAGATCGAACCCCGATGACATCACCAACATATACGTGCGTGGCCGCAACAATGAAATGGTGCAATTGTCGAATTTGCTTACGGTGCGAGAATCAGTGGCGCCACGCAGCCTCAATCACTTCAACAAACTGCGGGCAGCACGCATTGACGCAAACCTTGCGCCAGGATATGCCATCAAGGA
>JAYTUX010000067.1:0-2526 GCA_043744315.1 Betaproteobacteria bacterium | reverse complement strand
AAACAAACTCAACAGGACTGCGCTCGTGATCGGCAAATAATATTCGCGGCCATTTTTTTTGAAACGAAGGTCGCCGGGCAATCGGCCCAGCCCCATGCGCGTGAGGAAGGGAGCGAGCAATCCCAAAACGATGGCCGCGATCACCAGCAGCAGAATCCACTTGATCATTTCGCTTGACGCCCGCCCTCAATCGCGCCGACGGGTTCCCTTTCCTCGCGCACGCGGGGATCGAGGTTCCACATCACCCGCCAACTGAAATTAGGCCCCCGCCTGCGCGGGGGAAGGGCAGAGCCTTCGATGGGAAAGGATTTTCTTTCAGTGATGGAATCCGGCAAAACACTATGACGGCGCAACCCCATCGCGCGAACGGCTGATCGTTACGCCCACCAGCTTCACCCCGCGCATATGCGCGATCTTGGCAACACTGATCTTCACCCACTTTGCGTTGAAGTCATTGAGGATCACCTGCGTGATGTGCTCGGCGAGCGCTTCCAGCAATTTGAAGTGTTGTTCTTTCAAATCCGCGCGGATGCGCTCGACCACCTTGCCGTAATCGATCGTGTCGCGGATCTTGTCGCTCTCACCGGCGCGATGGGTATCGAGGCCAATCTCCAGATTGAAATCCAGTGTCTGCGGACGCAATTTTTCCCACTCGTAAATGCCGATCCAGGCGTCGGCGCGCAACTCGCGGATGAAGATGCTGTCCATGCGTTCTATTGTAAAGTAGCGCCATGACAATTTCCGCAAACGCCATCGGCGCGATTATCCTCGCCTATCTGATCGGCTCGCTGTCCTTCGCCGTCATCGTGAGCAAGGCCATGGGCATGCCCGATCCGCACACCTACGGCTCTGGCAGCCCGGGGGCCACCAACGTGCTGCGTACGGGCAACAAACTCGCCGCACTGCTGACCTTGATCGGCGACGCCGGCAAAGGCTGGTTCGTGGTGTGGCTCGCGAAAACATATGCAGTTGAATTTGACTTGTCGGACGCGGTGATTGCAAGCGTTGCAGCGGCGGTTTTTCTCGGCCATTTGTTTCCGGTATTTTTCAGGTTTCTGGGCGGCAAAGGGGTCGCAACGGCGGCCGGGATTCTGCTTGCACTGCATATCGGAATGGGGATCGCAACACTGGCAATTTGGCTGGTCATGGCCATCGCGTTTCGTTATTCCTCGCTGGCGGCAATCGTGGCATCGCTGACCTCACCGCTGTTTTGTTTTTACTTTCTCGGCCAATCGGCGTATCTGCCGGCGGTGATTTTCATGGTGGTGCTGCTGGTGTGGCGGCACAAGGAGAATATTCGCAAGTTGTGGCACGGAACAGAGTCAAAGATCGGTGCCGGAAAAGCTGTCGTGAACAAAACCGAGGGTGCCTGATTTGCGTTGCCGGGCAGACTTGCCCAACGCCGATTCCGCGGCTAGACTGTCACGCTTTGTTGCAATCGATACGATTGGTTGCAACGGATTATTTGGAACCCATTCACTCCATGAGGTTGAACATGAAATTCAGCAAGAATTACTTCCTGATTGCGGCATTGGCGACTATCGGGATGCCAACCATTTCTGCAGCGCAAGCACCGCAGCAGGTGGAAAAGGTCAAAGTCGAGGCAGCGGCATTGAAACCGCACCAGATTCCGGCGGCAACTTTCCTGCGCCGGCCAGAATTCAACGACATGGCGCTCTCGCCAAACGGTGAAAAGCTTGCGGCAGTTTCTCCCTTCAAGGGCCGCGGCAATTTGGTCGTCATCGATCTCAACAAGCGCTCACGACAAATCATCACTTCCTTCGAGCAAATGGATGTGGCGAACTTTCACTGGGTCAACAACAAAAGACTATGCCTGCGCGTGGCCGATGGACAAGATGTGACCGGTGCATATACCTACCGCGGCACCTATTGTATTAACGATGACGGCAGCGATTTACGGGATTTCACGAGGCTCGGTGTCTCGGCAAGTGGTGCGGTAGGATCGGGAACGCTTATTAACATGACGCCCATCCGTTCGGCGGGCGAGGATTCGGTCGAATACATCGTCGCGATGCCGATGCGTAGTTCAACATCGGATGACCTCTATCGATTCAATACTGTTACAGGCAAGTATGTTTTGCTGACATTCGACTCTCCTGGACGCGTGGATCGCTGGGTATCGGATCGCAACCGAGTGCCGCGTGTGGCCGTCAGCGATGCAGAGCGCGTTGGCAAGGAACCGTGGACAATGCGGTCGATTTGGCATCGCGCCGGCGACGGCGCCAAGTGGGAAAAGATCTTCGAGTACAAAATGACATGGGGTCAGCCGCACGGCGAAATGATGGCGCCCCTCTCTTTCGATTTCGATAACACCACGCTTTACGTTTCAACCAATATTGGCGGACGTGACAAGCGCGCCATTTATAAATACGACACGGTCAACAAGAAAATGGGCGAGCTGGTGTTTGAACATCCGCTCATCGACATCACGGGTGGTTTGCTGTTCAGCGATGAGAAGAAAAAACTGGTGGGTATTCGTTATAGCGCCGAAATGCCGGTGACCAA
>JAYTUX010000066.1:0-8317 GCA_043744315.1 Betaproteobacteria bacterium | reverse complement strand
TGGGGCACCTTGCGGGCGTGAGCAATGATCGACCGATGACACAGGGAAGCAAGACGAACGCGTAACTAAACTCTATATCTGGTGCGGTTCTTCAGGCGTTTTCGGCTGAAACGCTTCGCCCGTTCTAGACTTTACAGATCAGGCACACCGCTTCCGCGGCAATCCCCTCGCCGCGTCCGGTAAAGCCGAGTCTCTCCGTCGTCGTTGCTTTGACGTTTACTTGATCCTCATCGATACCGAGATCGGAAGAAATATTTCGCACAATTTGCGCGGTATGCGGCGACATTTTTGGTGCTTCGGCGATGATGGTGGCATCGATATTTTCAACGCGATAACCGCGCTCCGCAATCAGTGCGCCGACATGCTTCAATAATGCGCGACTGTCGATGCCCTTGTAGCGCGCATCGCTGTCTGGAAAATGGCGACCGATGTCGCCGAGTGCGGCGGCACCGAGCAAGGCATCGCAAATCGCGTGCAACAATACATCCGCATCCGAGTGCCCGAGCAATCCGCGCTCGAAAGGAATATCGACGCCGCCGATGATGCACTTGCGGCCTTCGACCAATCGATGCACATCGAAGCCGTGGCCGACACGAATCTTTGATGGTGTGGAATTTCCAATCATTGCCATTGCTTAGCGCTCCTCGCTCAACAACATTCGCGCCAGTTTCAAATCCGGCGCGTAGGTGACTTTCAAGTTGGCGCTATCGCCCATCACCAATTTCGGTTGATGGCCAAGCGCCTCGATGGCTTGGGCTTCGTCGGTTGCGCCGGGCATTCTTTCCATCGCATTTCGCAATATTCCGTATCGAAACATTTGCGGCGTTTGCGCTCGCCAGATTCCTTCGCGCGCAATGGTCGATTCCACACGCAAATTGCCGGCATCGCGTTTGATCGTGTCTGCCAGCGGCAACGCGAGCAAGCCGCCAATACTGTCGTCTTGCAATTCATCGATGAATTGTTCAATCAATTCCGCGCGAATGCATGGCCGCGCCGCGTCGTGCACCATTATCCAGTCATTCGGATTCATGTCGGTTTGCACCGCATTCAATCCATTCAATACGCTTTCGCCGCGCGTAGGGCCGCCGACTGGCAATGCAATCACGCGGTGCCCGAGAGAGCCTAACGGATCGGTCATCAGCGGCTGCCAATGCCGATCATCCGCAGAGAGAACCACGTAAATTGTTTCAATCCGCGCGACACGACAAAGTGCCGCGAGCGCATGGTAAATCATTGGAAATCCATTAACGTCGAGATACTGCTTCGGCAACGAATCACCCAGACGCGTACCGGTGCCGGCGGCAGGGACCATCACGACAATTTTTGCGGCCATGCAGGGATTTCCATCGTTTGAATGTGTCGATGCCAAGCATTATCGCATCGTGCGCGAGGGTTCCATCGACATGACTCTTGCATGCTAGGATTGAACTCCGATCCATGATGAAAAACGGCAGAGTTCACGCGAATGAAAGGCCGAACCATCACGTTGGTGATTTTGATTGCGATCGCCGCGATGTCGCTGATCGTCGTCAATATTCGCGAAACGGAATACGTTCCTCAATGGTTGAAACCACCGCTGAAAGCGCCACGTGTCACCGGCGAGCTGGTGATACTCACTTTGCGCGGGCCGACCACGACGCAAGATCTTCCGACCGCCGGCAAAGCAAAGGACGATTCGCAGACTGGCTTTGAACACGACTTGGCGACCATGTTCGCGAAGGAACTCGGCGCGGTGCCGAAGTTTCTCGTCTTGCAAAGCCACCAGAAATTGATTGAAGCACTCAAGTTGAATCGCGGGCACGTTGCGGCGGCCGGCCTCACGCCGGATCCGGCACTTCGCGGCATGTTCACGTTTGGCCCGAGTTATCGTTCGATTCAATACCAATTTATCTGCCGTCGCGCAGAGGTAAAGCCGAAAACACTGCGAGACACACTTGGCAAGCGCATCGCGGTTATTGCCGAGACCCCCGAGCACGATTTGTTGCGTGAGCTGACAGGCGATTATCCTGGCATGGTCCTCGATGTGCTGCCACACGAAACCTCTCCGGAGCTAATGATGAAGCGCGTCGATGAGAGTGCCAGCGATTGCGCGATCATGGATGGTGTTGCATTCGCCGTCGGCAGGCGATTGCACCCGGAATTAGTCTCGACATTCAATGTCGGCCGTGAGCAAAAAGTAGCGTGGGCTTTTTCACCGGCGGCGGATGCGGATCTGCTGCACAGTGCCTCGCAGTTTTTCGACAAGATCCGGCAGAACGGCTCATTGCACCGCCTGACGGATCGGTACTACGGACACGTCAATCGCATTCAACCCATCGACTCGGTAAGTCTCCTCGAAAAAATCCAGACATTGCTGCCGAAATTACGTGGTTTCTTCCACGAGGCGCAACAGCTCACCGGTATCGATTGGCGAGTACTCGCAGCAGTGAGTTATCAGGAGTCGCACTGGGATGCGCTGGCCACGTCACCGACCGGTGTGCGCGGCCTGATGATGCTGACCGAAGAAACTGCCGACCGGATGGGTGTCAAGAATCGTCTGGACGCGCGCGATTCGATCATCGGCGGTGCAAAGTATTTGCAACTCTTGCGCGAAACGGTGCCAACGCGCATTCCGGATCCCGACCGAACCTGGCTCGCATTGGCCGCATACAACCAGGGCTATGGCCACCTGGAAGATGCGCGAATTCTCACGCAACGCATGAAATTGCAGGCCGATTCCTGGCTCGATGTACGCAAAGCCTACCTTCGTTTGCGCGATCCAGAGGTGCATGATTCGCTGAAGCATGGCTTTGCACGCGGCGACGAGGCCGTGCAATTTGTCGAAAACATTCGCAATTACACCGACATTCTCACGCGCCTCGAAAAACCACTTGATTCCGAAGCGGGACACGATTGGTTATTGACCGACACCACCACGTTCTCGCTGAAGAAAAAGTCTCAGCCGACCTCGAATGTCCTGACCGTCAAATGATCGGTGTCGGCCCAGACCTCAAGCGTCCAGTTGCCTGAGCAATGCACGACACGGTTGTAGGCGACGTTGGGAATATCAACCTTGTAGGCGGTTGCAATCGGCAACTTCATCAGCCATCGATAGATGACGCCCAACACACCCCCATGCGTGACCACGAGTACGCGCCGCTCCGGATGCGCCTCGGCGATTGCACGCATGGCGCGAGCGATGCGGTCATGAAATTGCCGGCGGCTTTCTCCTCCTTCGACCGTAAAATCCGGATCCGTCGTGCGCAGGCTTGAATACATTTCGGGATGGATTGCATCAAGCTCGGCGAAAGTCATGCCTTCGCCGATACCGTAACTGCGTTCACGCAACGCAGGCTCGTACTCAATGGGTGCCTCGAATGCGGTCGCGAGAATCGCCGCCGTATGCTTCACTCTCGGCAAATCGCTGGCAACGACGCAATCGATGACCTCAGATTTCAGTCGCCGCGCACATGCCTCGGCCTGTTCGATCCCGGTTGGCGTTAATGGACTATCGAGGTGACCCTGGATGCGGCCCTCGCGATTCCATTCGGTCTCACCGTGTCGAATGAGGATGAAGGTCGTGGTCATGAGCGACGACTGACTATTTTCCAGAAAGTAGTGTCATGGTACCGCCCATATATGGCGCGAGTACATCAGGCACCGTGACGCTGCCATCCACATTCTGATAATTCTCCAGAATTGCGACCAGCGTGCGTCCGACCGCAAGTCCCGAGCCGTTGATGGTATGCAACCACTCGGTTTTACCCTGCGGATTCTTGAATCGCGCCATCATGCGTCGAGCCTGAAACGCCTCGAAAAGAGAGCAGCTCGAAATTTCCCGATAGGCGTTTTGCGCTGGCAACCAGACTTCAAGATCGTAGGTTTTGGCCGATGAAAATCCCATGTCGCCGGTGCAGAGTAACATGGTGCGAAATGGCAGCTTGAGTTTCTTGAGGATGGTCTCCGCATGCGCGACCAATTCTTCGTGTGCCTCGACGGATTTTTCAGGGTGCGCAATCTGCACAATCTCGACCTTGTCAAATTGATGCTGACGAATCATGCCGCGCGTGTCTTTGCCGTAGCTGCCCGCTTCCGAGCGAAAACACGGACTGTGGCAGACAAATTTCAATGGCAATTCTTTCATATCAATAATTGAATCGCGGACAAAATTCGTCACCGGATATTCTGCCGTCGGTATCAGATACAAATCACGGCCTTCGATCTTGAACAAATCCTCCTTGAACTTTGCGAGACTCGACACGCCATCCGCGCAGACGTCGCTGACCATGTAAGGCACATAGACCTCGGTGTAGCCGTGCTCCGCAATATGTGTATCGAGCATCCACTGCGCGAGCGCGCGATGCAGTCTCGCCACCCCGCCTTTCAACACTGAAAACCGTGCGCCCGAAAGTTTCGCCGCCGTGTCGAAATCAATCCCGCCTAGCGCCGAACCGATATCGACGTGATCCCTGACCGGAAAATAAAATGCACGCGGTTCGCCGAATCGCCGCACTTCCACATTGTTGTCAGCGTTTTTTCCATTCGGAACTTCCGTGCGCGGAATATTCGGAATGACCCGCAAGAAATCATTCAGTTCTTCCTGCAACTGCGCGAGTTTGATTTCATTGGTCTTCAGTTCGTCGCCAAGCCCACCAACTTGCGACATCACGCCGCCGGTATCTTCGCCCTTGCCTTTCAGAATGCCAATTTGTTTTGAAAGCGCATTGCGCCTGGCTTGCAGTTCTTCCGTGCTGGTTTGCAAGGTCTTCCGTTGATCCTCAAGCACGCGAAACGCACCTTCCTCGAACGTCACGCCGCGCCGCGCGAGTCCGGCAACGACTGCGGGCAGGTCTTTTCGGAGTTGTTGAATATCTAACATGGGAAATTCCTTATCTCATTTCAATTTTTTAATGTCCGTCATTCCCTCGTCACACAGGGACTTCCGTTGGTCGACGCAAGAATCCATGTTTCCAACAATTTAGATTCCCGCTGTTACGGTAATGACGGAACGCAATGGGGGTAAAACGGGTGTGGCGCGCGCCTTCGAGCGATTAAAGACAACAGGCGTGAGAAGACGAGCGCTATCTAGATCGAGAGGAGCGGCTGGAGGGGTTGCTGCGCAGAGGTTTGACAAACGGGTTCATGAGCTTGATTTTCCATCAAGTTCGCGTAAATGCGCAAGTTTTTCGCGAATTTTCGCTTCCAGGCCACGCTCGGTTGGGCGGTACCAGTTGGGACGCCGCATGCCTTCTGGAAGATAATTTTCTCCTGCGGCATAGCCCTCGGCCTCGTCATGCGCGTAGCGATAATTTTTGCCCATGCCTAGATCCTTCATCAGCTTGGTTGGCGCATTGCGAAGTTGCATCGGCACCGGCCGGGACTCATCCTTCGCGATGAACTCTCGCACCTCGTTGTAAGCCATGTAGACCGCATTCGATTTCGCCGCGATGGCCAAATAGATTACCGCTTCCGCGAGTGCCAATTCGCCTTCTGGCGAACCGAGACGTTCATAGACATCCGCCGCCGACAGGGTGATATCGAGTGCGCGCGGATCCGCCAGCCCGATATCTTCGGTCGCCATGCGGATCATGCGGCGCGCAAGATAACGTGGATCGGCACCGCTATCGAGCATGCGGCAAAACCAATACAGCGATGCATCCGCATCCGAGCCGCGCACACTTTTGTGCAGCGCTGAAATTTGATCGTAGAAATTATCACCGCTCTTGTCGAAACGCCGCGCAGCGCGGGCCAGTACCGTTTCGACAAATGTGCCGTCGATGTCCGCGCCAATATTCCCCGCCGCCGCGATCGCAAGTTGCTCGATCAGATTGATCAACCGCCGGCCATCGCCATCGGCCATTCCGATCATTCGTGTCTTGGCGAGTTCGCCTGCATCGCCTTGCAGACGCGCAGCCAAGTTGACGGCCGCCGCCGCGCGGTCCAGCAGCCGTGCCAGTGCAGCATCGTTCAAGGGTTTCAGGACATACACCGATGCACGTGACAGCAACGCATTGTTCAGTTCAAACGAAGGATTCTCGGTGGTCGCACCAATGAACGTCACCAGCCCAGATTCGACATGCGGCAAAAACGCGTCTTGCTGGCTCTTATTGAAACGGTGTACTTCATCGACAAATAAAATCGTACGGCGGCCCAAATTGTCGCGATTCACTTGCGCGCGTTCGATCGATTCGCGGATTTCTTTCACGCCCGAGAGCACCGCCGACAGTGCAATGAAATCGGACTCGAACGCGTGCGCCATCAGCCGGGCAATGGTGGTTTTGCCGACACCCGGTGGGCCCCAAAGGATCATCGAATGCGGTTTGCCCGAGGCAAATGCAATCGCCAGCGGCATGCCCTCGCCGGTCAAATGTTCCTGACCGATCACCTCGATAAGCGTTCGCGGACGAAGTTGTTCCGCGAGCGGTGCACCGGGATTGGCCGCATCCACCGTCGAATTGACATTCGCGCCTGATGGTGAAAGGTTTGAAAAGAGGTCGTTCACGAATTTGTTTGAAATGACTGTAAAGTCAAGCGCTGGTGGGGACTTCCGGCCGTTTATGCTCGGAACGCCTCGCCAATGCTAGAGGTTGCAGTTCGGAAAATGAATGTTTGCACACTGCAACTTAGCGTGAATTATCGCCGCGATAGTCATCCATTTTCCATTCGTTGGATCGTTGCGAGTGCAGCGAAAAATTGCGCAAAACCTGAATCAGCGGCGTGCAAATACTTTTCGGCCCTTCACGTGTGTCGCATCAACGACATGTTCATCGCCTAGCATCATCAGAATGAAAAGTCGCTCGGCAAGCGTTTCTGCAAGGGCGGTTCTGCGCGCAATCAATGGCGTGGCAGCGCCATTGAGCACGACAAAGTCCGCATACCTTCCCGGCGCAAAACTGCCGATTTCATCGTCCAGATAAAGTGCTTTCGCCCCACCGAGTGTGGCGCGGTAGAAGCCTTGAAACGCATTCATTTTCTGGCCGCGCAAATGTGAAACTTTGTACGCCTCATGCAAAGTTCGCAGCAAGCTGAAACTGGTTCCCGCGCCGATGTCGGTGCCAATGCCGAATCGCGCACCGCTTTGAGCCGCCCTTTCTGTATCAAACAGTCCGCTGCCGAGAAACAAATTTGAAGTCGGACAAAATGCCATCGCCGCGCCGCAATCGGCGATGCGACGATGGTCGCGATCATCGAGGTGAATGCAATGGGCGAATACCGCTTTTTGTCGCAGCATGCCAAATCGTTCATAGACATCGAGATAACTTTTGCTCCAGGGAAACAACTCCTGCACCCAGCGACACTCACTTTCGTTTTCCGCGAGGTGCGACTGCAAATAGACGCCGGGATGCTCATTCAGCAATTGCCCAGCCAGCGCCAGCTGCCGTTCGCTGGAAGTAGGCGCGAAACGTGGTGTGACCGCATAGCGCAAACGCCCCTTACCGCGACCGTGCCATTTCGCAATTAATTGCAGGCTCGCCTCATAGCCGCTTTCGACTGACTCGCACAAAGCGCCCGGGCAATTGCGATCCATCAATACTTTGCCCGCAATCATGCAAACACCGCGCGCTTCGGCCGCGTCGAAGATGGCGTCAACGGAGCCTTTGTGAACCGTCGCAAAAACCATGCTGGTGGTGGTGCCGTTGCGCAGCATTTCGTCGAGCGCGAAATCTGCGACTTCCGCCGCGTGCGTGACACTATCGAAGCGCCGTTCTTCGGGAAAGGTGTAGCGTTCCAGCCATTCGAGCAAATGTTCGCCGTGCGAGGCGACGATGTCGGTTTGTGCGAAATGCATATGCGTATCGATAAAGCCTGGCAGGATCAGGCGGCCGCGATAATCAACGACCACTGCGTCAGGCGGCAATTTCGGCAGCAGCATCAACGCGTCGCCCAGTTGTTGCACGCGACCATTCGCGACGATCAACAAGCCATCGTCAAAATATTCATGTGCAGCATCGCCAGATATGTCGGGATCGTCGACAAAATGCAGGATCGAGGCGCGATAGGCCGTCACACCTTCTGAAACGGTCGGCGGAAATCCAGAGCTCATTCGACTTTCGCACCTTGGGCGAACCACGCGGCGATAAGGCCGCGCTCAGCGTCAGTCATCGCGGTCAGATTGCCGATCGGCATGTAACGATTGGCGGTGGTTTCGGCCACCTTGGCAGCGAGAACGGCGATCTGTGCGGGCGTTTCCAGCATCATGCCTTTTGGTGCCTGCGCGAACCCACTGAAGGTCGGCACTGCCGCATGACATTTGACGCAGCGTTGATCCAACACCGCCTTCACTTGCGCAAAGTCGACTGCCTTTGCCGCACCGACAGATTTGGGCGCGAGCAAATTT
>JAYTUX010000065.1:0-2530 GCA_043744315.1 Betaproteobacteria bacterium | reverse complement strand
CGTCGCGGCTGAACTGCTCTTCGATGGTGCCGATCAAGACACCACCTTTGTAGACCTTGTAGGTCGATTTCACCAGCGTCGGTGTGGTGTCAGCCGCTTTTGCCAATGATGCGAACGTCGTCAGGGCAACGAGTAGTGCCGCCACCATAAAAATCGCGGGCCGAATCGTGGGCTGAATTCGCACGCCAAACGGAAATCGCAAACGCAGCATAACGCTATTCTCTCGGTACGAGGAAATGTTGATCCTCAACCCTTGCAGAAACGTTCAACCCTCGAATTTCGACGACATCGTTGGCGGTGAACACGACGCGATCCTCGGCCAGCCAACGCAGTGCCTGCGGGTAGATTTGATGTTCCTGCACGAGCACGCGCTGGGCGAGCGTGTTTTCGTCATCGTTCGGCAGCACCGGCACCGCAGCCTGAACGATGATCGGCCCGTGATCGAGCTGCGGCGTGACAAAGTGCACCGTGGTACCGTGAATTTTTACCCCCGCCGCCAACGCCTGACGATGCGTGTGCAGGCCGGGGAATGCGGGCAGCAGCGAAGGATGGATATTGATGATGCGTCGCGGATATTGCGCAATAAATTTTTCAGTCAGCACCCGCATAAAGCCAGCCAGCACGATGATATCAGGCGAGAACATGGCGATCTCAGCAAGCAGTGCGGCATCGAAAGCTTCCCGCGACGCATACGCTTTGTGATCAACGGCACGGGTTTCTACGCCGCGTTGTGCTGCGATGGCCAGCCCGGCCGCGTCAGGCCGATTGCTGATGACGGCGCGGATCGATAGCGGCAATGCCGCATCCAGTATCGCTTCCATGTTCGAGCCGCGACCGGAAATCAGGATGACGACGGATTTCATTGCGCGCCGATTCGCGAGGCATAAAAATTGAAAACTCTAGCACTGGCGAGAGTGTCGGGGCATTTTTGCTCCAGAGGCCGCACCAGTGCTAGAGTTTTGATATATTCAGACAACGATGGTCTGCGCTTCGCAGCCTAAGCGCGTTCTTATTTCGCCAATAGTGAATACGTTTTCGCCGGCAGCCTGCAAATGCGCAGTGGCCGTCGCCGCGTGGTCTTTAGCAACAATCACGACCATGCCGATGCCGCAATTGAACGTGCGCGCCATCTCGGCAGCGTCCACCTTTCCGTGCTCCTGAAGCCACGCGAACACGGGCGGTGCGACCCATGAATTTCTATCGACGACAGCCGTTACCGCATCTGGCAATACGCGCGGAATATTTTCAGTCAGCCCGCCACCTGTAATGTGCGCCATCCCTTTCACCATCGTCGGGTGTGCGGCCATCAGCGCAAGCAGCGGCTTCACGTAGATGCGCGTGGGGGCCAGCAAATCGAGCGCGAGTTGCTTATTGTTGGCGGCGTGGAGATCGATGCCGGATCGCTCGATGATTCTGCGGATAAGCGAATAGCCGTTCGAATGCGCGCCGCTCGAGGCAAGGCCAAGCACGATATCGCCCGGTTGGATGCTGCGCCCGGTGATGATGTTTTCTTTCTCGATCAAACCGACCGCGAATCCGGCGAGGTCGTATTCGCCCACCGGGTACATTGATGGCATTTCTGCCGTTTCGCCGCCGATTAGTGCGCATCCGGCCAGTTCGCACCCGTGCGCGATGCCTTTCACCACGTCGGTTGCGACAGCGACATCGAGTTTGCCGCAGGCAAAATAATCCAAAAAGAAAATCGGCTCGGCACCCTGCACCAAAATATCATTCACGCTCATCGCCACTAGATCCTGGCCGACGGTATCGTGCTTGTTCAAGTGAAAGGCAAGTTTAAGTTTGGTGCCAACGCCGTCGGTACCCGACACCATCACCGGGTTTTTGAATTTTTTCGATACTTCCACCAGCGCGCCGAAGCCGCCTATGCCCCCTAGCACCTCCGGACGCATGGTGCGTTTGGCAAACGGTTTGATGTTTTCGACGAGCTGGTCGCCAGCGTCGATGTCGACACCAGCTTCTTTATAGGTCAAGGGAGCGAGAGAATTTGTCATGGCCATTGCACCTGAGCCAACACTTCAGGCCTAGGCAGGTTATGAGTTACGATGCAGGAATTAACCACCGGAATTTTACTGGAAATGTCTTCCCGCCGCCCTTCAGATGCTCGTCGTGGTACGCCGCCGGCTTTTCTTGCGCGATTGAGCGCCAAACGCGCGCCGCAGCCGCCTGCGTGGCTCGATTGGGACTATGTGCTGCCAGCATTGGCGTTTCTGGGCTTTGCAGCGCTGATGTGGGCGCTATCGCCAATTCTTGCACCATTCCTCGCCGCCGCCATCCTGGCCTATATTTTTGACCCGCTCGTGGACAAGTTGGAAGCCCGAGGCGTATCGCGGGCCCTCGGTACGGCGATTGCAGTGTTGCTTTTGCTGCTCGGCATTGTGTTGCTGTTCTTGATTGTCATGCCATTGTTCGCCAAAGAGGTCGCGCAATTGACACAGGAAATTCCAGGCTTCGTCGAAAAACTGAAAACCAACGCCATTCCCTGGATAAATGAAAAACTTGGGCTTGCAAT
>JAYTUX010000064.1:0-8346 GCA_043744315.1 Betaproteobacteria bacterium | reverse complement strand
GTCGCAAGCATTATCAAAAGCGTCAGGGCCATCGCCAGAATTTCACCGAGATTCAAATCGGCGAAATTACGGCATAAGGAGATAACTCATGGCACATAAAAAAGCAGGCGGCAGTTCACGCAACGGTCGCGATTCGGAATCAAAACGCCTCGGCGTGAAAGCCTTCGGCGGCGAGTTGATTCCCGCAGGTTCCATCATCGTTCGTCAGCGCGGCACGCAGTTCCACGCCGGCGATAACGTGGGTATGGGCAAGGATCACACCTTGTTTGCACTCAAGGACGGCAAAGTATTGTTTGCAGTAAAAGGCGCGAAAAAGGTTCGCACCATCAGCATTCAGGCCGTTTAGTTTTTCCAAACGGTATCCAAAGGCTCCGAAGAGCGATCTTCGGGGCCTTTTTTGTCTCAAGCACTTTCCGCGCGACATTGTAAGTTTCGTGTCGCATTAAAATTGAAATCATGAAATTCATCGACGAAGCGCGTATTGAAATTTACGCCGGCAAAGGCGGGAATGGCTCTGCCTCCATGCGCCGCGAAAAGCATATCCCCAAAGGCGGCCCGGACGGCGGCGATGGTGGGCGCGGCGGCGATATCTACGTGGTGGCGGACAAGGATATCAATACGCTGGTGGATTACCGTTTCGCGCGCATTTTTCGCGCCAAAGATGGCAACGGCGGGCGCGGTGCGGGTTGCAACGGACGTGGCGCGGACGATATTTTTTTGCGGGTTCCCGTCGGCACACTGATCAAGGATTTGACCAACGAGCAAATAATTGCCGATCTCACCCACGACGGTGAACAGGTGAAGGTCGCGCAGGGTGGTCGCGGTGGCATGGGCAACCTGCATTTCAAGAGTTCGACCAACCGCGCGCCGCGCCAAACCACACCGGGCGAGGATGGCGAATCAAAAGATATTCACTTTGAATTGAAAGTGCTCGCGGATGTGGGCCTCCTGGGCATGCCTAACGCGGGCAAATCCACCTTTATCCGCTCGGTATCGGCTGCGCGGCCAAAGGTTGCGGACTACCCATTCACGACGCTTCATCCCAATTTGGGCGTGGTTCGCGTCAGCGATAACAAGAGTTTCGTTATCGCGGATGTGCCCGGCTTGATCGAAGGTGCGGCCGAAGGTGCGGGATTGGGTCATCAGTTTCTGAAGCATTTACAACGTACCAACCTGCTCTTGCATCTGGTGGATGTCGCGCCATTCGATCCGGATACCGACCCGGTAAAAGAAGCCAAGGCACTGGCGAATGAATTGAAGAAGTATGATCAATCGCTGTTCGACAAACCGCGCTGGCTGGTGTTGAACAAGATCGATTTGCTTGAGCCGGCGGAGGCAGAAAAACGCGTCAAGTCGATCATCAAGGGCTTGAAATGGAAGGGCCCACACTTCTCGATCTCTGCTATGAAAGCCGATGGTTGCAAGGAATTGACCTACGCAATCATGGATCACCTCATCTCGGTGCGGGTTGCTGCGGAACAAGCGGCCGCGAAATCCTGATTGGCATGCAAGACGCGAAACGCATCGTCGTCAAAATCGGCTCTACGCTCATCACCAATAACGGTGTCGGTGTGGATCATGCACTCATCACACGCTGGGTTGCACAGATCACGGCACTACGCGGCCAAGACGTGGAAGTGGTGCTGGTGTCGTCTGGAGCGATCGCCGAAGGCATGCAGCGACTCGGCTGGAAAACCCGTCCGCACGAAGTGAATCAATTGCAGGCTGCCGCGGCAGTCGGGCAAATGGGTCTCGTGCAAGTCTACGAATCCGCATTTCGCGAGCATCAAGTGGCGACCGCGCAAATTTTGCTGACGCATGACGATCTCGCCGACCGAAAACGTTACCTGAATGCGCGCTCGACCCTAACCACCCTGTTGTCGCTTGGCGTTGTTCCGGTGGTGAATGAAAACGATACTGTCGTCACCGACGAAATCAAATTCGGCGACAACGATACGTTGGGCGCATTGGTCGCGAACTTGATCGATGCGGATCACTTGGTCATCCTCACGGATCAAAAAGGATTGTTCAGCGCTGACCCACGCCGCGAACCGGCGGCACATTTGATTCAGACGGCCGATGCCGCCGACCCGGCATTGACTACGATGGCGGGGGGTAGCGGTTCCACACTCGGTCGCGGCGGCATGCTGACCAAGGTGCTGGCCGCAAAAAAGGCGGCATTGTCCGGCACCCATACACTGATCGCCGATGGCCGCGAACCAGATGTGTTGTTACGTTTACGGGCGGGCGAGGCGATCGGCACGCGCCTCAATTCGGCGACCAATGGCCTGCAAGCCCGCAAAACATGGCTCGCCGGGCACGTTAAGACCAACGGCGGTTTGCGTCTTGATTCCGGTGCCGCGCACGCATTGACGCAAGGTGGAAAGAGCTTGCTGGCCATTGGCGTGACAGCTGTGGACGGCGATTTTGAACGCGGCGAAGTGGTCAGTTGTCTTGATGCAAACGGTCGTGAAATCGCCCGAGGATTGGTGAACTATCCGTCAACGGAAGCGCGAAAAATCGCCCGGCGACCGACCGCAGAAATTGAAACCTTGCTGGGCTATATTGCCGAGCCGGAGCTGATACATCGGGACAATCTGGTGCTGCTATAGACCAGCCGGTTAATCGGCCTCAGCCGCCGGCACGCCACCTTGCTGCATTTGCACCACCACCGTCAGCGTCTCACTGGTCGCATCCAATTCGTTGTGGCGCGGACGCTCCGGTCGATGGTGCCCATTTGTGCCGTGCCGCGGCACCGGCTCGAGAAAGCGTACGAGTTGGTGCAGCGCCTGTTTGTAAACGTCGCGCTTGAATTCGATCACCGAATCGAGCGGCACCCAATAGTCGTGCCAGCGCCACGCATCAAACTCGGGATGCGTGCTCGCGCGCAGACGAATATCGTGATCGCGACCGACCAGCTTCAGCAAATACCAGATTTGCTTCTGGCCCTTGTACGTGCCGCGCCATTCGCGCTTCACCCAGTGCGTCGGCACGCTGTAATGCAGCCAGCTCTTGGTTCTACCCAAAATCCTGACATGTTCGCGCCGAAGCCCGGTTTCCTCCTCCAGTTCCCGAAACATGGCGTCTTCAGGGCTTTCGCCCATTTTGATGCCGCCCTGCGGAAACTGCCACGCGTGTTCCTTGATGCGCTTACCCCAAAACACCTCGTTCTTTGCGTTGCAAAGGACGATAGCGACGTTCGGGCGATAACCATCTCGGTCGATCATGGCCGTGCCCTTCCAAATCCATAGTTAAAGTGATTCTTTCACAATTTCCGATAGGTGACTAGCCGCCGCTTCGACTAAAAAATTGGTAGCAAAAAACGCGCTCGAATAGACCAGGAATGCGTCAATTCCGACCTGCCAGCGGCGTCAAGAGTTCCGTCAAAGTGTAAAATGACTTTTGTCCGTGCGTCGCCAACAAACAAAAAGTCACAATAAATCATGCGCTTATCAAAATTCTTCCTGTCAACCCTGCGCGAGGCACCCGCCGACGCGGATGTGATCTCCCAACAACTCATGATGCGGGCCGGCATGATCAAAAAGCTCGCTGCCGGCATTTACACCTACATGCCGATGGGGCTCAGGTCGATCCGCAAGATCGAAAACATTATCCGCGAGGAAATGCATGCAGCGGGCGCAGTGGAATTACTGATGCCGGTGATTCAGCCGGCCGAACTTTGGCAGGAAACGGGGCGCTGGAGCGAGTATGGACCGGAGCTCATGCGCATCAAGGATCGTCATGGGCGCGATTTCATCGTGCAGCCGACGTCCGAAGAAGTGATCGCTGACATCGCACGCAATGAAATCAAGAGCCACAAGCAATTGCCGGTGAATTTTTATCATATTCAGACCAAATTTCGCGATGAGCGCCGCCCGCGTTTTGGTGTCATGCGTGGCCGCGAGTTCACGATGAAAGACGCATATTCGTTCGATAAAGACGATGCCGGCGCCAAGCGTAGCTATGACGCCATGTATCAGGCCTACGAACGTATTTTTACGCGCATGGGGCTCGTATTCCGCGCGGTGCGTGCCGACACCGGCAATATCGGCGGCAAGGCGAGCCACGAATTTCAGGTGATCGCCGATACGGGCGAAGATGCGCTGGCCTACTGCCCGACGTCGGATTACGCAGCCAATGTGGAAATGGCCGAGGCAATTTCGTTGATTGCATCGCGTGCTCACGCAACACAAGCACTCGCCAAGACACCCACTCCGGGCAAGGCTAAATGCGAAGATGTCGCGGCCCTGCTCGGTATCGACCTCTCGCGTACCGTCAAATCGATTGTGCTCGCCACGGAATCAACCGACAAAGAAGGCAGCGTCACGGGTGTGAAAATCTGGTTGCTGCTGATTCGCGGCGACCATGAATTGAATGAGATCAAGGCCGGCAAAATTGACGGCTTGAAAACCGGATTTCGCTTCGCCACGGAAGCCGAAATCGTCGAGCACTTTGGTTGCCCGCCCGGCTATCTGGGTCCACTGGGCACGAAGAAACCCGTGAACCTTATCGCCGACCGCACCGTTGCCAACATGAGCGATTTCGTTGCGGGCGCGAACGAAATCGATTTCCATTTTGCCGGCATGAATTGGGGTCGAGACTTACCCGAACCAACGCTGGTCGCGGATATCCGCAATGTCGTCGCAGGCGATCCCTCGCCAGATGGCAAAGGCGTGCTCGCCGTGCAGCGCGGCATTGAAGTCGGCCATGTGTTTGCTGGACTCCCCTATCCTGAGTCGATGAAGTTGATGTTCGCCAACGAATCGGGACAGAACCAGCAAATGATCATGGGTTGTTACGGTATCGGCGTGACGCGATTGCTAGGTGCCGCGATCGAACAGAATCACGACGCCAAAGGCATTGTTTGGCCGGATGCGATTGCGCCATTTTCCGTGGTGATTTGCCCGCTGGGATATGACCGCAATGAAGGCGTGAAAAACGCCGCCGATGCGCTGCATAAAGAATTGTCGGCAGACGGTGTGAATGTGGTGCTCGATGATCGCGGCGAGCGGCCGGGAGTGATGTTCGCCGATTGGGAATTGATCGGCGTGCCGCATCGCGTCACGATTGGCGATCGTGGTTTGAAAGAGGGCAACGTCGAATACCAGCATCGCCGCGACGACAAGGCGACGGTGGTGGCCTTGAAAGACATTGCCGCATTGCTTCACGAAAAATTGTCAGCAACATAATCCCGTCCCGGCGATGCGAATGAATCCATCGTCCCCGATGCGTCGCTGGCACATCAGCAAGTACCGTTCCGGAGAAAATAATGATCGTCGGCACCCCAAAAGAAATCAAAGACAATGAACGCCGCGTGGGCCTCGTGCCGGGTTCAGTACATGAGCTTACTCGTCGCGGACATCAAGTCATCGTCGAGACCGGTGCCGGTATGGGTGCGGGCATCACCGATGCGGAATATCGCACCGCGGGTGCAGAAATGGTGGCCACGGCCGAAGACATTTTCACGCGGGCGCAATTGATCGTCAAAGTCAAAGAGCCGCTTGCCGTCGAGCGAAAACGGCTTAGGCGCGGACAAATATTGTTTACCTATCTGCATCTGGCACCTGATGCCGAGCAGACCCGCGATCTGATCGACTCCGGCGCGATCTGCATCGCCTATGAAACGGTCACGTCGCCGCGCGGCACGTTGCCATTGTTGACGCCGATGTCAGAAGTCGCCGGCCGCCTCGCACCGCAAGTTGGCGCACGCGCGTTGGAGGCATCCGCCGGCGGTCGCGGTGTGTTATTGGGTGGCGTTCCCGGCGTGACACCGGCCGACGTAGTGATTCTCGGCGGGGGTGTATCCGGTACGCACGCGGCCATCATTGCGTTGGGCATGGGTGCCGATGTCACCGTGCTGGATCGAAGTGCGGAAGTATTAAAGCGCGTCGCCGTCGAATTCTCCGGTCGTGTGCGCACCGTTTTTTCCGACAGCGCCAACATCGCGCGTTACGCCGCACGCGCAGACTTGCTGATCGGCACGGTATTGATTCCCGGTGCGGCCGCGCCGAAACTCATCACTCGCGACATTGTCAAATCGATGAAGCCAGGCAGCGTGATCGTCGATATCTCGATCGATCAGGGCGGTTGCGCGGAAACCTCGCGACCGACGACGCACTCGAATCCGACCTACGTCGAACACGGTGTTATCCACTATTGCGTGACCAACATGCCGGGTGCGGTCGCGCGCACCTCCACTTTTGCACTTAACAACGTGACACTGCCGTTTACGCTGGCACTCGCCGACAAGGGCTGGCGGCAGGCGCTCATCGATGACCCGCATCTTGCAGCGGGCCTCAATGTCGCAGAAGGCAAGATCACCTGTGAACCGGTCGCGCTGGCACAGGGCCTTCTATATGTGCCACTGAATAATGTACTGTCGGCAGCCTGACGCCTCCAACACTGATGAGCCGAGTCATCTTGTGCAACGTATGAATGCGCTATCCATCCTTCTTCGCAAGCTCGATCATCTTCACCACCGTGTTCCAGTTGCGCGCGGTCGCCGAGACACCCAGCAATTTTTCATAGCGCGCCGCCAATTTTGATTTGCCGATGCCTGCAGGGGCGTGAAGGTAAAACACTTTTCCTTTGACCGCATATCGCTCGTTGGCACAACGGATCTCGTTAAGGCCATCCCAGTTTGCGTGGACGGGGACCTCGGCGAGGAACGCAAGATGCAGGGTTTTGGGTGCGGCCACCGCCTCGGGAAACGGATTTGCCTTCGCGGCAGCCTCAAGTTGATCGCGCGACATTAGCAGCACATTCGGCGCAAAACCATGTGCGCTCAAAACTGCGCCTTCGATTTGTTTTGTGAGCGCAGCCGCATCACCCACAGAATGACGAAACACCGCATTGCCGCTCTGGATATAGGTCTTCACGTCCTTTGCACCCAGACCCTCGATCAGCAATACCAACGATTTCATCGGCAAAATATTGTTGCCGCCGACGTTGATGCCGCGCAAAAATACGATCCAGTGGTTCATGAGCCCGCCATCCATCAGCGGCCTACCGAAAACAGTACCGCGTTGTTGATCGCATATACGGCGCCATCGGCACCGATCGCGGTAGGCGTATATGATTCGGCGATTCCGCTGGTGAGCTGTATGCGTTCGCTGAAGCGATTGCCCGCAAGATCCCAGCGATACAAATAGCCATCCTCACTATTGGCAAGGATCGAGCGCGTGACGGGATCCACCGCCGCCGTGTTGATACACCACTCGGTAACGCCGCCGGGGTAGCCCGCATCGGGGGTCGGGCCGAGAATGGTGAGGATTTCCTTCATTACCGGATTGCCGGAAATGGCATCAGTTTGGCTTTGATTGGGATCGATGATGGCGATGCGATTCTTGCCATCACCGTTTCCCGCACCGCCATAGTTGTTGTACTTGCTCATCAACAAATATGCCGAGCCACCATTGTAGGAAGGCAGCATCGAGACCGGCACGAGCGATGGTGTGTCATCCCAGCCGAATGAACCGGGAGTCTTGTTGCGGCTCAATGCCGCGTCGAAGTGCAGCAACCAGCCGCGAAAATTATGCGCGGGCACATTGGATTCAAGCACGCCGAAATAGACATCGCCATCAGGCCCGACCATCGGCGAGGCGGTGCTGCTTTCATTGATCCATGCCGGCGCGCCGGTGACGGGATCGGTTAGTGCGATCTTTGCGCGCGTTACAAGCGTTACACTATCGAGCGCCAACAGGAATCCGCTCGCGCGGCCCGACGCGCTTCCACCACTGACAGCAACATAGACAGTGCGCGAATCGGGCGACAAGGCCGGTGCGCTGTTCATCGCGACGCCTTCGATTGTGGCGCTAGTCGACGCCGTGGACGCGGCCACCCACGACCCACTGCCATTCGTTGCGACGCGAGCGATGCCACTGATGAGTCCCGCAGGATTGCCGCCGTTTGCGATAAAGCCGAAGAAAATATTGCCCGCGGAATCACTCGTCAGCGGCGTGTTGATGAACACATTTGCATCGTAGGTCGCGGCGGCAGCGGTGTAATTGGCATTGCCGAAAAAAACCGCCGTCTGCAGTGCGCCGGTTGACGCGTCAACGTTGTCGCGAAAATACAATTTTCCACCCGCGCCGGGTGCGTAAACACGGTTCGCAGCGGTCAAGGTGAGGTTGTAGCTTGGCGTCCAGAAATTTCCCGGCGGCAGACGATAGTCAGTCGCCTCGGACCAAAGCAACGCGCCACTCGCACCTGACCGCGCCTCAATGCGAAAACTGCCAGTAGCGGCCGTCTTCACCCCTGCCAGCACCGTATTGCGTTGGCTGATGACGGGCGAACCGTAGTGAATTAGCAGCCGGCTACCGCTATATTGCGGCGCTAGATCCACCG
>JAYTUX010000063.1:0-2547 GCA_043744315.1 Betaproteobacteria bacterium | reverse complement strand
GTATCGATATGGCGCTCGCGCCGCTGGTGCCGCTGTTAGGCGTGCGTGATTCGACGCCCGCGCGCGACAATGTCGTTGCCGCATTGAATGGCGTGCTCGGTGATCATTTGGCTGCCACCGGCAATGCACTGGCAACACCGATGCAATGGCGCTCACAAGGCGGCGCATTGGTCGCAGATAAGTCCTCATTGGCGGCGGCATTTCCCGCTGCGTCCGCAAAGATTGTGATATTGCTGCATGGGCTTTGCATGCATGACGGCCAATGGCGCACGGGGGACGGCGATGGGCATCACGATCATGGTGCATCGCTGGCGCGCGACCTCGGGTATACGCCGATCTACCTGCGATACAACAGCGGCCTGCACATATCCGTCAATGGCCGTGCGCTTTCGTCGCAACTGGAGGCGCTGATCGATGCCTGGCCGACTCCAGTTGAATCGATTGCAATCGTCGCGCACAGCATGGGAGGATTACTCGCGCGCAGCGCACTGCATTTTGCGTTAACCGAACCACACCGTTGGCCGACCAAACTGCGTTCGCTGGTTTTTCTCGGTACACCGCATCACGGCGCACCGCTGGAACGCGGTGGTCACGGGATCGATGTGATTCTCGGTGGCAGCCCGTATACCGCGCCGTTCGCGCGTATCGGAAAGATTCGCAGCGCGGGCATTACAGACTTGCGGCATGGTGATCTGCGCGATGAAGATTGGCAGGCGCGCGAGACAGGCCGCAAACTCAGTAGCCTCGAGAGAGTGGTGACGTTGCCGGAATCGACCCGGTTTTACGCCATCGCCGCAAGTGTAGGCAAACAAACAGGCGACGTGAAAGGCCGTGTACTGGGTGATGGCCTGGTACCACTTGCGAGTGCACTGGGTCGGCACCGCAATCGCGCATTGGATCTGGCAATTCCTGTGGAACGGCAACGGGTTTTTCGCGGTATGAATCATATGGAACTGTTGTCGTCACGTGACGTGTACGAGCAAATTCGGGAATGGTTGTCGGGCGGCTAGGATTTGGCCTGTCGCTTTCGCGGAAACGAAAGATTTAAGATTTTGTTGAAATTCGAGATATCGAAGGTCAAATACTTCTTGCAGAGCACTTCCCTCTTTTCAAAGAGGGATTGAGGGAGATTTGCGGTGGTCACTCCGTCAATACGGCCCAAAATCCTCCTCAATCCTCCTTTAAAAAGTAGGAAGTGCTCTGAATTTGTGCGCGGCTATTTGCCCTGCGAATTTCAACAACCCTTTAACGTTGTCGCTACGAAACCTCGTCGATCCATGCCATCTGGATCGCCTCGAGAATTTTCTCCCCTGAGCGACTGGGTTCGTCGTCGAACTCGGGTAACGCCATGACCCATTCGCGCAAATCGGTAAAACGAATCGTTTTGGGGTCGATGTCAGGATGCGCATCGGCAAGTTGAATCGCGATTTCAAGACTGTCAGTCCATTTCATCAGTGGGTCTCCCGCGCGTGATTGATGGTGTACTTGGGAATCTCGATCACCAGCCGATCTTTTTTGACGCGGGCCTGGCAAGACAGGCGCGATTGCGGCGTCAAACCCCACGCCATGTCGAGCATGTCTTCCTCTTTTTCCTCTGCGTCGTCGAGTGAAGGCAAGCCCTCGCGAACGATCACGTGGCAAGTGGTGCAGGCGCAGGATTTCTCACAGGCATGTTCAATCTCGATTCCGTAACGCAATAGCGCGTCACATATCGATTCACCTTCGGGTGCCTCGAATTCGGCACCCGCAGGACAAAGGCTTTCGTGCGGTAAAACTTGAATTTGCGTCATGTGATATTTACGTCCTCGATTTTTCGCCCGCGCAACGCGTCGGCAACGCTGCGATCCATGCGCCGCTCGGCGAAATCCCCGGTGGCATCCGAAAGAGCTGCAATCGCTTCCTTGATCGCGCGGTGATCGTCACGCATTGAAATACTTTGAAGTTGAGCCATCGATTGGTCGATCGCCGCGCGTTCATCAGCCGCAAGCAACATCTCACCATCCTTTGTCAATGCTGCACGCAATGCTTCAATCATGCGCGACGCTTCAACTCGTTGCTCGGACAAGGCACGCGCCATCGCATCGTCATCGGCGTGGCTGAAACCGGCTTTCAGCATTGCAGCTATCTCGGCGTCGTTCAAGCCATACGACGGCTTCACTTCCACCCGTGTCTCGACGCCGCTGACCGTTTCGCGCGCGGACACTTGCAACAAGCCATCAGCATCGACCTGAAACAATACGCGGATGCGCGCGGCACCCGCCGCCATCGGCGGAATGCCGCGCAATTCGAAGCGCGCGAGTGACCGGCAATCTTTCACCAATTCACGCTCGCCCTGCACCACATGAATCGCCATCGCCGTCTGGCCATCTTTGTAGGTGGTGAATTCCTGCGCGCGCGCGATTGGCAAAGTTGAATTTCGCGGGATGACTTTCTCCGCGAGTCCGCCCATCGTTTCAAGTCCCAGCGAAAGTGGAATCACGTCGAGCAACAAGAGATCATCTGCCGCGCGATTGCCCGCGAGCACATTCGCCTGAATCGCGGCACCGA
>JAYTUX010000062.1:0-2563 GCA_043744315.1 Betaproteobacteria bacterium | reverse complement strand
CGCTGGTCACGGATCTTGCCGAAGACCATCGGCGCGGGTTGGCCGAGGCTGGTATCCGTCTTGACATCGATGCGCTGGCGCCAATGCCGGTGCGCGGCGACGAGACGCGGCTCGCACAATTGTTTGGCAATTTATTCATCAACGCGCGGCGCTATACCGATGCGCCGGGCGAAATCCGCATTCGCGCGGCGCGGGTGTACAGCGAATGGCGCATCACCATCGAAGACTCGCCGCCCGGTGTGCCGCCCGAAACGCTGCCAAAATTGTTCGAGCGACTTTTCCGTGTGGAATCGTCGCGCAATCGCTCGGGCGGCGGCGCCGGATTAGGATTGGCGATATGCAGGAACATTGCCGAGGCGCATGGCGGTCGAATAGAGGCCAATGCGTCGCCGCTGGGCGGGCTGGCAGTGACAGTGCAAATTCCTGCATTGACGGACAAACCATGAACCAAAATGGCACGAACGCGCGCCGCATATTGATCGTCGAGGACGAGCCCAAGATCGCCGCGCTGCTACGCGATTACCTCGCCGCCGAAGGCTACGCAACCGAACATCGCGCCAAGGGCACGGGCGTGGTCGACGCGGTGCGGCAGGCACCGCCTGATCTGCTGCTGTTGGATTTGATGTTGCCAGGCAAGGACGGCTTGAGCATCTGTCGCGAAATTCGCGCATTTTCAACGCTGCCGATCATCATGTTGACCGCGCGGGTGGAGGAAATCGATCGTCTTCTGGGTCTGGAACTCGGCGCCGATGATTACATTTGCAAGCCGTTCAGCCCTCGCGAAGTCGTCGCGCGCGTCAAGACTGTGCTGCGCCGTAGCAGCGCCGCAGGCACCTCGATCGAGGCCGCCATCAAGCTGGACGCGGACGCATTCGCCGCCTCGATTGCTGGCAAATCCCTCGACTTGACGCCGGTTGAATTTCGCTTGTTCAATACCTTGGCCGCGCATCCCGGCCGGGTGTTTTCACGCAATCAATTGATGGATATTCTGTATGTCGATCACCGCGTCGTCAGCGATCGCACCGTTGATAGCCACGTGAAAAACCTCCGCCGCAAGATTGTTGACGCCGGCGGCAATGACGACTGGGTGCAATCGATTTACGGAATGGGCTACAAGTTCGAGTGGTGACGGCGCAATTCAAAATACCAGTCGTTCCCGCGCAGGCCGGCACCCAGCCCTTCGTCACTCGTTGAAATTGCAATTGGCTGGGTGCCGGCCAGCGCCAGAATGACGAAATCTTGGGATCAATGAAAAAGAGCCCGCCGCTGCGCTACCCTTCGGTATTGCGCATCCAGTCGGCGGTCTGAAAGAAAGACTGGGCGAGACGCTTGCGCAATCCTTCCTCCCAACCGACATCGGCCATCGCGCGCGTCATGCAGTGCAGCCACTGGTCGCGCTCGGTGGTAGCAATGGCATATGGCAAATGGCGCGCGCGCAGGCGCGGGTGTCCGAATTCCTGCTCGTACAAAGGTGGGCCGCCCATCCAGCCCATGAGAAACTTATAGAGTTTTTCTCGCGAGCCATCCAGCGTCGGGGGGTGCAATTTTCGAATGCCATAGTAATCCGGGTCTTCATCCATCAGGTCATAAAAGCGGGTTACCAATTGCCGCACGGCCGGTTCGCCGCCGGCGAGTTCGTGGGGAGTAAGCGGGTGACGGGGTTCTTCGATTTGCATAGGTGCATTTTAGCGGCAGGCAATGCAGAATCGCGGTGCCTGCAATGGAAAACGTCCATCGATTTCGGATGCGCGCCAGCGGCGCTGGCATAATGGGCACACTCAAAAAAAAGCCTCATGAAAAAGTACCTCGCGCTCAAAATAGATGTCGATACATTGAGAGGGACCCGCATCGGTGTTCCCGCCTTGATGGAGCTCCTGAAGAAACACCAGGCCGGTGCCACATTTCTATTTAGCCTCGGCCCCGATCACACGGGCCGCGCCATCAAACGCGTATTCCGCAAGGGGTTCCTCGGCAAAGTGAAACGCACCTCGGTGGTGTCGCATTACGGTTTTCCGACGCTGCTGTACGGCACGCTGTTGCCCGGGCCGGATATCGGCAAGCGTTGCATCGATATCATGCGCAACACCCGTGACGAAGGCTTCGAAGTCGGCATTCACACTTGGGATCATGTCAAATGGCAGGATGGCGCGGCCAATGGAGACGCAATGTGGACGCGCCGGCAAATGATGCTGGCGCAGGAGCGGTTCACCGATATTTTCAAGGCGCCCGCACGCACCCATGGCGCGGCGGGGTGGCAAATGTCGAAGCATGCGCTGCGTCTCACCCAGGACATGGGATTCGATTATTGTTCCGATGGCCGGGCAGCATGGCGCGAAGGTATGCCACATTTTCCGGTGGTCAATGCCGAAATCATCGATTGCCCGCAATTGCCCACCACCTTGCCGACACTCGATGAAATAATCGGCATCGACGGTTGCACCGAGGAAAACGCCGATCAATGCGTGTTGACGATGACCGATGAATCGCCGCCAACGATTGCCCGTACCCGCGAACCAATGGCCGCGCACGTGTTCACACTGCATGCAGAACTGGAAGGCATGCG
>JAYTUX010000061.1:0-2568 GCA_043744315.1 Betaproteobacteria bacterium | reverse complement strand
TCTTGTTGCCGCGCAGCCAGATGGTTTCGTTTTCGGTGAGGTCGGTGCGCTGGATGGCAAAGCCCATCAGGCCTTTGGCGTCGGCTTCCTTCATGTCGAAGGCGAGGAACACGACATGCGTGCCGCTGATCGCGCGAACGCTGACAAACCCGGAAACCTTCTTGCGCATGCACAACCTCCATTGCTGGGCGACTGGTGCGGACTGCTAAAGGCAACTTGACGGCGGTGGCTTGCTAATTTCGACGCACATCAATCACGCATCGATTGAATACTGCGCGATCACATTTCAAAAAAACCCACCTGCATAGGTAGGAAAAAGAAACCTTGTTTAGGCCAGACTTTTCGCGAACGAACTTCAGTTCCATGGAGGTTTCGTGTTGCGCGATGTTCTATCGATGCAGGCGATATTCCGACGGTGGCCCTTGTTCGCAGGAGCCCGTGCCACGCGCCAGGAAATCGTGTTGAACTCATTTGCCGTGCCGTCACGTGCCGCTCCCAACCGCAAGAAAAAAGAATTTGGCTTGTTGGAGCATTCCCAAAGAAGGGGGGCCGGAGAATGTATGCCACAAAGCGATTCGCGCGATTCATTTGCGGCAGCCAAATTCAAAAATGTTAGTAAAATGGTTTAAAAGATTTAACAACCAAAAAAACAACTTGTCAAGAACTGCCGCGATGGACGGGGATTTTGTTGCGCTGCAAAAGCGAAGCAGGCGATCTTCTGATGCCGACGGTGGAGGGTGCGTCAGGCACCAGAAGGATAAATTGAATAGTAAAGATTGTTATTTGTTATTGATTTTAAAAATAACAAATGCAATAGTAGTCACGCCCATCCCGGGCGCTGACCCTTTTTGAAAGGAACCATCATGAAACAACTCGACACCGCTGTTGTTCAAGCCCCGCTTAATTCGGCCGAGGAAGTATCGCTGCGGCTCCCCAAAGATGCGAGGCAAGATTTGGTGAGACTCAGCGATGACCAACTTTTGCTCATCGGTGGCGGTGAGGAGGCCGTCTGCTGGTAGCGTTGGATTCGCGGACTATCGCTTTCCGCTGATCGATGGATTGGCTGGCCAGAATACTGGCCGGCCATCACCTACGCGAGGATTTTCTCAAAATACTGATTGAGTTTGATTCGAGAAATCTTCGGCACATTCGGCAACTGGTTTTCATCGGTCAGGAATTTGACGCCGATCGACTGCAAGTGCTGCCTGGCCGCCTCGGCATCCGCCCATATCGCATTGGCGCATTCGCGCGCACGCGCCGTGTCGCACCGCATCTTGTGAATGTGGAATAGCGCGACGCTCACTAATTGACGAAATACCGGCTTCGCTGCGTTCTTGGCGGCGAGTTGGGTGAGTGCGGCAACGGCTTGCTCACTTCGCCGCTCGACCGCGTCCGCGATGGCAGCCAGCACGGCCCGCTCATCGCGGGAAATTCCGATGCTGGCACCCTGTCTCGATGAAATCGCGTTGACGGCTTTTTTTGCGCTGCCGGTAAATCCCCCCAGGTGCAACATCGCCGCAACCACAAATGCATCAGTAATAGATTCCACGAATATTTTTGGCAGATGACCCGCGTCGAATTCCCGCTTCGCCTCAGCAAAATCGCCTTTCAGCATTGCATTCCATAGGCGCCGCGATCGGGCCCGCATTCGCTCTGTCTGATCCGGGTCACGCTCGGGAGTGGCATTGTTCAGTTGCTGCGCAATTTCCCACAGCTTGCTGTGCGGGCCGATAAAGATCGACATCACACCGAGGCAGGCATTGAGGTCGGTCTTGACGGCAAAGTCTCCAAACGACGTGGCGCTTGTTGGGCCCTCACTCAATCCATCGTTTGCTTGCCGGTCGCGCTTGGCGATGCGTTCAAGATACCAACCTACCGCGCCCGTTTTGTTGCTGACGCCAAGATTCTTGTACATATTGTGCAGGTAGACCCGGGCGGTGCCGTCCGTATAGCCCAAACTGGCGGCTACGATTTTGCTGGTCCCTCCTTTTGAAAGGAGTTCGAGCATCTTTTTTTCCTTTTCCGAAATCACGTCGAGGCTGATGTTTGACTTGGGCATAATGGATTTGGTTTTCATAGATAGTTGCGCTCGCTTGTGAGCGTAGCGATAAGTTGGTGGAAACAGGTTAGGCCATCTTCGGCCACGAGAGAAACGCCTTCGTTGATACCTTCGTGACGGACAGCCGCGACGAAGCGCGTCACGAGAGTGGGGTCTAGCTGGGATCCTGCAAAACGCTCAAGCTGATTGAGTGCGTGTTCAATTGAATGTCCGCAATTTTTCGGTGTATCTTCAAGCAGGGAATCATAGACATCGGCAACGGCGACCATCCGCGCGTGTATGGGTATTGCTAGGCCGGCGACACCATTGGGATAACCCCGCCCATTCCACCAGGCATGGTGATATTTGGCGATGTCTCTGGCAAGCAAAAGTCTGGCATGCGATTCACCGCCCAATATTTGCCATCCCGACTCGCAATGCATGGCCTCCAGATGCGCATTGGCGGCATTGAGCGAAAACGAAGACGATGCATGCGGTGCAAGCAGGTTTTCATGGCCAGCCGCCAAACC
>JAYTUX010000060.1:0-2569 GCA_043744315.1 Betaproteobacteria bacterium | reverse complement strand
GTAACTTCTAATCCAGCCTTGGGATAGCGGCAGCAGGCGGGCGCTAACACGCGCTCGCCTTTGATCTCGACCATGCATGCGCGGCAGTTACCGTCGGGCCGATAGCCGGGTTTGTAGCACAGTTGCGGAATTTCGACGCCGTTGCGCTTCGCGGTTTCGATAATGGTTTCGTTGCTGTAGCCGACGACGTCCGCGCCATTCAACTTGAATGTGATGGTTTCGGCTTGCAGTTCGGTGGTGAGGGGCGCGTTCATTATTGAAGCTCGTTCGAGAAATATTTCACCACGCTTTGAATCGGATTCGGCGCCGCTTGGCCGAGGCCACAGATGGACGCATCCATCATCGCGGTCGATAACTCATTCAGCAGACCTTGATCCCACTTCGGCGCCTGCATTAAAGTCAACGCTTTTGCGGTGCCGACGCGGCAGGGCGTGCATTGGCCGCAGGATTCGTGTTTGAAGAACGCCATCAAATTGCGTGCGATGTCGGTGGCTTTATCGTGCTGTGAGAAAATCACAATCGCGGCTGAACCAATGAAGCAGCCGTAGGGTTGCAAGGTATCGAAATCCAGTGGGATATCGCCGTGGCTCGCGGGCAAGATCCCGCCCGAAGCACCGCCGGGCAAATAGCCATGGAACTGGTGGCCGTCCAACATGCCGTCGCAATATTCTGAAATGAGTTCACGGCAAGAGATGCCGGCGGGCGCCAGGTGAACGCCGGGTTTTTTCACGCGGCCGCTGACGGAAAACGAGCGCAAACCTTTGCGGCCGTTACGGCCTTGATCGGCAAACCAGCCCGCCCCTTTTTCCAAAATGTCACGCACCCAGTAGAGCGTTTCCATGTTGTGTTCAAGCGTCGGGCGATTGAACAGGCCGACCTGCGCCACGTACGGTGGCCGCAGTCGCGGCATGCCGCGTTTGCCTTCGATGGATTCGATCATCGCCGATTCTTCGCCGCAAATGTAGGCGCCCGCGCCGCGCCGTAGTTCGATGTCGGGCAGTTTGATGGCACCGGGCGGATTGGCTTTAAGCGCTTTGATTTCTTTATCCAGATTCTCACGCACGCCGTGATATTCGTCGCGCAGATAAACCCAAATCGAATCGATGCCGACTGCCCAGGCGGCGATCAACATGCCTTCCAAAAAACGATGGGGATCGCGTTCGAGATACCAGCGATCCTTGAACGTGCCCGGCTCGCCCTCGTCGATGTTGATGGCCATGTAGCGCGGACCGGCTTCGCCACGCACGATGCGCCATTTGCGGCCCGCCGGAAAGCCCGCGCCACCGAGGCCGCGCAAACCGGAGTTTTCCATTTCTTTGACGACGGATTCAACATCGCGTTTTCCCGTGGCGCAGGTGATCCAAGTTTGGTAGCCGTTTTGCTTTTTATAGTCGTCGAAACCTAAATAAGGGATGTAGTTTGCGTGATCGTGCTTGGTGGATTTTTGCTTAACCAGCGCGGAAATTTTCTCAATTGTCGCATCGCACACGGGATTTTGATGCACCACCGCGGCCGGCGCGGACTCGCATCGACCAATGCAAGGCGCGGCAATCACGCGCACGTCTTTACCCAAAATGCCCGGCAATTTTTGCAACAATTCTTTGGCGCCGGCGATCTCGCATGCGACGGAATCGCACACGCGAACGGTAATGGCTTGCGGTATCGCATCGCCCTCCTTGATGACGTCGAAGTGATGATAGAAGGTCGCGACTTCGTACACTTCGGTCATCGCCAGATTCATCTCGCTCGCCAGCGCCACGATGTGCGCCGCGGAAAGGTGGCCGAATTTATCCTGCACTTTATGCAAGTGCTCTATCAGCAAATCGCGGCGGCGCGGCTCGTCGCCCAATAGGGCGCGAATTTCTGCCAATGCAGTCGCGTCGACCGGGCGGCCTTTTGGCAGGCCACGCTTGGCTTTTCTTAATGCTTGCTCGACTTGTTTAACGTCGATGGCAACTTCATTCGGCAATCTTTGCTCCTGGGGTGCTTTTAATTATGTCAGTTCAATAGTTTACCCTAATCACCTAGCACGGGCACCTCGATCGATGGGCATGATCGCTCAATTCTCTGACATCACCCTGACCTGCACGTCACGCAGCGGGCCTTCGTTGGTGCGGCGCAACGTGGGATGCTAAAATCCTATTTTCCCTAATGTTGAGGCAATAACGAATGAAAGTCCTCGTCGCGGTTAAGCGCGTGATTGATTACAACGTGAAGGCGCGGGTCAAGGCCGATGGTTCCGGCGTCGATCTGGCGAACGTCAAAATGTCTATGAACCCCTTCGACGAGATTGCGGTCGAAGAGGCGATTCGGCTCAAAGAAAAAGGGGTGGTGACGGAGATCGTTGCCGTTTCGCTTGGCGTGATGCAGTGTCAGGAAACATTGCGCACGGCGCTGGCGATGGGCGCGGATCGTGCGATTTTGGTCGAAAGCGATGTCGAATTGCAGCCCTTGGCGGTGGCAAAATTACTGCAAGCCGTGGCGGTGAAAGAGGCGCCGCAGTTGATTATTCTCGGTAAGCAAGCAATCGACGACGATTCGAATCAAACCGGGCAAATGCTCGCCGCGC
>JAYTUX010000059.1:0-2569 GCA_043744315.1 Betaproteobacteria bacterium | reverse complement strand
GGGGCAGATGCTTCGCTCGCGGTGTGGGAAACAATTGCCATCATCGAATACATTGCCGAGAAGTTTCCGCAAACGGCTATCTGGCCAATGGACAAGCGTGCACGTGCGATGGCTCGGGCCATCACGGCAGAAATGCACGCCGGATTCCAGTCGTTGCGCAACAATATGCCCATGAACATCCGCAGCCAACATCCCGGCAAAGGCTTGAACACTGCGGTCGCCAGCGACATCGCACGCATTGAGAAGATTTGGCACGACGCGCGCGAGCAATTCGGCGTGCGCACCTCCGCGCCGTTTCTATTCGGCGACTTTTGCGCGGCCGACGCGATGTTTGCACCGGTGGTAATGCGCTTCGTAACCTATGCGCCGACGATTTCCGATTTATCTCAACGCTATTGTGACGCAGTGAAGACAGCCCCCGGTGTCGCCGCCTGGATTGCGGATTCGTACATCGAAACCGAGTTCGTCGGGTTCGACGAACCATATGCGACGCCGCCGACGTAACGCGAATCGATGAAAGTCTATGAGGTCGGCGGCTCGATCCGCGACGCGCTGCTTGGTCTGCCGAATCAGGATCGCGATTATGTCGTCGTCGGTACCACACCGGAGGAGATGGTGGCGCTCGGCTATAAACCCGTCGGCGCAGATTTTCCGGTATTCCTCCATCCCGATACCCATGCCGAATATGCATTGGCGCGAACCGAGCGCAAAACCGCGCCGGGTTATCAGGGCTTTGTATTTCATACTTCTCCCGACGTTACGCTGGAGGAGGATTTAGCGCGCCGCGATTTCACTGTCAATGCGATTGCCCGAGATCCCGATGGAACGCTGATCGATCCATACGGTGGCGTTGCTGATCTCAATGCGCGATTGTTGCGCCACGTAGGTGCCGCATTTGTGGAAGATCCGGTGCGCGTACTCAGAGGGGCCCGATTCGCGGCGAGATTCGCACGGCTTGGATTTAACATCGCGCCCGAAACGAAAAAACTGATGCGGGCAATTACCCAGTCGGGCGAGCTTGATCATCTGGTGCCGGACCGCGTTTGGCAAGAACTGTCAAAAGGCCTGATGGAAGATACGCCTTCAAAAATGTTCGACGTATTACGTGACTGCGGCGCATTGGTGCGTCTGCTGCCGGAAGTTGACCGCCTGTTCGGCGTGCCGCAATCGGCGAAATCGCACCCTGAAATCGACACGGGCGTACATGTCATGATGGTGTTGGACTACGCTGCCGCAATGCATCACGTGCTGCCGATCCGCTTCGCGGCACTTGGCCATGACCTTGGCAAAGGTGTCACACCGTCGGCGCGTTGGCCACATCACCCGGGACACGAACAAAAAAGCGTCGAGTTGGTGCAAGGCATTTGCGACCGGCTTCGTGTGCCGGGCGATTGTCGCGATCTGGCACGAATGACGGCCGAGTGGCACGGAGACGTCCACGCGGCGTTACAATTGAAAGCTGAAAAACTGCTTCTAGTGATGGATGCGACTGACGCATTGCGCCGTCCCGCACGATTTCGCGATTTCATTGAGGCGTGTGCCTGTGATCACCATGGCCGCACCGGTTTTGCCGATAAACCCTATCTGCCCAGAGAATTCCTGCTGGCGGCATTGACGACACTACAAGCACTTGATTTCGGCAGCATCGCGCAATCAAACCCAAATAATATCCCCGACGCGATAGAACGCGCGAAACTCGAACAACTCCAACGATTCATCGAAGAAAGGAACACAGCATGACGCACGCTATCCGTATTCACGAGCACGGTGGTCCTGAAGTAATGAAATGGGAGGCCGTCGAAATCGGCGCACCTAACGACAACGAGGTGCGACTCCGACACACCGCAGTCGGCGTGAATTTCATCGACATCTATCATCGTACCGGTCTCTACAAAATTCCTCTGCCGACCGTACTCGGGCGCGAGGGCGCTGGCGTGATCGAGGCGGTAGGCGCAAATGTGACCGGGTTCAAGGTTGGCGACCGCGTCGCATATGGTGCAGCGCCACTTGGTTCCTATTCCGAAGTGCGGCTGATCCCCGCAGACCGTGTAGTGAGCATTCCTGCCAGCGTTACCGATCAACAGGCTGCGTCAATCATGCTCAAAGGCATGACGGCACAGTACCTGCTCAGGCGCAGCTATGCCGTCAAGTCTGGCGACACCGTTCTGGTTCACGCTGCGGCCGGTGGCGTGGGTCTGATTCTGTGCCAGTGGGCAAGGAGTCTTGGTGTAACGGTGATTGGAACGGTTGGCAGTGAAGAAAAAGGCAAGCTGGCAATGGCGCATGGCTGCGACTTTGTTATTAATTACTCCACTGAGGACTTCGCGGCACGGGTGGGCGAAATTACCGGTGGCAAGAAATGTGCGGCTGTTTACGATGGCGTCGGCAAGGATACTTTTCTCAAATCGCTCGATTGCTTGCGCCCTCGGGGAGTCATGGCATCCTTCGGCAATGCTTCCGGCAAGGTCGAGCCGTTCGATCTGGGCATACTTGCGGCGAAGGGTTCGCTGTACGTCACGCGGCCGACACTTGATACCCACGTCGCGACCCGCGAGGATCTCGTCGCCAC
>JAYTUX010000058.1:0-8475 GCA_043744315.1 Betaproteobacteria bacterium | reverse complement strand
ATAAGCGACATCAATTGCAATCCGTCGAACATCGCATTGTGCGGCGCACCCAGCAGTTTCGAACTGCCGTGCTGAAGGAAAAGAAACCCTGTGACTATCCGTAAAACACCGTGGATTCGCGGTGACCAGGTTGAGTAAAAAGCCGGATTGGGTGTCATCGGAATCTCCTGTCAATATGAGTAGCAGTAGCGTCAAGTGGCATTTTTGGCAACCTTTCCGCTCGCGGTGGGAATGCCAGATCTCACTGCATATGCGCGTACATTGCCGCTCGTCAGGATCAATCGGCTAATCGTCCTTTTCTTTCTTCTGCTTCTTTTCCTTCTTGGTTTTCTTCGGCTCGTATTCGGCGGACTTCACGAAATAGACTGGTGTCCCGCAAGCGTTGTACTTGCTGCAATGCTTGCGCCAGTTTTTGGCATGGCCCGGCGGCACGTGCAGGTAGATCGGCTGCACTTGCGCCGGCCGCGGCTGGCGAACGATGATGGTTGGCGTGGCATACAGAACCGGCGGCGGGCGATCATTGCCGTAGTCCACGCGGCCATATACCCCCGGGGCCACTTCGCCGGAAATAATCACCCGAACGTCGGTGCCCGCTTGTGCTGCGGGCGCAAACTGCGCGAGCTGCAACATCAAAATGACGAGTAGGAATTTGTGCATCGTGGCTCCATGAAAAGACGGTTGAACATCCGATAAAGCGTGCGCCGCGAATTTTTTTTGAGTACCGAATCCAGTATACAAAATGGGTAACAAAAACGGGCCTGATCGGAGCGGTAAATAGGCCCATCCGAGATGGTTCGGCGCGCCGCTACATTGGCGTGCAAAACACCTCTCGCGCTGTCGTGCATTGTTTATCAATACACCGGAACGTACTGGATCGCACCCGTGTCCCCATCATAAATCATGTCGTATGGGAACCAGTAGATCTCTTCGTAACCATCGTCGTCTACGTAGGCGTAACCGATATAAATGGTGCCCAAATTTTCCACCTGGGCCAGTCGCAATGAGGCGAACTTGAAGCCTTCAACATATGCCATTTGCTTGTTGGTTTTGTACTTGGTTACCGCCAGATCGCCTTTTTTGTCGTGCTTGATCTTGAGGCCGGTTATCTTGCCTTCTTTCACATCTACCGACGCGGTGCTGGCACCTTTCTTTTCGAGCACGTGCCTGCCGTTTTTCTTCACCTTTTCACCGAGCAATTGCCTGCCGTTTTTATGGTTTGCTTTGCCCTTTCCTTTGCCTTTACCTTTACCCTTGCCTTGGCCTTCATCTGCCGCGCCAGTTTCTCCGACAATTGCAAAAATGCCGAGGAGGGCAACACTCGTTGTGAAAAGTCTGCGCACAGGGTTCATGGTTCGGTTTCCAGGTTGGGTAGGATGTAACGGTCGCGGGCGAAGTCGAAAAGTCCACGCTGACGTCGCTGTTACGATCAATTCAATGCTACGCGTCCTGCTGTTTTGTTCTGTGCGTTATCGTACATAGTTAATTCAGCAGGCGCGCCCTCGAACGCGAATTGTCTACTCCACTCGTAGAAAGGGAGGCAGCGCTCTGCCTGAGATTCACCGCCTTCGATTTCTCGACATTCAAAAAAGCCAGTAGCGCATTGAACCATTGTTAGTCCAAAAAACAGATTTTCATCGTTTTGTATTGGTACGCGCCACCGCAGCCATCGCGTGGAAAAATAGCCTATCTCCGCTATAATTCTTTCGTCTTCAACACGTAATTTCCTGCCAAATTCCCCTATGAAAATCCTGGTTCCCGTGAAACGCGTGGTCGATTACAACGTCAAGGTTCGCGTCAAGGCGGATCAGACCGGTGTCGATATCGCCAACGTCAAAATGTCCATGAATCCATTCGACGAAATTGCCGTCGAAGAGGCGCTGAAATTACGTGAAGCCGGTGTCGCTGCCGAAGTCATCGCGGTCTCGATTGGCGTGACGCAATGTCAGGAAACATTGCGTACCGCACTCGCGATGGGGGCGGATCGCGCGATTCTGGTTGAAACGGCGGCTGAGGTGCAGCCGCTTGGGGTCGCCAAAGTCTTGAAAGCACTCGTCGACAAAGAAGCCCCGCAACTGGTGATCCTCGGCAAGCAAGCCATCGATGACGATTCCAATCAGACGGGGCAAATGCTTGCCGCACTGCTGGGCTGGTCACAAGCAACTTTCGCCTCAAAGGTAACGGTTGCTGGCGGTGAAGCTACTGTCATTCGCGAAATCGACGGCGGGCTGGAAACGGTTGCGGTGAAATTGCCGGCGATCATCACTGCCGATTTACGTTTGAATACGCCGCGATACGCGACGCTGCCAAATATCATGAAGGCGAAGAAAAAACCGCTGGATATTTTCACGCCGGATGCACTCGGTGTTGATATCGCGCCACGTCTTGCGACACTTAAGGTTGTCGAGCCGCCGAAACGTAAAGGGGGCGTGATGGTCCCCGACGTGGCCGCGCTGGTGGATAAACTCAAGAACGAAGCAAAGGTGATTTAGATGGCCTCTTTGGTAATTGCCGATCACGATAACCAACACCTGAAATCCGGCGTCACCAACGCCATCGCTGCCGCGCAAAAAATCGGTGGCGACGTTCACGTCCTGATCGCAGGCAGTGGGTGCAGCGCCGCCGCGACGGCCGCCGCTGCGGTTACCGGTGTCGCCAAAGTGCTGGTCGCCGACGCGGCACATTACGCCGGCGGCGTGCCGGAAAATTTGGCCCCGCTCATTGTCGGCCTTGCGAAAAATTATTCACATCTGCTGGCACCATCAAGCGCATCAGGCAAGAACGTGATGCCGCGAGTGGCGGCGTTACTCGATGTCGCGCAGATTTCCGACATCATGTCGGTCGAATCTCCCGATACGTTTGTGCGCCCAATCTATGCCGGCAACGCATTTGCGACCGTGAAATCGAGCGATGCGATAAAAGTGATTACCGTGCGTTCGACCGGATTTGATGCCGTTGCGGCAACGGGTGGCAACGCGGCAATCGAAAACATTTCGGCGGCAGCAGATAGCGGCCTCGCACGCGTGACTGGGCGGGATTTGACCAAATCGGATCGCCCCGAACTCGCCGCCGCCAAACGCATCGTCTCTGGCGGTCGCGGTCTTGGTGATGGTGAAAAATATCGTGCCGTGCTGGAGCCACTCGCCGACAAACTCAATGCCGCGCTCGGTGCGTCGCGCGCAGCCGTCGATGCGGGCTTCGTGCCCAATGATTATCAAGTCGGCCAGACCGGCAAAATCGTTGCGCCCGAACTCTACATCGCCGTCGGCATTTCCGGCGCGATCCAGCATCTGGCGGGAATGAAAGACAGCAAAGTGATTGTCGCTATCAATAAAGACCCGGATGCGCCAATATTTCAGGTGGCCGATTATGGATTGGTGGGGGATTTGTTTACCATCGTGCCGGAGTTGACGAAGGCGCTGTGAGGCGATTCTGTGTGCGGACGCGAGTGATATTTCGCGTGGTAACGGGAGCGGCGTCCGAGTTAAATTCGTCTGGCAACACTCGTGTCACTACACTAGATTTTGTCGCCCCGGACTCGTTCCGGGGCCCAATTTTGCGTTGGAGAACTTGGGCCCCTGAACGAGTCCGGGGCGACAGTAAATAATGCTTGCGACGAACTTCAAACAGCCTTCCGAGTCATGTGACAGGCTTCGTTGGCAAGGATGCCGCGCACCTTTATTACTGACGACACGTCACTACAAAGTTTTTCCGCTGGTTTCTCAAGTCAAACTTTAACCGCAACCACCAATCTCCGTTCCACGCATCAATAAGGCAAACACGCTATGAGTGAATACGTCGCCCCCGTCAAAGACATGTCGTTCGTGCTGAAAGATGTCATCGGTATCGAGCGCATCGGCAAATTGCCTGGCTGCGAAGACGTGACGGCCGATCTGGTCGATGCCATTTTCGATGAGGCCGGAAAATTTTCTGCGACCGTGCTCGCACCGCTCAACCGCTCCGGCGATCAAGAGGGGGCGAAGTGGAGCAACGGCGCTGTGACCACACCGAAAGGTTTCAAGGAGGCCTATCGCCAATACACCGGAGGCGGATGGAGCGCGATCAAAGGGCCCATTGAATACGGTGGGCAAGGCTTGCCGCATTGCATCGCGATTCCCGTCAGTGAAACGCTTGGCAGCGCAAACATGGCGTTCAAACTTTGCCCGCTGTTGACCGGCGGCGCAGTCGATGCCTTGGTTGAACACGGCTCGCCTGCATTAAAAGAAATGTTCCTCGCCAAGATGGTCGCCGGCGAATGGACCGGCACCATGAACCTGACCGAGCCACAGGCCGGATCGGACCTCGCGATGGTGCGCAGCAAAGCGATTCCGCAGGCCGATGGCACCTACAAAATATCCGGCCAGAAAATTTTTATCACCTACGGCGAGCACGATTTCACTGACAACATCGTGCATCTGGTGCTCGCGCGCATCGAAGGCGCACCCGAAGGAGTGAAAGGCATTTCGCTGTTCATTGTGCCGAAATTCATGGTCAACGCCGATGGCTCGCTCGGCAAACGTAACGACGCAAAATGCGTGTCGATCGAACACAAGCTTGGCATTCACGGTAGCCCGACCTGCGTGATGGCGTATGGCGAGGAGGGCGGGGCGATCGGCTATGTGGTGGGCGAGCCGAACCGCGGGCTTGAATACATGTTCGTGATGATGAATGCCGCGCGGCTCGGGGTGGGACTTGAAGGCGTCTCGATTGCCGAACGCGCCTACCAGCACGCGCTGGTGTGGGCGCGCGAACGCGTGCAGGGACGACCGGTGGTGCCGGTGCCCGCCTCACTCGGCGAACGGCCGAAAGCGGTGCCGATCATTTATCACCCCGACGTGAAACGCATGCTGCTCACTATGCGCGCGTACACCGAAGCGATGCGCGCGCTGATTTACTGGACGGCGAGTTGTCTCGACATCGCCGAGCGTTCAACCGACGAAAAAGAAAAACACCTGCAGCAATCGCTGGTCGATTTGATGATTCCTATCGTCAAAGGCTGGAGCACCGAAACCGGCATCGATGTCGCGTCGCTCGGTGTGCAAATTCATGGCGGGATGGGCTTTATCGAAGAAACCGGTGCCGCGCAGTATTACCGCGACGCGCGCATTTCCACGATCTACGAAGGCACCACTGGCATACAAGCCAACGATTTGGTGGGCCGAAAAGTTGGTCGAGAAAGTGGTCAGACGATGTTGGCGTTGATTGCGGAAATGCAAAAAATATTGCCGCAACTTGACGCCGCAGAAAGCACGAATCTTCGCGCGTTTGGCAAGCAACTCGCCATCGGCATTGCTGAATTGAAACGCGCCACCGATTGGATCGTCACGATGTGGGGGGGCAATCAAGGTGCGGTGTTGGCCGGCGCCGTACATTACCTGAAACTCGCGGGCACGGTCTGTGGCGGCTGGATGATGGCGCGTGCGGCGCTGGTCGCGTCGCAACAACTTGCACAAGGCGGTGGCGACGAAAATTTCCTCAAAGCCAAAATCATCACCACGCGTTTTTATGGCGACCACATCATCACGCTCGCCAGTGGCTTCGCCGACGCCATCATCACGGGGTCAGATGCAGTGTTGCAGATGGAAGAAGCTTATTTCTAGCGGGTTGCAGGCCGAAAAAGGCTGGAAAGCCGCGCCAATGCTGGGGGTTTGTTGAAATGCAATTGGGCACAGAAGATCGTGATCGATGTGCAAGCCTTCCCTCTTTTTAAAGAGGGAGCGAGGGAGATTTACGGTGGCTACCCAGGCGCAACGACTGCAAATCCCTCTCAATCTCCCTTTTGCAAAGGGAGAAGTGTCTTGCTTCGAGCGCTCGCACAATTGCATGACGCGACACTAGAGTTCCGTTTCCTACTGTTTAGAGCTGTCGTCGTTGCGATGGCTTTTTTTATGCAAGTGAATTGGGAGTGATGTTGCGTGGCCGATGACAATATATTCCCCGCTTTGCCTGCACTGCGCATTCACGGTCTGACGAAGTCCTTCATCGGCAAGACCGCCGTCGACAATCTCGACCTCGATATCCCCACCGGCGAATTCCACGCATTGCTCGGTCCCAATGGCGCGGGCAAAACGACCACATTGAGAATCGTCGCGGGATTACTGAAATCCGATGCAGGATCGGTGACGATTTTCGGCCACGATATTTCGACCGACGGCATTGCCGCCAAACGCGTCACGGCGTTTCTGCCGGACGATCCCATGCTGTATGGAAAATTGAACGCGCTGGAATATTTGGAATTCGTCGCGGGCTTGTGGAGCATTGATGCAAAGGTCGCCGCGACCCGCGCGGAGGAGTTGCTGCGCTGGCTGGAGCTTTGGGACAACCGCATTGAATATATCGAAGGATTCTCCCGCGGCATGAGGCAGAAATTGGCGTTGGCCGGCGCCTTGATTCATGAACCGAAATTATTGATCCTCGATGAACCGTTGACGGGTCTCGATGCGCACGCGGCACGATCAGTCAAAGACATGCTGGTCGATTTCGTCAAGCGCGGCAACACGGTAGTGTTGACCACGCACATTCTGGAAATTGCCGAACGATTGGCGGAACGGATTTCGATTATCCAGAAAGGCCGGATTGTCGCGCAGGGTACGCTGGACGAGTTGCGATCGCGGATGGCGAATGTCGATGCAGTCGGAGGAGCCGGTGCCACGCTGGAGGATGTGTTTCTCAATCTCACGGCCAGCGAATGATCATCGCCCCGGGAACCGTGATTTGGTTGTTGCGTCACGAGTTGCGCCTGGCATGGCGCGGCATGGGCGGCAAGCGCATCTGGTTATTGCTGGTGGGCGGCGGTGTGTTGTGGGTGTTCATTCACGTAGCGGCATGGCTTACGCTGAAGGGGTTGGCTGCAGGCGGCATCAACGCATTGCCTCCCGCGGCGATCGCGATTGCCGGCGCGCTGTTCTGGCTGTTTGCCTCGATCATGGTGTCGCAAACGGTGGCGCACGCGGTCGCGGCATTGTTTGATCGCGGTGATCTCGATCTGTTGCTCGCCTCGCCACTTTCGTCGCGCACGATTTTCGCGATGCGCGGGCTGGGTATCGCGGTCGGCGCTTGTTTTGTACCGTCACTGTTGATGTTGCCGTTCGCGCATGCAGGGTTGATTGTGGGGCGACCCGGCATGTTGGGCATCTATTCGGTCATCGTCGCTTTGGCGCTGGCCTCTGCGGCGCTTGGCATGGCGTTGACGATGTCGCTGGTGCGGCTATTCGGTGCGCGCCGCGCCAAGACCATCGCGCAGATCGCGGCGGCCATGATTGGTGCGGGATTTTTCCTGCTCTCGCAGGCACAAAACATGTTGCCGGCGTCGCAACGCGACGCATTGGTCAAATGGGCCGCAAATGAAATGAAAGCCGGCGGTTGGTTTTCACCGGATAGCGCGCTGTGGTGGCCGGTGAAGGCGATGCTGGGCGAACCCTTGCCGCTATTGTTGGTAATTGCATTCGGCGTCGGCATATTCTGGATGGTGGTCAATGTTACCCACCGGCGCTTCGTCACCGGCACGCAAGAAAGTACCGGCGGGGGCCGTACGCAAAAGACGCATTCCATTGGCCCGGTGAAATTTCATTCCGGCTTTGTCCGCGTCCTGCTGGTCAAGGAATGGAAATTGCTGATCCGCGATCCGCAAATCATTTCGCAAACGCTACTGCAAGTGTTGTATTTGATACCGTTGTTGTTCATTGGGTTTCGCAGCGAACGAGCGGCGGTCATGCTGGTGCCGGCATTCGTGATGATCGCCTCCATGCTGGCCGGCAATCTCGCGTGGCTCACGATCGCGGCAGAAGATGCGCCGGAATTGATCGGCACCGCCCCCGCGCCTCTCTCGCGCACCCGCTGGATCAAGGCCACCGCGGCAATCTTGCCGGGGCTGGCGATTCTATTGCCGCTCGCCTTGTGGTGGCTCACGCGCGATCCGGCGGCGACGCTGGTGCTGTTGATTTGCTGCGGTGGCGGAATGGCCTCAGCGGCGATTTGCCAAATCTGGAACCCTCGCAGCGGAAATCGCCGCGAGATGAAGGCGCGCTACCGCGAAAGTAGACTCACCAGTTTTCTGGAGACGATGGGATCGTTCGGCTGGGCGGGAATGGCGATTTGTCTGAGTGGATTTTGGTGGTGGCTGCCTGTTGCGCTGTTCCTCGTGTTGCTTGGCCCGGGGTCGGCTTGGATTCTCGGGCGACAGGCCAGGCGCGACGTAGTACTCGCATAATCCGCCACCACGATCACACGAGGTGTTCGAAGGCAAGCGTCAAAGGCACGAAAACGCCAACGACCAGAAAAAACAGGCTTCCGGCAAGCGCGTTCGAGAGTGTCAGATAGGTTTTGACGAATTTTTTCATGATGAACTCCTTGTTTCCAGCCCGCGGTCGCCGACTTCAAGTCCTGCGTCGGTGTGATACAAAACACCAGACCCCGGTACCGGATCACCTCTTGCGACATTGCATTTGATTTCCGGCTGAATCAAATATATGCTTGCAA
>JAYTUX010000057.1:0-2570 GCA_043744315.1 Betaproteobacteria bacterium | reverse complement strand
GCAGGTTCACTTCGCGAATGCGGGCAACCCAATTCTTTTGAGCAACAGGGCAAATCTAGGGTCGTTGCGCAGCTTGGCAAACATCGGGTCATATCGCACGCGAATCAGCGACGTTGAGTGTTCCGCAACAGCGCTGTCCAAAAAGCCAAACGCAGCGTCAAGTTCCCCTCGCCAAGCGTGCAGGCTGGCAATGGCATACGGCGCGTTTGACCGTAATGCACTGAATTGCGCGAGGGCCTGCCGCGAGGCGGCATCGTTTCCCAGACTATATTCGGCGGCTGCAAGACCCCATAGACGCCGGGCCTCGTCGGATTCCTGAAGGAAGCCGCGCTTGGCTTTCTCCGCGTCGCCTTCAAATAGCGACACAAGTGAAAGGATGTATTCGCTACTGGATTGATTGTCAGGCCTGAGCGATTGTGCGCGTAGCGCGGAATGCCTCGCGCCGACGTAGTCGCCCATACCAATTTGTATCTGGGTCATTTCGGAACGAATCGGATAGAACAGCGGGTCAAGTTCGGCCGCCATTTTCAGCGACTTGAGCGCCAAGTCGATTTTTCCCATTGCCGCCTGCAGTACGGAATGCTTCAACGGAATTTTTGCGTCGTTGGTGTCGAGTTGTCTCGCCTTGCTGAGGTCTGATTCGGCACCCGCCCAGTCCCAATTGATGGTGTAGCGCAGATAAGCGCGCGTCGCGTAAGCGTCACCGGATTCCGGATTCAACGACACACCCATTTCGGCAGCCGCAAACGCCAGAGGTGCATTTCGCATTCTCTCTGCCGGATCCATGCCGCCCCAGCGAAGCGCAATTGACATTGCCAGCGCTGTGTGCGCGGCGGCGTAGTTGCGATCCAGTTCGACTGCCTTGGCAAGAACCTCAACCGCGCGCGCGCCATCTTTGCGGGAGGCGCTCTGCATCAGCTGGCGGCCAAGCAGGTACTGGTCGTATGCCTGCGGAAGTGGCACGTAGTGGTTGGTGCGGGACGCTCGTTGCGAAGGTAACAATTTAATTTTGAGCGCATCGACCACCGCGTTCGCGACATCGTCCTGGATTGCAAAGGTGTCGGCAATTTTTCGGTCGTATGTTTCCGACCAGAGATGTGCACTGTCGGAGGCGCGAATCAATTGCGCCGTCACGCGGATACCATCCGCCGATTTTCGAACGCTTCCTTCCAGCACCGTCGCAACATTGAGCGCCTTGGCGATGGTGGCGATGTCCGCATTCTTGCCCTTGAACGAAAAGGATGACGTTCGCGCGATCACTTTCAGTTGGGGAACTCTTGCCAGCAGGTTCAGCAATTCCTCCGAGAGACCGTCGGCAAAATGCTCCTGATCTTTCGCCTGGCTCATATCGACAAACGGCAGCACGGCAATAGAATTGGCGATTTCCGCCACGGCGACAGTATTGCCGGCAGAAGACACGGATTTACTCTGGTACCACCAGCCACCTACCGCCACAAGCAACACTAGTGGCACGGCAATCAGCATTGCCTGACGAACCCGGCGCCGCTGGCGCATGCCTGGGGTCGCGTCTTGCGTCGACGCGAACCATGGAAGCTGTACCGCATAGACATCCACCGGCAGGTTGATATTTTTCAGCTTGCCCTTACCCAGATTGATCAGGCCAGCCTCGATTTTGTTTTGTACTTGACGGGCAACGTCCTCGGAAACACAAATGCCATCTGGCGGTGCCGCTGCTTCGATGCGCGCGGCGATATTCACGCCGTCGCCGAATACATCCCCTTCGCGATAGACCACATCGCCAAGATGAATGCCAATACGGATATGCAACGGCTCCATGCCCGGATCGGCCTCGTGGGCGACATTGCGTTCATAAATGGCCCGCTGAATGGAAATCGCGCACTTCGTCGCATCGAGGGCGCTTGAAAATTCGACCAGGAACGCATCGCCCACGGTTTTGATTTCTTTCCCATGCGAGGCGGCGAGTTTCTCCCGCACGAGGCAATTGTGTTCCGCAAGCAATGCGAGCGCCCGCGACTCATCGCGCTGAGAGAGCGCGCTATAACCAGTCATGTCGGTGAACATGATCGCAGCAAGCCGACGATGCGGGAGTGGCAATGTCACTATGTGAACGCTCTCATCAGAAAGTTGAAAGCTCAACCTGACGGATATTACAGTATCGTCGTCTTCACCTTGCGGCGTCGCATGCGCTCATTTGCCCTGCGCAATGTGATTCAGGTCTGATCCAGTGACCCCCTTCCCACCGTTTCCTGACGACAACTTGCGGCATTCGCCTACAAGCTCGACTTAATTCTGAGTCGAGAATTCAAATGTGTCTTGTTGTTTTGCCGATGTATTACTCAGATAGCGGCACCGCGCAGAAGGCGCTGCCGCTAAACACCGATAGGGATCGCCATGCACCACGGAACCGATAGCATGTCAGCCGAACAACGCGTCTTGATCAGTGACCCGCGCTTTGACATGCGGATGACCGGAAAGCTCGATGATGAAAATGCGTTGCGCACGAGCTGGCCTTGGGCGGCTGCGCTATTGATCGCGGGGATGTTTATCGTTTCCGGATACATGGATGAGGAATCGCGACGGGTTGACGC
>JAYTUX010000056.1:0-2573 GCA_043744315.1 Betaproteobacteria bacterium | reverse complement strand
GTCGGCGGCAAATTGAATGGTGGCAAGATCGCGCCGCCAGATCGCGATTTGACCGCGGAAATATCGGCCGCCGTGACGATACCGGACGTATTCAAGTCGTATTGAAACGTCGTGTTGCCGGCTAATTGTCCGGCACGCGCTTTCACGCTGCTGACATCCAGTGCAGTCACATTGCCCGATTGATTGGTGTCGCCGATCTGGAACCCGACGGTCGCGGAAACATTCAGCCCGACACCGTTGACGTTGTTCAATGAAATCAGCAATCGCTTGTTGTCGCCGAGCATCGGGAAGGTGACCACGATTTCACTGCTCACGGTTGCGGAGACGGCAGCGGCGGCACCCGCCACATTGGCAAACACCTCGTCGATGACGGTCAGTGTGCCGGTGGTGTTAACCGGGCCGTCGAATTGAAACACAATTTGGTGTCCGGCACCGATCACGCGCGGCTCGATGCTCGCTTTTCCTGGTGCGGGATTGGTGTCGATCTTCAGCGAAAATTCGCCGGTCGATAACGCGTGGGTTTTTCGCGATTGCACGCCGGTAAGGGACAGCGCCTGCGCAGACATCGCTGAGGCCAACAGGATAACGGCAAGCACCCAAGTCGCGACGCTTGCCATTGCATTGGCAGCGGTGGAATTTGAAGTCAGTCGAGTCATGGAAAATCCTTGCGCGTCGAGAATCAATGCGCGGCGTTTTAGCGTTGCCGCTATCCCGCGCCTCCAAACATATCACGCCACCGGGTCTTGATTGCAAGTTTCAGCCCGCGAGCTGCCTCGCGGATGCGTTGATACGCGGGCAGCGCGCGCACATAGGCGTAGAGCCGCTCTTTCCATCGGGTGATGGCGAGATAAGTGCGGTTGAACCAGCCGATGGTGAGAAGCGCCGGTTTGGTCAGCGAAAAAATGCGCGCGAGAAACGCGGTGCCGATAATTTTCGCGATGACAAACACGCCGACGCCGTTGGTGCCATGACCGTGTGCGATCAGCCAGAAGGCGGCGAGTTTGAACGGTAACAATATTGCGCCGGGGATCACAAACGCGATGAGGGCGGCATATGGCGGTAATTTGGCGATTCGCGTTTCGGCCCAATGCACCGGCGGCAGGCGTCCGACCCACGCCATGCAGGCGAGCATGCCGTCCCACACCCACTCTTCGAGAAAAATCCACAGCGCGAGTGGAATGGTCAGCAGACTTCGCAGCAAGCGGCGCGGCCAGGACGGAATGGTGTTTCCCGTTATCATAGGCGACAAAGGTGACGAACCAGGCGCGGAATTTTCGGCGGGCGCAGTCACGGCGCAGACACGACGGCGTAACGATCCGGCAGCAACTGGGAAACCCCAGCGCTGGCGCGGCTTGCAGGCCGAAAACGTCCCGAGAGGCGCGCCAAATGGCACACGCCAGTGCGACAGAGATTCTTAGCCGCTGGTGCCATAGGCACTGATAGGGTTGATTCGCGCCGCATCACGCTGCGTTCGCCAACACCGACAGGCCGTCCAGCCGCGCCTCAAGACGCGCGACATCATCGCGCAAGGTTTCGTTGTCGCGCGCGAACGATTCGAGTTCGCTTGCGGTGATGAAGGCGCGCTTTTCTTCGGTCAGATATTCCGCCACATTTTCTGTGAAGCGCAGGCCCGCGTCTTGTCGCCACGCGCGCGCTTGTTTAGCGGTATCGACGATGCGGTGCGCGGCGATGTCGCCGACGAGCTTGCTGAGGTCTTCTTCAATATCCCATTCAACCTCGCGCACGATCATCGATAGCAGCGCGACAAATTCGCTGTCACCGGTGAAGACGACTTCGCGGAATGCACCTTCGTCTTTTTGGGCGAGTCGTGGCAGCAGCGAAAGTGCGACGTGAAATGATGCGTCTGGTGATTCGTCGCGGCCTTGACCAACCATCTCGACGCCACCGTTGGCGACGACGCGCAACCGGCAAACAAGTGGCCCGAGTTGCGCATCGATGATCTTGCCGGCATGTGCGGCGAGCTTCTCGCGCGCCAGCGGGTAGTCTGCCAGCACGCGATTGGCCAGCCTGGCGACCGCGAAATCAAGCGCAGCACCCACGGAGGTAGCGCCAGCGTCGGGTTACTCGACTTGCTGAATACCGGCGAGCAACCAGCTCGACTTCGCATCGCCGAGATCCTTGGTGACATGCCAGACTTCGTCGAGCGATTCGGTCGGTGCATCTTTGCCATCGCGGAAGGTGCCGGTGAAGCGCACGCTGGCGATCATCCGCTTGCGATCGGCTTCGGTGACGACTTCGAGCAGGTTCGCATTCATCGTCAGAATTTCTGTGCGCTGTGGCGCATCGCCGCGTTCCTGAATTTGCATCGCGAGCTCGGCGTACATTTCCGGCGTGGTGAAATCGCGGATATCGTTCAGATCGCGCGCATCGTTGGCGGCTTGCAGGCGAGTGAACGCGATACGGCCCTGACGCAGGAAGGGCTCCACTTCAAAATCGGCGGGAATGCGCGGCGCGATCGTTGCCGCTTCAATGGTTGCGTTCGAGGCGTTGCCGTCGGCGATGCGGCTGCCGATTTCTGGCGTGACCACGCCACCCGACGCAGCAGGTGCGGG
>JAYTUX010000055.1:0-2576 GCA_043744315.1 Betaproteobacteria bacterium | reverse complement strand
TCAACGCGGCTGAAAGCGCACTTGGCGAGCGTGGCACTGTGGGCATCGCCACGCCGGGCGCGGTTTCGCGCGCGCCCGCGCCGAACGCCGGAAGAATCAAAAACGCAAACTCGACCTGCCTGAACGGCGAAGCGCTAGTGGATGATCTAAAAGCTGCACTTGGACGCGACATACGCATCGAAAACGATGCCAATTGTTTTACGTTATCCGAAGCCACAGACGGTGCGGCCGCAGGCGCGACGAGTGTCTTCGGCGTCATTCTCGGTACCGGCACCGGCGGCGGCATTTGCATCAATGGCCATATCGTGACGGGTGCCAATGCCATCGGCGGCGAATGGGGACACAATCCATTACCGTGGCCGACTGCCAACGAATTACCTGGCAATCTCTGCTACTGCGGGCGGCGTGGCTGCATCGAAACCTGGCTTTCCGGGCCGGCGCTGGCAAAACACTTTAATGACGACACCGGTCGTCCGCTCAGCGCACCCGAGATCGTCGCCAATGCGTCGCACGACACCGCCTGCGAGGCCGCTCTCGCCGCCTTTGAAGACCGCTTGGCGCGGAGTCTTGCCACCATCATCAACGTGATTGACCCCGACGTGATCGTGCTCGGCGGCGGCTTATCCAATGTGCCGCGCTGGTACGCATCGGTGCCAAAAATCTGGACAAAATACATCCTTAGCGATCATGTCGCCACGCGTCTGGTGCCGCCTAAATTTGGCGATGCCAGTGGGGTTCGCGGTGCTGCATGGCTGTGGAATAACTAATTCAATTCAACCGGAAACTATCATGACCACCGCATCAATATCACTTCCACTGCAAATGAAATACGTTGCCACACCCACTGCAGGCGCTGCCGATGTGATGCAAATCGCGACGGGTTCTCTGCCGACCTTTGGCGACAATGACGTGCTGATCAAGGTCGAATTCGCAGGCGTAAATCGTCCCGATGTCGCACAGCGATCCGGCACCTACGCACCGCCGCCCGGCGCATCACCCATCATGGGATTGGAAGTGTCCGGCACGGTCGCCGCAGTCGGCGCAGCCGTTACATCATGGAAAGTGGGCGATAAAGTTTGTGCGCTCACGCCCGGCGGCGGTTATGCCGAATTTTGTGCCGCCCCCGCTGCGCATTGCCTGCCGGTTCCGCGCGGGTTGTCGATGCTCGAAGCGGCAGGTGTGCCTGAGAATTTTTTTACCGTCTGGGTGAATCTGTTTGACACCTGTCGGCTTGTAGCGGGCGAATCATTTTTAGTTCACGGCGGCTCATCCGGCATCGGCCTCACCGCAATCCAACTGGCCAAGGCATTTGGGGCGACCGTATTTACGACCGTCGGCAACGATGAGAAAGCTGCGTTTTGCAAGCACATTGGCGCTGATTACGTCTTCAATTACAAAACGCAGGAGTGGGCCAACAAGATTTTTGCCATTACCCAAAAGAAAGGCGTGAACGTGATTCTCGATATGGTTGGCGGCAGTTATATTGAAAAAAATCTGCGCTCACTTGCCCTCGAAGGCCGCTACTGTTTTATTGCGTTTCTGGAAGGCGGCAAGGCGGAAGTCGATTTCCGTCCGCTGATGATGAAGCGTCAGACCATCACCGGCTCAACGTTGCGTGCGCGACCGGATGCACAAAAAGCGGCGATTGCCGTGTCGCTAAAAGAGAAAATCTGGCCGTTACTGGAAGAAAAAAAAGTGAAGCCGGTGATTTACAAAACGTTCGCGCTGGAGGAAATTGTTGACGCGCACAGATTGATGGAATCAAGTGCGCATATCGGCAAGATCATGTTGAAGGTAGCCGCATAAATGAAATGCACTTCGTTCATTGTTCGTCTGGCGATGTTCGCGATGTGCACGATTGCAGCAAACGTGTCGGCCATGACTTTCTACGTCGATGCGCCGTATCTCTATCTCGGCGGCGGCGTGGTGCGCACCGATTGGGATGCGTGGGAGGAAGCGATGATCAGGTTCGACGGCAAAATCGATACCATCGTCTTTCACGATTCCGGCGGTGGCGATTCGCTTGCCGGTCGCAAGATTGGCGAAGATATCCGCAAACGCAAACTCAATACCGTCGTGCTGGGCCGCTGCTCGTCGGCTTGCGCGAATATGTTTCTTGGCGGCGTGAGCCGCCAATACGCGACAGAACAGCCGAGTGTGCATACAGTGCTGGGCTATCACGGCAGCTACAACAAGAAAACCAAGGCGCTCAACCGCAACAAGTCGGCCGATTATTTTCTGAACATGACCAACGGCAAAATGGACGAGGGATTTGTCGAGCGCTTTATTCGTCTTGAGAACAAAAATGGCTTGCTTCGTCTAGTCCATCCCAAGCAGCTGTTGCGAGCGAGCGAGCCGCTGGCCATGCTGTGCAATGGCGACGAAGAGCGGAGCAGGCGCGAAGAGCAGTGCGAGAAGCTGACCGATGTCGATGCGTTGGCGAAGGGAATAGTGACAACCTGGGATACGCGCAGCGTGCCGACGCCGCCCTCGGTGACGCGGGAGAAAATTACCGTGAAGGCTTGGGAAGCGCAGGATACGAAATCAACAAACGATAGCGTTGAAGCCCCTGCTGG
>JAYTUX010000054.1:0-2579 GCA_043744315.1 Betaproteobacteria bacterium | reverse complement strand
TCGGGTTGTAATCGAGCATCGCGCTGATGCGCGATGGGCTGTAATCTGCAACTTGGACATTGGCCGTATTGGCAACACCAATATCCACGCTGCCGCGATTCATTCGATCGAATCGCAAGCCAAATCGCCACCGCGGCATGAATTGATAGACGCCTTGCAGATACCAGCCGGACTGCGTTGTGCGATAGCCGCTGACGATATTCGATGGCGACTGTCCGTCGACACCGGCGATGTCGTAAGTTAGCGTGCCACTCTCGCGACGCCGAAAATATTCGCCCTGCAGTTTGAAATGCCGGTTCGTGGTGTTGCCATTGGGTGCGTACTTGTATACAAAATCGGCACCGGCGATGGTGGTCTTACCGGTAAATGAATTGGTCACCTCTCGGCCAGACGGATCGACATCATTGACGGTCGCACCGCGCGGCGAGGTGCGCAGCGCCGATAGGCCCAATCGATACGACTGGTTATCGCCGATATCACCGCCGAGATGTGCGAACAGGGTGCCCGCGGCGCTGCCATTCTTGTTGCGATTGCTGCCGGGACGATCCTTGCCGCGACCGATTTCGCCACCTAATTCGATCAGGTGATCCGACGGGGCCAGCCATTTGAGTTGCAAGCCATCGTCGGCATAATTCTCGCCGCTCAGAAATGCACGATAGATCAGCGGTGCATCGACAAAATCCCACGCGTGACTGTGAATTTCGTTTTGATAGCCAAGTGCTGAGAAAAATCTTCCGCCTTTGACACTGAATCCATTGCCGAGACCGATTGATTGCACGTAGGCTTCTTCAATACTCACCGCATTGGCTTCATCAAAAGAAAGTAGCAGATTGCCGCGATAGTCGGGATCAATGTTGGCTGCGAATGAAAGTTCCGACTCGCGCAGGCTCAGGCCGCGGGTACCGGGTGAAACACCGTTGTTGGCCGGCACGAAGCCGCTGAGCGCGTAGCGATTTGGATCTTTGGAAAAGTTGCCATACACACCGTTTAGCACGACCGAAATGGCGGGGTTGAATGCGCCTTCTCCGCCGGACCGACCGGCTGCGCGTGCAGTGACGGGTTCATTGTCAGCCACAACGGGTTTTTCCGCCCGCGCATTTTTCTCAAGGCCCAGCAGGCGTTGCTCCAGCGCGTTGATTTGAGCTTCGTAACTTTCTCTCATCTGCCGGATTTGTGTGCGCAGCTCCGCAAGTTCCGTATCGGTGGCCGCACGTGCCGACGTTGAAATACACTGCGTAGCGGCGAGCAACGTCGCAACGACCCGCAAATTGCAATTCATGAAAATCTCCTTTGACTATGACCAGTGATGCGCAATGCCGGACGAACGCCCAGGTATTGCGCGGTGTCATTTCAGATCAAACGGAGTGGGGCGGAGCGCGGGCGGAATAGACCGGGTGGGTGACGGATGCAAGCGGAGTCGCCTGCGGTGTAGCGATGCCGACAAATGCGGCAGGAATCTGAAAGGCAGCATGTGCGATCGTGGGTCCGGAGCCGCTGATGTCGGCATAGACGAAGCAAATATCGCAGTTTTGCGAGTGTGGCAGCTGCGGCCGCGTGGAACTCTCGTCGGCCAGATGTGACATCGCATGAAACGCGGCAGCTTGCTGCGCACCAAGCAGGCATAGTGCGGCAACAAGAGCGATGAGTGTGAATCGAAGGCGGAGCAGGATACGCATGGATGCTGCGATCATACAAGAGTTACGCCCTTGTTGGCAGCGCCGCAATAGCGGCGATATTTTCATGTCCGGTTAGCGCGAAAAGGCATAATGTTGTTTCGTGATTTCATCAATGCCAAGGCCGCCCATGTCAACGTCCCGACCGATTCTCGACGAAGCCCACATTCACCCCGCGATCCGCGAGAAAATTTCCGCACATCATTCCGACATCATCGATGAAGTTCGCGCGGCCATCGCGAAGCACGCTGTTGTCGTGGTTGGCATGGCACAGAATCCGATGCCTAAAAAAGCATGCAAGGCACTCGATGCCGCCGGTGTTGCACACCACTATCTGGAATACGGCAGCTACTTCAACAATTGGCGCCGTCGCAACGCGCTCAAAATGTGGAGCGGCTGGCCGACATTTCCAATGGTGTTTGTGAAAGGCGTGCTGGTGGGCGGGGCGGATGATATGGTGAAACTGATTGCGAGTGGCGAGATAACAAAATTGCCTGCGTGATAAAGCTTGGTTAAGTTCGACCTGCCGAGAATTGGCGCGCCGTGTCGCAAAAAGATAGCAGCAAGTCACCCCGGCGCATTGCGTCTACCTTTTCCTGTGGGAGAAGTGATGGATTTGTCGACAGCTAGTATTGGCGAGGTTTTCGAGGCGAAAAACGCCTGAAAGGCGCGCCGATGTGTGTGTTTGTGTGATTTGTGCGGGACAGCGCATAGGGGAAATGCGCCTGCGGCGGTAATATTTCGCATTGACAATCCGCGCAGCGTTTGGCTAAGGTATGCCACTCAAGCCACCGCCTTTCGTTGTCTTGGAAGATGCGTTGGCCGGGCAATATATCGGGGCATCGATCGATGCAAAGAATCTCCACTGCGATCTTGGTCTGTGGGTTTCTCGCGACAGCGAGCGGC
>JAYTUX010000053.1:0-2585 GCA_043744315.1 Betaproteobacteria bacterium | reverse complement strand
AAGTTCGCATCGGCAAGCAATTGGAGCGGATGCGGGTGGATGTGATCGAGGCCGGATTCGCGGCGGCGAGTCAGGGCGATTTCGAGGCGATACAGGCGGTTGCCGCGGCAGTCAAGGATTCGCGCGTGTGTTCGCTGGCACGCGCGCAAGCCGCTGATATTCAGAAGGCGGGCGACGCGATCAAAGGTGCGGCGCAGGGGCGCATCCACACTTTCATCGCCACCTCGCCGATCCACATGCAGCACAAGTTGCGCATGACGCCTGATCAGGTGCTGGTGGCGGCGGTGGACGCGGTGAAATTTGCGCGCACGTTGTGCGACGACGTCGAATTTTCCGCCGAAGACGCGGTGCGCAGCGACATGGATTTTTTGTGCCGCGTGTTTGAGGCGGTGATCAAGGCGGGTGCGCGTACGCTGAATGTGCCGGATACCGTCGGCTATGCGGTGCCGGAAATGTGGGCAGAGCGGTTCCGCAGCTTGATCGAGCGCGTGCCGAATTCGGATCAAGTGGTCTGGTCCACGCATTGCCACAACGATTTGGGCATGGCGGTTGCCAATTCGCTCGCCGCGGTGCATGCGGGCGCGCGGCAGGTGGAATGCACCATCAATGGCCTTGGTGAGCGCGCGGGCAACGCCTCGCTCGAAGAGATTGTCATGGCGGTGCGCACGCGCAAGGATTATTTCAATCTTGAGACGCGCATCGACGCGACGCAAATCGTACCGGCATCGAAACTGGTGTCCACCATCACCGGCTATCCGGTGCAATTGAACAAGGCCGTGGTCGGTGCCAACGCGTTCGCGCACGAATCCGGCATCCATCAGGATGGCGTATTGAAGCACCGCGAGACTTACGAAATCATGCGCGCGCAGGATGTGGGCTGGCACGCGAACAAACTGTCGCTCGGCAAATTGTCCGGCCGATCCGCGTTTCGCGAACGCTTGAAAGAGCTCGGTATCGTGCTCGAATCCGAGGTTGCGTTGAACGCGGCGTTCAAGAAATTCAAGGAGCTTGCCGACAAGAAGCACGAGATTTTTGACGAAGATTTGCACGCGCTGGTGTCCGACGAATCCGTCACGCCGGAAGTCGAGCAATATCGGCTCATTTCACTGACGGCGCACGTCGAGACCGGCGAGGAACCTTACGCGCGGTTGATCATCGCCGATGGCGGCCGCGAAAAGTCCTGCGAGGCGAAAGGTGCCGGGCCGGTGGACGCGACCTTCAAGGCGCTGGAAAGTGTCGCGAAAAGTAATTCGGAGTTACTTCTGTATTCGGTCAATAACGTGACTGAAGGTACGGACTCGCAAGGCGAAGTGACGGTGCGCCTCTCGAAGGCGGGGCGCATTATCAATGGCGTGGGATCCGATACCGATATTGTGATTGCGAGCGCAAAGGCGTATTTGAATGCGCTCAATAAATTGGCGCATAAGGAACGAATGAATCCGCAGATGGGATAGGGCGCCACCAGAGGCCATTTTGGTTGACGATTCACGCACCTGCAACAATTCACCCCTCACCCGGCCTGTCGGCCACCCTCTCCCGCACGCGGGAGAGGGGCTGGGAGTGAGGGCGCGCGCGATCGAATCGGTTCGCGTCGCCACGAATTCGGTTTGCGTGTAACCTGTCGATCTTTCCGTTTTTGCGCGGCAATATGACAACCAACGAACTCTTTTCGCAGCTCGGCGTTGACCTCAAGGCGTACGCCGGCAACGACCTCATTTCCCGCTCGCCGATCGACGGCGCGACCTTGGCCTCGTTGCGTTGCGACACGCGGGAATCGGCGAGCAAAAAAATCGGCGATGCGCGCGCCGCATACGAAATCTGGCGCGATGTACCCGCGCCGAAGCGTGGCGAACTTGTGCGTGTGCTTGGTGAAGAATTGCGCGCGAACAAGGGTGCGCTTGGGCGTCTCGTCACGCTCGAATCCGGCAAGATTTTGCAGGAGGGGCTGGGTGAAGTTCAGGAGATGATCGACATTTGCGATTTCGCCGTCGGTCTCTCGCGCCAGCTTTATGGTTTGACGATCGCCTCCGAGCGGCCCGGACATCGGATGATGGAGCAGTGGCATCCGTTGGGGCCAGTCGGCATTATCAGTGCGTTCAATTTTCCGGTCGCGGTGTGGGCATGGAACAGCGCGCTTGCGTTGGTGTGCGGTGATTCGGTGATCTGGAAACCATCGGAGAAAACACCGCTGACCGCGCTCGCGTCGCATGCGCTGTTGCAACGCGCGATCGATAAATATCGTACCGCCGGTTATGCCGCACCAGAAGGCTTGTCGCAGATTCTCATCGGTCGCGCCGACGTGGGCGAAGCGTTGGTTGATGATGCGCGCGTCGCATTGATTTCGGCGACTGGTTCCACCCGAATGGGCCGCGCGGTCGGTGCCAAGGCTGCCGCTCGTTTCGCCAAAACCATCCTCGAACTTGGCGGCAACAACGCGATGATCGTCGCACCCAGCGCCGACGTGAAAATGGCCTTGCCCGCGATCTTGTTTTCGGCCGTCGGCACTGCCGGGCAGCGCTGCACCTCGTTGCGCCGCCTGATCGTGCACACGAGTCTGCACGACGCATTGGTTGCCAAACTCAAGA
>JAYTUX010000052.1:0-8548 GCA_043744315.1 Betaproteobacteria bacterium | reverse complement strand
ACTTATTTTCCGACCAGTTGATTCAATTCAAATATGGGCAGCAACACCGCCAGCACGATCGTCAACACAACGCCGCCCATTAGCAGCATCATTGCAGGCTCGATGATGGCGGCGATCGCAGTGGTGCGCAATTCCACGTCGCGTTGTTGCTGATACGCGGCGGTGGCGAGCGTTTGCGGCAAGCGGCCGCTGGCCTCGCCAGACGCGATCAGGTGCACCATCACCGGCGGAAACTGGCGGCTCTGTGCGAGCGATTGCGAGAGGCCTGCGCCTTCGCGCACCGCGTTGGCGGCACGTTCCAGCGCATCTTTCATCGGCAGATTGGACACCACGCCCGCACCTGCCGCGAGTGCAGTTAGCACCGGCACGCCGCTGCCCACCAGGATCGACAACGTGGCGGCGAGTTGCGAGGATTGTTGCGCGCGGATCAGGCGGCCGATGACCGGAAGTGTGAGCAGCCATGCGTGCCATTTGCGCCGGGCGGGTTCGCGTTTCAGCGCGGCACGTGCGCCGATGAATGCCGCGACGCCGAGTACCAGCCACACCAACCCGGTCGCCTGAAGAAATTTGGAGAATCCCAACATCGCGCGCGTAATCCACGGCAGCGTTTGCTTGGTGGATTCAAACACACCGACGACCTGAGGTACCACATAGATCATCAAGCCCGCCACCACCAGCACGCACACCATCATCACGATCGCGGGGTAGATCATCGCCACCAGAAATTTCTGTTTCATCGCCTGCTGGCTTTCCACGTGATCGGCAAGCCGCGCGAGTACTTCGGGCAATTTGCCGGAGGCTTCGCCAGCGGAGATCAAGGTGCGATATAAATCCGAAAACGTCTCGGGATACGCAGACAACGCCGAGCCGAGTGCGTGGCCTTCAAGTACTGCGCCGCGCAGCCGAGCGAGCAATTGCCGCTCAGACTCGGTTTCGGCTTGCTCGATCAGCGCATTGAAGGTCTGTTCAATCGTAAGGCCGGCACCCAGCAGGGTCGAGAGTTGACGAGTGATGCGCGCGAGTTCACCGGTGCCGAGTCTGATTCGCGCGGACGATTTTCCCGCAAGCGCGTCGTTGGCCGCTTCAATAAGCGTGACATCGAGCGGGAACAAGCCTTTTTCGCGCAACACCGCGCGCGCAAGGCGCGGGCTGTCGGATTCCAGCACGCCTCGCTGTTCGCGGCCCTCGATATCGTAGGCGGTGTATTGGTAGCCGGGCATATTTATTGAAATGTCATCCTGAACGCAGTGAAGGATCTCGTCACACCAAGAAAAATCCATCCTTCAATTTCACCAGATCCTTCACTGCGTTCAGGATGACAGTGGAATCAATCTCTCGTCACACGAATCACTTCTTCAACCGACGTGACACCCGCATCGACCCAGCGCTGGCCATCCTCGCGCAACGTGACCATACCGTTCTTCATCGCCATCGCAGCGATCGCGGATTCGGCTGCGCCGTCGTGAATCGGTTTACGCAATCCTTCATCGACCGTCAGCAATTCGTAAATACCAGTGCGGCCTTTGAATTCTTCGGCTTTACCCGGAACGAGTTTGCGCACCAGCCGCTGCGCAAGCACGCCAGACAATGTGGAGGCGAGCAGATAAGGCTCGATCCCCATATCCACCAATCGCGTCACCGCGCCCGCCGCCGAATTGGTGTGCAAGGTGGCCAACACCAGATGCCCGGTGAGGGACGCCTGCACCGCAATCTGCGCGGTCTCCAGATCGCGGATTTCGCCGATCATGATCACGTCCGGGTCCTGCCGCAGAATCGCCCGCAACGCGCGCGCGAAGGTCATCTCGATTTTCGGATTCACCTGCGTCTGACCGACACCGTCGAGATCGTATTCGATCGGATCTTCCACCGTCATGATGTTGCGGGTGGTGGCATCAAGCCGCGACAAGGCCGCATACAACGTGGTGGTTTTTCCCGAGCCGGTCGGGCCGGTGACGAGGATGATGCCGTGTGGTTGCTGGATCAATTGATCGAGTTGCGCAAGCGTGCCGGGTGCCATGCCGAGGCCATTCAACGACAGCCGTCCCGCCTGTTTGTCGAGCAACCGTAATACCACGCGCTCGCCATGTCCCGTCGGCAAGGTCGATACGCGTACATCGACGGGATGCCCGGCAATGCGCAGCATGATGCGGCCATCCTGTGGCAATCTTTTTTCGGCGATATCGAGTTGCGCCATCACCTTCACGCGCGACACCATTGCCGCATGCAGTGAACGCTTGGGCTCGACCACATCGCGCAGACCGCCATCGACGCGAAAGCGCACCAGCGAGCGGCGCTCGAAAATTTCCAGATGAATATCCGACGCCGCCTCGCGCACCGCTTGCGTCAACAGCGCGTTGATGAGGCGGATGATTGGTGCGTCGTTTTCAGTTTCCAGCAAATCGGTGATTTCGGGGAGTGACGCCGTCAACTGCGCGAGATCGGCGTCGCTCTCGATATTGCTGGCGATTTCCTGCACGGCGCTGTCGTCTGCGCCACTGTCGCCACCCGCATAGGCGTGGGCGAGGCGGGTGTTGAATTCGTCGCGCGACAACAACACCGGCTTCAATCCCTTGCCGGTCATGCGGCGTACTTCGGACAAAGTTGATGAAGCCGGATCCGGCGCGAGCCACGTCTCTATTTCGTTGCCGACGTGGCGCGCGGTGATAACGCCTTTCGCTTTCGCGAAATGGTAGGGAAGCAGCCGAACTGTCGCCGGATCGGCGGCTTCCACTACGTCACGTTGGCGCGCGTCGGAGGAGCCCACGTTTATTTTTTCTCCGGGAGCTGCGGGCCACCCGAGGGCGGCAGCAGCGAGTCGGATTCCTTTAGCGCGTTGACTTGTTCGTTGCGGATGTAATCGTAGCGTTCGCCCGTAAGTTGGTTGGCGGACTTGCCGTCGCGCAACACGGTCGGACGCAGGAACACCATCAGGTTGGTTTTTTCGCGGCTGCGTGTTTGGTACTTGAACAAGTTACCGATCACGGGAATATTGCCGAGCCATGGCACCTGGCTGTCGCCATTTTTGGTGTCGTCCGAAATCAATCCGCCGATCACCACGATCTGGCCGTCATCGACCAGCACGGTATTTTCGATCGAGCGTTTGGTGGTAATGAGGTCGGCCGATTTCACGTTGTTGGTGGTCGGCACCACCGCCGAGACCTCCTGATACACCTTCATTTTTACCGTTCCGCCCTCGGCGACTTGCGGCGTCACGCGCAACGTCAAGCCGATGTCTTTGCGCTCGATAGTTTGAAACGGGTTGGTCGAAGCATTGCTGCTTTGCGTGAAGCTGCCGGTGACGAAGGGCACGTTCTGGCCGACGACGAATTTTGCTTCCTCGTTGTCGAGCGTGAGAATGTTTGGTGTGGAAAGAATATTGTTTTTCTGATCCGCCTCCAGCGCGCGGGCGAGCGCGCCGAGGTTCAGCACTTCGCCAACACCGGGAATATTGATGCGGCCACGCACAATGCCGATGTTAAGACCGCTGCCGACGGAGGAGATATTTCCCGCCGCGCCAATGATGTTTGTGCCATTCGCCGCGCTGCCGAAATTAGTACCGCCGATCACCTGCGCGCCGCCACGATTCAAGCCCGACAGGTCCTGCCACTGGATGCCAAATTCTGACGACACACTGGTGCTGACTTCAACGATTAGCGCTTCGACGAACACCTGCGCGCGGCGCGCATCGAGCTTGTCGATCACGGTGCGCAGCGAATTGTAAATGTGGTCGGGGGCAACGATCACCAATGAATTTGTGGCAGCGTAGGCCTGAATGCTGCTCGACGGTGCGGTGACCGTGTTTGATGACGTGGTTGCTTGTGGCGGCTGCGCGGGGTTGGTGGGTGAGGTCGCGGCAGTTGATGCGCTCGTGTTCGTCGAGCCGCTGATCAGCGCGCGCAGTGTCTCGGCGAGTTTGGTCGCCTCGGCATTTCGCAAATAAACGACATGAATATTACCGTTCGCCGCGGTGGGAATATCCAGATTCGCGATCAGTGTTTTTACGCGCGTCACCAGTGCGGGCGTATCCGCGCGCACGATGAGGCTATTGGTGCGCGGCTCAACGCCGAGATTCAGTTTGGCGGGCAGGCCGGGTGCATTCGGATTCACGGCGGCTTCGGGCATCAGGTTTTTCAACAGGTTCGCCGCATCCACCGCGCTCGCGTACTTCAACTGAATCATCTGCACTTCGGTGCCAGCCGCCACGTCGATGGCGGCAATGATTTTGGCGATGCGCTTCACGTTCTCGGCGTAATCGGCGATCACCAGCGTGTTGTTGCCGGGGTACGCGCCGATGAAATTATTCGGCGCCACCAACGGCCGCAGCACGGACGCCAATTGCGCGGCGCTCTCGTTTTGCAGCACAAAAATTTGCGTGATGATGCGATCACCGGATATTTGCGTACCACGCTCGATGACGGTACCGGATACTTTGCCTTCCGCTTCCGGCACGATCTTCACCACACCGCGTTCTTCGATCGCCGCATAGCCGCTCACTCTAAGGGCGGTCAGCAAAATCTGGTAGGCGATATCCTTGGAGACCGGCGTCTGCGAAATAATGTTCATGTTACCGGTAACGCGCGGGTCGATCACAAAGTTTTTGCCGGTATGGCCGCCGATGGCCTTCACGACCGAGGGGATATCGGCGTTGACGAAATTGATGACGATACTGTCTTCGGCGGCGGCCACCAGGCCCGGCGTGAAACCGGCGAGGGCCGAAATCAATAGTGAAACAAGGGCACCACGCAGGGTCGAATGATTCTTCATTGTGACAGGTAGGCGCATCGTGATTCCGCAGTGAAATGACTCGGCTGATTGTACGTCAGGAATGTTCGCATTGCGTGTTCCGCGCACCTGTTGCAGCGGGCCAAACACTAGCACTGGCGGGGTGTTTCAGGCATAAATGTCTGAAAACCCGCGTCAATACTTGAGTTTTGCGAATTATTGACTGCTGTCTCGATACCCGTTCAATTCTGAATCGCGTAATTCAACACCACCGGCACGCCACCTCGGCGCACCTCTGCACGGATATTGGTGAGTGAATTGAATTGGCCGTACACGCGCACCAGATCGCCTTGCGAGTTGATCGGCTGGCCGTTGATGCCGGTGATGATGTCGCCAGCTTGCAGGCCGAGTTTTTGCGAGAGCGAACCATTGGGCGAATCTTCGACGCGCACGCCGCCGTTGGGTGCGGGGCCGATGCGGCCGAGAAAATTCATTTGCCGCTGATCCTGCAAGACGGTATTCAATTCCTGGCGCGAGAGCGCAAACGCATTAGCACCGGTGCTGGCGACATTCAAGCGGAACTGGGTGGCGACGGGCGCGCCGACGGCAGCGGTTTTCGCCGCGCCGAAACGGTCGAGCTCGATCCGTTCGCGCGCGCCATTGCGGCTGATGACGATGTATTCCGACTGCACGTCCAACAGTTTCACGCCACTCGATAATTCCTGATTCAGCCGCACCGTGATATCGCGTCCACCCAGATTCACCACTGCCGCCGAGAGCGTTTTGCCATCGACGGCGAACACACCTTTCAATCGCACGCTGTTTTGCGCAACCGGCATACCACCTGTCATGGCGTCGTCGCGATCACCGAACAATTGCCGGCCCAACGACGCCGCCACCGGCACGCCATCGCTGGAGGTAGCGATGAGCGGCGCCTGCCATACGGGTGTCAGGAAGCGCCAGGTCCACCACGCCCATTGCAGACCGAGGACCGCCAGCAGCAGGGCGGTCAGCGTCGAAGCGAGCCATTGGATTGCGCGCGGAGTCATTTTTTTAACGAGACCGGAAGTTTTGCGAGATCGATATCGAGATAGCGCCAGGGTTCATGGCCGAACGGATGCTTTCTGAAGCCGATCAGCCAGGGTTGAATCAGGATCGTGCCTTGCTTCAAGGTATTGACGCGCCACGGATTGTAAACCCACAACATATGCACCATCCGCCGGTAGAGCGCGGTGCGCTCGGCCGAATCCGGCATGATTTTAATTTTCTCGTAGAGTTTGTCGAACTCGGGCATCGCGAACATCGTGTAATTCGCGCCACCGATGCTTTTGCTCCAGAACAGTTGCAGAAAATTTTCGCCGTCGGGATAGTCGGCGATCCAGCCGTAGCTCATCATCTGCACGCGGCCGTTTTGCGCCTGCTTGCGAAGTTCAGGCATTTTCTCGACTTTGTCGAACGTCATGCGGATGCCGATCGCGTCCATCGCGCGCCGCCACAATTCGTTGCGGCTGCGGGCGCGCTGATCGGGTGTGGTGGCCTGGTCGATCACCAAGGGGGTGCCGTCCGGCATGTCGCGCCAACCGTCGCCATCGCGATCAATGTAGCCGTACATATCCAGCAGCGCGCGCGCTTTTGCCGGATTGTATTCGAGCGTCGGCGTGCGTTCGTCCGTGTAGCCCGCCATGCCCGCCGCGATCGGGCTCCAGGCTTTCACTGCCTGATTTTTTTCGATGATGCTGATCTCATCGTCGATCGGGTACGCCATTGAAATCGCGCGCCGCAATGCAATCCTGTCGGCGGTATAGCCACCCAGTACATTGGGCTTGCCGTCGATGGTTTCATTCATGTTGAAGCTGGCATAGGTGATCCATGCCACTTCATCGGGGCGTGTGGTCATACCGCGCCTGACAAGATTTGGTGCCAGTTTGCCGCCGGGCATGGCGATATCGATGAACGGTGTCGGGATCGGGCGGATGAAATCGTAATCGTCGTTGAGAAACGCCAGCCAGCGCGGCTGCTCTTCTTCGACCGGGTAAATTTCCAGTCGGCCGATCAGCGGAATGCGTTTGCCTTTCAAGTGTTCGATGATCAACGCATCGCGCGGATCATCGCTGCCGGCACTCTCAAAATAGTCTTCGCGAAATTCCGGATTTGCTTCCAGCACCACGCGCGACGCACGCCGCCAATCAGCCAGCTTATAGGGCCCGGTGCCGACCGGGTGCTCCGGAAAACTGCTACCGTAATATTCGACCACCTCGCGCGCGACGGCCGAGGTGGCCGGCATGGTGAGGATGTAATTCAGGTTGTAGTCCGGCGCGACCAGGCGAATGATGAGCGTGTACGGGTCGGGTGCTTCGAGGCCGGGCATGGGTTTGTCGTAGTCGAATTTTCCGGTCCGCTTCGCCTCCTCCATCAAATCATTGCCGCCCTGCAATTTTCCATCCACCAGAAATTGCCATTGCGCTTTGATCTTCGGGTCGAGCATGCGCTTGATGCTGTACACATAATCACTCGCCACCAGCTCGCGCTTTTTTCCCTTGAACGCAGGATCGGGCGTGAAGAAAATGCCGCGTTTCAGTTTGATGGTGTAGGTCTTGCCGTCAGCCGAAATTTCCGGCAATGCGGCGGCGGCGCGTGGCTGCAATTTGAGTGGGCGGGCAAGGTGATCGTATTGAAGGAGTGAGTCGAAAATGTTGTCGCACAGCGTGCCGGTCATTTCGTCCGATTCCCAGACGCAATCGAAACCTTTTTCGGCCGATTGGACGGGTGTGCGCATGACTTTTCGCATGTCGGCGGCCGAAACCCCGATTGCCGCCAGCAACGCGCCGGCGACACCAACGGCGCAACAGTACCTGGCCGCCAACCCGCGCATCGTCAATGCAGTATCCGCGCCACACCTTGCTCTTCAGCCGTGGTGCCGCGCGGAGAGGGTGACGCGTGATGCAAGATCATGCGCCAGCCATTGGGCGTGAGAATGTACGCATTGGTCGCCAGAAACGGTGGCATCGGTTCGCCACCGGGTTGCATGAAAGTTTCATAGACGCTATGGATCGCAAGCGTCGGGCCATCGTGGCGGCGGTATTCGCTGATCTTCAATCCGGGATTGGCGCTCACTGAAAAATAGGCGGCAAAGCTTGCGCGGATCGCGGGGAAACCGGCGAGCCGCGGCCCGTGCGGTTGTATGCAAATCGCGTCGAGATCATCGGCCCAGACGGCGCTCATCAGATTCAAGTCAGCGCGTTCGATCGCATCGTAGAAGGCAGCCTCGCAGTCGGAGGGCGTGGGAAATAGTTTGAGGATTTTTTTGGGCATGCAGGATGATAACGCGTTCGATTGGGCGCGATGAATGTGGTGTGCATTTCGAGTAAACTTTTGGGTGGATGCATTTTTTCCTTCGCAGTGAAATTTGCCGCTTGATTTAACGTCCACCTTCACCCGGCGCACAGCGACCGGTGAGGGTGCAGTACAAAAAATATCGACTGCAGCCACCCACCCACCAAGCCTTTTCAATTCCCACCCCACGGAGAACCTTATGGTCCGCTTCACAGTCAACGGCGAACGCCTCGAAACCGATGTCTCCCCGGATACCCCGTTGCTATGGTTCCTGCGCGACAACCTGCAATTGACCGGCACCAAGTACGGCTGCGGCATGTCCTTGTGCGGGGCGTGTACCGTGCACGTGAATGGCGAGGCAGTGCGCGCTTGCGTGACACCCATCTCCACGCTTGCGGGCAAGAAAGTCACCACGATCGAGGAAATCGGCAGGACACCGATCGGCAAGAAAGTCCAGGACGCATGGATCGCGGAGGACGTGGTGCAGTGCGGC
>JAYTUX010000051.1:0-2592 GCA_043744315.1 Betaproteobacteria bacterium | reverse complement strand
ACGTAGGGCGCGGTGGTATTTCCCGTGCCGGAGGCGGCGTTGCCTGAATATTGCATCGCATTGCCCGCGGCGCCGGCACTGGCCGCCGCTTTTCGCTGCGCCATCATGCGCCAAATCATGAACGCGCCAAATGCGAGGCCTGCAAACAACAGGATGTCGAACATTTTGAGTCCGGCAAATCCGCCGCCCATAAAGAGCGAGGCGAGCAATCCGCCCGCCGCGAGGCCCGCCAATGGGCCGAGCCATTTGCTCATTCCGGACGCTGCAGGTGCCGCAGCGGCGGGTGCGGCGGCGGGTGCTGCCGATTTGGTGGGTGCGACCGGCGTGGTTGGCGGCGTGGCGGTGTTTTGCTGCGCGGAATCGCGCTTCATGCCAATGGATTTCTTGCCGCCCAAGGGGCGCGCGTCGGCGTCAGGCGCGATCAGAAATGTGGATGTGATGGCAATCAGGATGCTGGCGGTGATGAATTTCATGATGACCTCAACGTTAAGGAACGAACAACCATAAAACCAAAAGCGGCGAACGCATCGCTGCGCGATGCCGCAAGGAATTGCAAGGAAATGGGGGCGAAATCGTCAATTGCCATCTCCATTTGTCGATGTGCTATTTACCGAGCTTGTAGGAGTATGTCAGCTCGACATCCACGTCGGTGCGATTTTCCCACGTAAAGCAGTGTCTTTCGCGGGCGCGGGATTCGTACATGCCGGCTTCGCCGGTGGTGCGGTCGAGCTTGACGGGGTAATAAACCGATTCACCCTTGTTGTAGTGTAAATTGAAATTCACCTTGGCGGAAGACTCGAAGCGGTATTCGACGACTTGGCCGGTATTGAGCATCACGCATTTTTCATGCGGCTTGCCGGGTTTAAGTATCACTGGCTTCGGCGCGGGGGGCGCTGCCTTTTGCGCGAACACCGATGCACCCAGACATAGTGAGACCAGCCCTGCCATTGCGACTACACGTTTCATAGTTTGATTCCCTTATGCACCGCCACCACGCCGGCGGTGAGATTGAAATATTCGACGCGAGACAATCCCGCCGTCTCCATCATCGTTTTCAGCGTCTCCTGATCCGGATGCATACGAATCGATTCAGCCAGATAGCGATAACTTGCTTCGTCCTTGGCGATGAATTTGCCGAGCAACGGCAACAGACTGAATGAATAGGCGTCATAGGCCTTGCGCAATGAGTTGTGAACCTGCGAAAACTCCAGCACCAGCAGGCGTCCGCCGGGCTTCAGCACGCGCGACATTTCTGCGAGTGCCAGATCCTTATGCGTCATGTTTCTGAGCCCGAAAGCCACGCTGACCAAATTAAACGACTCATCGGCGAACGGCAATTTTTCGGCATCGCACTGCGCGAGCGGCAAGGTCAGGCCTGCATTTAGCAGGCGATCGCGGCCGACTTTCAACATCGCTTCATTGATATCTGTCTGCCAGACGGTGCCCTTCGGCCCAGCCGCCTTTGCGAACGCGAGTGCCAGATCGCCGGAACCGGAGGCGACATCGAGCACGCTTTCGCTGGGCCGCACATTGGCGAGATCGACCGTGAAACTTTTCCATAAGCGGTGCATGCCGCCGGACATCAAATCGTTCATCAAGTCATACGACGGTGCCACTGACTTGAATACTTCGCGCACGCGCTGCGACTTGTCGGCCTCACGAATATCCTGAAAGCCGAAGTGGGTGGTGGCGTTTTCCTTTGCTGCACCAATACCGGCGGAAGGATTTTCCTGCGTGTGGCTCATGGCGGTTTCCCGGGTCGGCGTTCTTCGTAGGCGGTCACGGCGGCCACTTTCCATTGGCCGCCGCGTTTGGCGAGCGTGTAGGCGGTGTTGAATTGTTGCGGCACGCGATCAATGCGCGCAATCGTCCACGCCAAATCGACCACACAAAATTGTTCACCCAATGCAAGACAGGCGCGCTCGCTGAAATCGGCGCGCATGAAACCGTCTTTCTTGTATCGTGCGCAGAGTGCAATATTGTTTGCATCCAACGCGTCGGCATCGGCGAACATGCCGGCACCGTCTGCATGAATGATCATTGCCGGACAATCGTAATGCGCAGACACGGCGCGGCCATCGAGGCGGTTGAACGCATCGCGGTATCGATCGAAAAAGGCGTGGATGTCGTTAGGCATGGCGGGCGATGTTGACAGCAACTATTCGCGCGACGCGGCAGCGTTTGCCATGCGCGTGAGATACGTTTTCCAGTAGTCATCGTGCTTCACGCCCAAATCGTGGAAATAGTCCCACGAATAAATGCCGGTATCGTGACCATCGGAGAATACCAGTTTGACCGCGTAGGATCCGACCGGCTCGATCGCGGCGATGTCGATATTCTTCTTGCCCACCTGCAACACTTCCTGCCCCGGGCCGTGGCCGCGCACTTCGGCCGAAGGCGAATACACGCGCAGGAATTCGCAACTGAACGTGAATTGTTTGCCGTCGTCAAATGCGACTTCAAGCAGCCGCGATTTCTGGTGCAGTTTGAGTTCTGTCGGGCGTGGCGATTGCGGGGTGAGACCAGCCATTTTTTTCGATCTGCGAAAGTGAATGTAGCGATGCGGTATTTTACTCTTGCCACGCACGCGCG